>JBKBUD010000024.1:0-30997 GCA_046290865.1 Novosphingobium sp. | reverse complement strand
CCTGTCGGATCAGATAGTCGAAGGAAGAAAGCGCAGCTTTGGAACCTTCGCCCATGGCAATGATGATCTGCTTGTAGGGGACGGTCGTCGCGTCACCGGCCGCGAAAATCCCCGGAACGCTGGTCGCGCCACGCGCGTCGACCTCGATCTCGCCCCGCGCCGAAAGATCGATCGCGCCCTTTATCCATTCCGTATTGGGGACAAGTCCGATCTGCACGAATATGCCTTCGAGTTCGACCGTGTGCAGCTCCTCGCTCGTACGGTCCTTGTAGACGAGACCCGTTACCTTCGCGCCATCGCCCAGAACTTCCGTGGTCAGCGCAGAGGTCACGATCGTGACGTTGGGCAGCGAACGCAGCTTGGCCTGCAGCACCGCATCGGCGCGCAGCTGGCTGTCGAACTCGATCAGCGTCACGTGCGCCACGATCCCGGCAAGGTCGATTGCCGCTTCGACGCCGGAGTTGCCGCCGCCGATCACCGCGGTGCGCTTGCCCTTGAACAGCGGGCCGTCGCAGTGCGGGCAATAGGCCACGCCCTTGTTGCGATATTCGTCCTCGCCGGGGACACCCATCTGCCGCCAGCGCGCGCCGGTCGAGAGGATCAGCGTCTTCGCCTTGAGGCTTGCGCCATTCTCGAGCTGCACCTCGTGCAGGCCACCCTCGCCTGCAGGAATGAGCGCCGTCGCCTTCTGCAGGTTCATCACGTCGACTTCATATTCCTTGACATGGCTCTCCAGCTGCGCGGCGAGCTTCGGCCCTTCGGTGTGCTGGACCGAGATGAAGTTCTCGATGCCCATGGTGTCGAGCACCTGCCCACCGAAACGCTCCGCCACCACGCCGGTGCGGATGCCCTTGCGCGCGGCATAGATCGCAGCCGCAGCGCCGGCCGGACCACCGCCGACGACAAGCACGTCGAACGGCTCCTTTGCGGCAATCTTCTCGGCCGCCCGAGCCGAAGCGTTAGTGTCGAGCTTGGCGACGATTTGCGCCAGGTCCATGCGGCCCGAACCGAATGGCTGGCCGTTGAGGAACACGGTCGGCACAGCCATGATCTGGCGGCGTTCGACCTCGTCCTTGAATAGCGCGCCATCGATGGCGACGTGCGTCACGTTGGGGTTCAGCGCAGCCATGATGTTGAGCGCCTGCACAACGTCCGGGCAGTTCTGGCAGGTCAGCGAGAAGAACGTCTCGAAGTGCAGCGGCCCTTCGAGACCGCGCACCTGATCAAGCAGGTCCGCGTCTTCCTTCGGCGGGTGCCCACCGACATGGAGCAGTGCGAGGATCAGCGAGGTAAACTCATGGCCCATCGGCAAGCCGGCAAACACGGCCTCTGCGCGGCCCTCGTCGGCACGGATGGCAAAGCTCGGCGCGCGTTCGTCGGTGCCGTCAAAGCGAGCGGTCACCTTGTCGGACTGCGCGGCGACCTCTTCGACGAGGCTGCGAAGTTCCGCAGACTTGGCGCTATCGTCCAGGGTGGCGACCAGTTCGATCGGCCGGCGCAGGTTGGCCAGATAGGCCTTGAGCTGGGCAGTAGTGGCGGCATCGAGAACGGGCATGGTGCATTTCCTTTGGACAACAGGACTCGCGCGTCACCGCATGGTCGGCGCACGGGGATCAATCTGGATGGGATCGAAATCGTGGAACCGGCGGGCCGCCCGTCAGCGGCACGGCCCGTCCGGCAGTCAGGGCAGGACGTTCAACCCCACGCGGTGAACGCCCCGCCAGAACAATCAGATCTTGCCGACGAGGTCGATCGACGGAGCCAGCGTAGCTGCGCCTTCTTCCCACTTGGCCGGGCAGACCTGGCCGGGGTTCTCGCGCCAGTACTTGGCAGCCTTGATCTTGCGCAGCAGTTCCGCAGCGTTGCGGCCCACGCCCTCGGGGGTGATCTCGACCAGCTGGATGGTGCCGTCCGGATCGGTCACGAAGGTGCCACGGTCAGCCAGGCCGACGCCTTCGCGCAGGATGCCGAAGTTGTTCGAGATCACGTGGTTCTGGTCGCCCAGCATGTAGTAGTTGATCTTGCCGACGGCCGGCGAGGTTTCGTGCCACGCCTTGTGGCTGAAGTGCGTGTCGGTCGAGACCGAGTAGACTTCGACGCCGAGGCCCTGGAGTTCGCCATAGATGTCGGCGAGGTCTTCGAGCTCGGTCGGGCAGACGAAGGTGAAGTCGGCGGGATAGAAGAAGAACACGCCCCACTTGCCCACGACGTCAGCATCGCTCACGTCGACGAACTTGCCCTGGTGGAAAGCGGTTGCCTGGAACGGCTTCAGCTTGGTTCCGACGATCGACATAGACTCAAATCCTTCTCGTTGTGGATTGGTGAACCGGGATACGAGGCTGGAGGTAGTGCATGGCCCCGGCAATTTCCAATGAGCAAATTCGCCCTGTTTGATTGATTGCCTCGATTAATGGCGATTGTTTGATGGCACTTTCGAGATCTCATTGAAATCTCTGACCTAAAGGACAGGTGCTGCGGACACCCCGGAACGCATGGGTTTTGGAGGCGTTGCCGGACCTTGATGCACTTTTTGCACAATGTGCCGCAATTTCCGCACTTGAAATCGTAGCGCGGTTGAACCAAGTGGCAATTCGCAACGGAACGATTTCGTTCAATTATCTCCGGATGGATTTCAGATGGCCGCCTCGACCGACCCGAACACAGCTGCCGCCCCCGCCGACAACGACGGTCGCAAGAAGACCGTAGGGCGGATCGCGCTCGGTGCCTTGGCGGCAGGCGCGCTCTACGGAGCTTACGCGCTCTACGATTACGAGACCGTCGGCCGCTACATGCAGGATACCGAAGACGCTTATGTGAAAGCCGATGGCGTCACGATAAGTTCCAAGCTGGGTGGATATGTCCGCCGTGTTGCAGTCGCCGATAACCAAGGCGTCGAGCAGGGCACGCTCCTCGTCCAGATCGATCCCACCGATTACACCACGCGCCTTGCGCAGAGTACCGCGCAGGTCGATGTCGCCCGTGCGACGGAAGCCGCAGCTGCCGCCGCCATCCAGGAGGCGCAGTCCGCAGTCGGACAGGCCCGCGCGGCCCTGCAGGCATCGCAACGCGACCTTGCCTACCTCAACGGCGAAGTCGCCCGCATGCGTCCGCTGGTCGCCAGCGGTGCCGAACCGCGTCAGGCCTTCGACCAACTCGTTGCCAACCGCGACAAGGCCGCCGCCGACGTTTCGGCCAAGCAGGCCGGTCTCGCTGCAGCGACCGACCGTGTCACCAGCGCCCGCGCCCAAGCCGGCCAAAGCACCGCGCAGATCAAGGCCGCGCAGGCACAGCGCGATGCCGCCAGCACCGATCTGGCAACCACCCGCATCGTTGCCCCCATCGGCGGCAAGGTCGGCAATTCCACGGTGCGCATCGGCCAGTTCGTTCAGCCCGGCCAGCGCCTGATGACCATCGTCCCGACCGAGGCGATCTATGTCGAGGCCAACTTCAAGGAAACCCAGATCGGCCTGATGCGTCCCGGCCAGCCGGTGACGGTCCACGTCGACGCGCTGCCCGATGTCGATTTCCACGGCACGGTCGAGAGCATCACCCCGGGCACAGGCGCCAACTTCTCGCTGATCCCGCCGCAGAACGCGACCGGCAACTTTACCAAGATCGTGCAGCGCGTGCCCGTGCGCATCCGCATCAACGCCGGTCCTGAATCGCGCAAGGTCCTCGTCCCCGGCCTGTCGCTTTCGGTCGAAGTCGACACCCGCTCGGCCAAGTCGGCAATCGATGCGATCCGCAACGAACAGGATCGGGTCTCGGCCAAGTGAGCCAGTCGGCAACCATGGACGACGTGACCCCGCCCCCACCTGCAGTTGCAGCCAAGGCCGACGTTTCGGCGTGGCTCGGCGTCGCCGCCGGAGCGATCGGCTCCTTGATGGCGACGCTCGACATCTCGATCGTCAACGCCTCGCTGCCGACGATCCAGGGCGAAATCGGCGCATCCTCGAGCGAAGGCACTTGGATCGCCACGGCCTATCTCGTGGCCGAGATCATCATCATCCCGCTCACCGGCTGGCTCGAACGCGTGTTCGGCCTGCGCCGCTTCCTCTTGATCGCAGCGATCCTGTTCACCGGCTTTTCGGTCATGTGCGGCCTGTCGTCATCGCTGACGATGATGATCCTCGGCCGCGTCGGCCAGGGCTTTACGGCTGGCGCGATGATCCCGACGGCGCTCACCATCATCGCCACGCGCCTGCCGCCCAATCAGCAACCGGTAGGCACGGCCCTGTTCGGCCTGACCGTGATCATGGGCCCGGTGCTCGGTCCTTTGGTCGGCGGCTGGCTGACCGAGAACTTCAGCTGGCACTATGCCTTCTTCGTCAACGTTCCGATCAGCCTGATCCTGATCACCCTGCTGCTGGTCGGCCTGCCCAAGGGCAAGATGCAGCTGGGCGAACTGGTCAATGCCGACTGGTTCGGCGTGATCGGCCTCGTACTCGGCCTTGGCGGCATCACCGTGGTGCTCGAGGAAGGCCATCGCGAGCAGTGGTTCGAATCCGCGCTGATCTGGAAATTGAGTGCGGTGACGCTACTCGGCTTCATCTTCATCGGGATCGGCCAGTTCAAGGCCAGGCGCCCGGTGATCAAGCTCGCGCTGCTGCGTCAGCGCTCCTTTGCCGCAGTATTCGTCCTTGCCTTCGTGCTCGGCGCAGTGATGTTCGGCACTGCCTACGTCATTCCCCAGTTCCTCGCCGCGATTGCAAACTACAACGCGATGCAGGCCGGGCAGATCGTCTTCATTTCCGGCATTCCGGCAATGATGATGATGCCGCTGTTCCCGATCCTGATCTCGCGCGTGGACTTGCGCCTGATCGTCGGCACCGGGGTCATGCTGCTTGCACTGTCCTGCTACCTCGACGTCACGCTCACGGCCCAGTCGCGCGGTAGCGATTTCGTCGAGACGCAGCTCCTGCGCGGTCTTGGCACCGTGTTCTGCATGATGTTCCTCAACCAGGCCGCGATCAGCTCGGTCTCGCGAGAGGATGCCGGCGATGCGGCGGGTCTGTTCAATGCCGGACGAAACCTAGGCGGGTCTGTCGGACTTGCGGCTCTTGCCACCTTGCAGGACCAGCGCTGGGAATTCCATCGCTGGACCCTGCACAGCGCGCTCGGGGCCAATGACCTCAACGTGCAGGACTGGGTAAGCCAGCAAGCCATGACTTATGGCGGCGGGCCTGACGGCCTGGCCGCAGCCTTCCGTTCGCTCGACGGCATGATCCTGCGCGACGCGATGGTCATGGCCTTCAATGACGACTTCATGGCACTGACCATCGGCATTCTGATCGTCGCGCCGCTCGTTCTCCTTCTGCGCCCGCTTCCCAAGGGCTACCACGCAAAGGCCGCACACTGATGACTGCCTCGCTCCCCATCCGCCGCCTTGGCAGCGCCGCCCTGCTCGCCGCGCTGCTCGCCGGCTGTGCCACCGTCGGTCCCGACTACACGGGTGCTCCGGAAACTGCGCCACAAGCCGCTGCGCGCGGCAGCTTCGTCCGCGCCGGCGAAGGGGTTGTGGCTACCGCTCCTGCCGCCCGCTGGTGGGAAAGCCTCGGCGATCCGGTGCTGAACCAGCTGGTCGACGCCGCGCTCGCTGACAGCCCCGGCATCGCCGCTGCCAATGCACGCATAGCCCAGTCGCGCGCCGCTCTCGCCGCCAACCGCACTGCCGCGCTGCCCACGATCAATACCTCTTTCGCCGCGCCCTACCTCAACGTGCCCGGCAACATCGCCGGCAACGGTGGCGGGCGCGACGAGATCAACGCCTACAATCTCGGTTTTGACGCCTCGTGGGAGATCGACCTCTTCGGCGGCACCCGTCGCAAGATCGAGGCTGCCTCCGCACGTGCCGAAGCCGCCGAGGCTGGCGCCGCCGACGCCCGTGTCACTCTCTCGGCCGAGATCGCCCGCGCCTATGTGGGCCTGCGTGCGCGTCAGGCCATGCTCGGCTTGCAGGACCGACAGGTCGGGATCGACCGCGAACTGGTATCTCTTGCCCGTCAACGCTTTGCCGCAGGCTCGATCCCGCAGCAGCCGGTGAATACCGCCGAGGCGCAAGCCTTCGCCAGCGAGGCTGACGCAGCCAAGTCCCGCGCGGAAATCGCGGTGCTGATGGACCAGATCGCCGTGCTGACCGGCAAGGAACCAGGCACGCTCGATAGCCTGCTCGCCACGCCCGCCCCCGTGCCTCTACCGCCCGCCGAAGTCGCGATCGGCGATCCTGCCACGCTCCTGCGCAGCCGCCCCGACATCCGCATGGCCGAGCGTCAGCTTGCCGCGGCCAACGCCGATGTGGGCGTGAAGATCGCGGACAAGTTCCCGAAGATCTCCTTCCTCGGCTTGCTCGGCCTTGGCGGCCAGAACATCGGCGACATCTTCGACCCTGCAAACATCGTCGGCATCGCCCTTCCCCAGATCAAGTGGAACCTGTTCGACGGCGGCCGTGCAAATCGGCAGGTCGAAGCGGCCAAGGGTGCCTATGCTGAAGCCGAGGCCAGTTATCGCCGCACCGTGCTCGCCGCGCTGCAAGATGCCGAGGCCTCGCTCTCGCGCTTCGGCGCGCAACGCGTTGCCTTCGGCAAGTCGCTCGATGCCGAGGATCGCGCCCGCAAGAACGTCGATCTGCAGCAGCAAAGGTTTGCGGCCGGCACCATCGGCAAGCCGGATCGCCTCACCGCCGAACGACAGGCCTTGCAGCTGGCCATGGCCTCCGCCTCTTCCAGAGCCGAGCTGACGAGCGGATTTATCGCGGTGGAAAAGGCACTTGGCCTCGGATGGAGCGCCGGGACAACCGGGTCAGGACCTATTAAATGAGACGAAATCGCCCATTTTATAGTATATTGACTCCAGCCGTGGCTGAGGCACTCTACACCCACAAAACGCCGCAAAGGCGAGAAGGTGGGAAAGATGCGCTGGATTACCGATGCGGGCCTCCGCTTCTGGCAGGCCTATCGCGAAGGACTCGAGATGTCCTGCCCGGTTCACAACCGGATTGCCGAGGCTATGGCCGAGCGCCTGTGCGAGCGGGATCGCCCGCATGACGAAGCCGAATTCGCCATCGCAGGACAGCAACCTACCGTCCACTGATCTTTCGTGCAGTGCTCCTTCGGCCGATGGTGGCCATTGTGGGGCGACCGCCAAGCGCGGCCGCCCTTCGCTTGAGGAGGCCCAGAGGCTTCCCGCGCGCATTCTCGAAGCCGGATGGGAAGTCCTGAGGGACCACGGCTTCGAAGCCTTCACCTTTGATCGCGTCGCACGCCATGCCCGCATCGGCAAGGCGACGATCTACACCCGCTTCGCCGGAAAGCGCGAATTTCTGGAAGCGCTGCTTGCACAGAAAACGGTAGAGCGCAGCCTCAGGATCATGAAACTGGGCGAAGGCCTGCCCATGATCGAATCTTTCTGCGTTCGTGCTGCGGCGATCATGCACGTTCTCCACTCGCCCGAGGGCCGGATGATGGAGCGCCTTGTCGACTGGTGCGACCAGGAATTCGGCAATGGCGAGATGAACTATCGCCAGGCCATGTACGTCGAAGCCTTGTCAAGCATCACCGAGGAAATCGGCGAAGCAGCGCAACAGCAGAACATCGAGATTGCAGACCCTGGGCTTGTCGCGCGGTTCTGGCTCGAAGGACTCCTCGGGCATGCCCGCCTCGAAAATCCTTCAGAAGCCCTCGATGAAAGCGCGAACCAAGAGTGGGCGCGGGCCTATTCTGAATTCTTCTTCGCAGGCATGCGCCACAGCGGGGCGATCAAGGAGCCCTCCTCACTGCCTTCAGGTTGAAGTCGACAGCCACGGAGTCCTTCAGCTGATCGGTTGCCGACCATTCCGCTTCGCCGACACCGAATGCAAGGCGCTGCAGGGTCGCAGCGCCTGACGCGGTCGCACGGTCGCCCTCGATCTTGAGCGCGAAGCGCAATGTCAGAGGCTTGCGCTGGCCATGCAGCGACAACATGCCATTGGCGACGTAACGCCCCGCACCCGCCTCGCGGATACTGCTCGAAACAAACTGCGCCGAGGGATGCGAAGCGACGCCGAAGAAGCTGTCACTGCGCAGCATGTCGTCTCGCTGGCTGTCGCCACTGCTCACCGAAGCGAGGTCGATCGTCGCGCGGATCGACGAGCCTGGCAGGTCCGCAGGATCAAACACGATCGTGGCGTCCCAGCGCGAGAACGATCCGTTGATAGTCTCGCCGCTGTACTCTGCCGAGAAGCCCAGTCTCCCTCCCTTCTCCAGCTTCCACGCGCTTGCCTTGGCGATGCTGGCAACTTCAGACTCCGCCACCGCCGGTTCCGACGTCGCCGCTTCTGCAGGCTCTTCGCTGGCCAGGTCTGTCGCAACTGCTGAAGCAGGATCGCTCGGCGCTGCGGCCGGAGTCTTGCTGGCCGGGAACGACAGAAACAGCCCGCACACCAGTGCGCCCGCCCCGAGTGCAATCGCCACAAGTCCGGCAATCCCGATGGCACTGCGCGAACGGACTACACCCGGCAGCATCCGCCCGATCACGTCCTCGCGCTTGAAATGGTGATACAGCGCGCCTGCAACATGCAGGGCGATCAGCGCGATTCCGACAGTGCCCAGCGCTCCGTGCAAGACTTCTGCCGGTTCATGCAGGCCTTGCCCTACCGGCAGATCAGGCCAGGGCACCTTGCCGAACAGCATGGTCTGCAGCCGAACCTTGGCGGTGGAAACGATGATCCACCCGGTCAGCGGCCCGACGATCATCACCGCATAAAGCAGCACGTGCACGACGGAGGCCAGCAGCATCTGGGTCTTGCCGTCCGGCACCGGCGCAGGCCGCGCCTTGAACATGCGCACTGCCAGTCGTGCAACGCTCAGCAGCAGGATCGTGATGCCGACCGACTTGTGGAACTGGTACCCGGCAAACTGCACCGCCCCCTTCGGCAGATCCTCGAGCGCCCAGCCAAGGCCGATCTGGAACAGCAACAACAGGGCAATCGCCCAGTGGAGGATGATCGCAAGTGCAGAATACCGTTCGGGCCGCAGCGTCGTCATAAGTCAAAATTCCCCTCGATCCGACGAGCGTCATAACAGCGCCGACGAAGACATGATATGCCCTCTCGCATCGGCGCGGGTGATTGCTACATCTGCGCCATTGCAATCCTTGGGAGACTTGAATGTCCAACAGTCCGTGGGCCCATCATCGCAGCGCGAGCATTGCCGACGACATCGATTTCGAGATCAAGGGGCAGGAACTCCAGTTCCTCGAAATCGAACTCGATCCGGGCGAAAGTGCCGTCGCCGAAGCCGGCGCGCTGGTGTGGAAGGACGGCTCGGTCGGCATGACCACCGTGTTCGGCGATGGCAGTGCCGATCAGCAGGGCGGCTTCATGGGCAAGCTGCTCGGCGCCGGGAAGCGGCTGGTCACCGGTGAAAGCCTGTTCACCACGGTCTTCACCCACAACGGCCACGGCAAGGCCCGCGTGGCCTTTGCCTCGCCCACCCCGGGCGCGATCCTGCCGATCAAGCTCTCTGACGTCGGCGGCACGCTGATCTGCCAGAAGGACAGCTTTCTCGCGGCCGCGCGCGGAGTTTCCATCGGCGTCGCCTTCCAGCGCCGCGTGATGACCGGCCTGTTCGGCGGCGAAGGCTTCATCATGCAGAAGCTCGATGGCGACGGCTGGGTCTTCGTCCAGATGGGCGGCACGCTGGTCGAAAAGGAACTGCGCCCTGGCGAGGAACTCCACGTCGATACCGGCTGCCTTGCCGCCTACACGCCCGGCATTGATTTCGACCTCGTCACCGCAGGCGGCGTGAAGTCTGTGCTGTTCGGCGGTGAAGGCCTGTTCTTCGCCCGCCTGCGCGGTCCCGGCAAGGTCTGGATCCAGTCTCTGCCCTTCTCCCGCCTCGCCGGACGAATGCTCGCCGCTGCCGGTTCACGCGGTGGCCAGAATCGCGGTGAAGGCTCGATCTTGGGCGAACTGGGCGATTTCATCGGCGGAAACAACTGATCCGCAAAAGAAGGGGCCGGTGGATCGCTCCACCGGCCCTTGAGTGCCGCATGCGCTGCGGGTGGATGATTTCGCTCAAAAGCTCTTGCGAACGGTAAAGCCCCAAGTGCGCGGATCGCCGGGGAGCCCCGCGATCAGGCCGGTATTGCCAGGGCCGACAAACAGCTGGTCGATGTAGTTCTGGTCGAAGGCATTGCGCACCCAGCCATAGACGTCGAAGCCATCATTGGTACGGAAACCGGCGCGGAAGTTCGACAGCGAGTAGCCATCGACCCAGGTGTAGATCGAAGGCGTGGGGTTGGACGAGAAGTTCGAGCGGTAGCTCCCGTCATAGCCGAAATAGACCTGCCCATCCTGCTTGAGGAACGTGACCGGCGCGTTGGCCTCGAACCCGAACGACAGCGACCACTTGGACACGCCCGGCAGACGCTGGCCGGAGATGTCGCAATTGGCCGGGCTGCTCGTGCCGCCCGAAAGCTCCGGCGGGCACGGTGCATCGACGAACTTGCGGTAGGTCGCGTCGGTGTAGGCTCCGTTGACATAAGCATTGAAGCGCTCGCTCGGACGGACCGAGAAATCAGCCTCGATGCCTTGCGAGCGCACGGCCCCGGCATTGGCCAGATAGCCGCGCAGCACGCCGAACTGGCCATTGTTCACGTTGGCCTGGTAGTCCTTGATGTCGGTGCGGAAGGCCGAGAGGTTGAAGATCGCGCGGCGATCCCAGAACTCTGTCTTGATACCGGCTTCATAGTGATGGACCGATTCCGGCTTGACCGTTGCCGCACCAAGGATCGGGTTGTTCGCAGCATCGGTCGGCACACCGTTCTGGTTGATGCCGCCCGATTTGAAGGTCTTGGCGTAAGTCGCATAGAACAGGATGCCCGGCGCAACCTTGTAGCTCGCGGTAAAGTCGTAGCTGAAGTTCCAGTCGCTGAACTTGGGCGAGATGGTCTGTGGCGTGAAGATGCCCAGCTGCGCGGTCTTCGTCGCGCTGCTCGGTCCACCGATCAGGATCTCGTTTCCTGCCGCGTCGAATACCCGCCGCTGATAAAAGCCGTCCTTCTTGTCGTAGTTCACCCGGATGCCCGGCTGCAGCGTCAGCTCAGGCGTTACCTTCCAGCTGGCCTGCCCATAGACTGCAACGCTGGTATTCTTGAGGTACTGCGTGTTGAGCGCAGTCAGCCCGTTGAGCACGTTGGAGTTGTAAAGGGCATTGCTCGGCGCAAGGTTCCACTTGGTCGAGGCGCGACCATGCTGCTCGGTGCCCTGCGTGTCGATGCGCTGGTAGAAACCGAACGCACCCAGCACGAAGTCGAAGCGATCGGCGCTGTAGTTGTAGCGCAGTTCCTGCGTGTACTGGTCCTGCTGCGACGGATTCTGCGACTTCGTCACGATCGGCAGCCCGGTAAAGTCGCGATCGTTCTGCGGCTTCCAGTCCCAGAAACGCCATGCCGTGACCGAGGTCAGCGTGCCCGGCCCGATGTCCCACTTGGCCTTGAGCGAGACGCCGCCGATCTTGTTGCCGGCCTGCAGCGTGGCATCGAGATCGGTCAGTCGGTCGTAGGGATTGGTGCTCGGCACGGTGTAGCCCTGCGCCGCAGCAAGTGCCGCAAACTGGCGATTGGTCGCGCGCTGGGTCGTGCCGGTGCGGACGTAGACGGAACCGCAGCAGGCCGCGTCCTGTTCGCTGTAATCAGCGGCCAGCGTGATGCTGAACGTCTCGCTCGGCTTGAACAGCAGTTGGCCGCGCAGGCCGACGTTGTCCTGGCCCTGAATCCACTGCTTGGACGTCACGTTGTAAATGGTACCGCGGCGGTTGGTCGACGACACGGCAAAGCGCGCGGCCAGCGTATCGGTGATCGGACCGGACACGGCAGCCTTGGCCTGCACGAAGTTCAGGTTGCCGACGCTCACCTCGGCCTTGCCTTCGAAATCGAAGGTCGGCTGGTTGGTCGTGATATTGATCGCACCCGCCGTGGTGTTCTTGCCATAGAGCGTGCCCTGCGGCCCGCGCAGGACTTCGATCTGCTTCACGTCAAGGAAGTCGAACGTGGCCGACGCAACGCGGGCATTGTAGACATCATCGACATAAATGCCGACGCCCTGCTCGATGCCATCGTTGGTGAGGCCGAACGGAGCGCCGAGGCCGCGAATGTTGACGGCGGTATTGCGCGGGTTCGACGAGTAGAACTGCAGCGTCGGCGTCAACTGCTGCAGGCGGCCGACGTTGAACGCGCCGGTGTTGTCGATATGCTCACCGCCAACGACCGAAATGGCCAGCGGCACATCCTGGGCAGTCTCCTGGCGGCGGCGCGCCGTAACAACGATCTCGCCGCTGTCATTGGCGCCGGTGCCAGCCGAACTCGTCTGTGCATCCTCTGGTGCGGGCACTGCGGCAGTGGTGGAAGTGGCAGGCGCTTCGGCAGCGCAGACGCCATGCGAAGCCAGGGCGAGCGGCGCAACGCCACCCGCGAGAAGGACGCGGAAATTCATCGTAGGACCTCATGTGTTCCCGAACGATGCTTCCGGTGGTCCGGTCAGCGGAGCGGTAGTTCTGTTTTTTTGCGGAATCTGTGCGTGGAACGATCAGTTCGGCTTGAGCCGTCGCTTCTCGGTCACGTCGATCTGAACGACACGTCCTTCGTGGACGGTCAGTTGCACCGAGCCGTAGCGCAGGCCGGTCAGGGCCTCGCGCACGCTTGCGATGCTTTCTTCGAGATGGCGCTCGGACTCTCCCTGATTGCCAGCCCCGGTGCCCGAAGGCGTTTTGGTGGGTTCGGTCATCGCCCGTTCGATCCTGTTGGCGCGCCGGTGCAATGTCGATGATGCTTCCATGTCGCAAAGCCCCCTGCGCGGTTTCCGGCGATTCGCGTCGCCGTTGCACGGTATCTATACTCAACTAATTCAATAGACATTAAACTTCGTCTGTTCCGCCTCCAAGCTTTCCTTTCAGCATCGAGGTGGGAGCCACGAGCGAGGCGCACAAACGCCCTGCCGTGGCCAAGGCGCTAAAGTCTATTTATTCAATAGACAATTTCGTTTGCGCCAGACAGCGCGAAACGCCGGACGAATTGCGCGGGAGCTTTTTCGGACTGCTGGGATCAGGCTTAGGTGACGACCAGCGTCAACTTCGGTGCGCGACGGGTGGCCTTGGAAACCTGAGTCTCTGGTTCGGCAATGCACTGTTTCAGGCAATCGACGGCCATCGCCAAATGCAGCGCTGCCATGGCTTCGCCGTGCTGGTCGAGATCGACGAGCGCATCGGCGAGGGTTTCGAACACTTCTGCGAGCGGCTTTGCTGCAACCTGCATTGGCGACGCCTTTTTCCGTGGCCGGGCGATGTGCACCGATCCGACATTAATGCCGCTAGGTAACGAAGAACGCGCACGCTCAAAGGGAAGATTACACCGCTTATGAGCAAGCTGCGCGGCCGAAAACGTCGTGGCGGCGGGCGCGATGCGGATTCCTACTTACCAAACTGTATGTTAGCGCCAGCACCGTGCCGCGTTGCAACAAGCCTCATGGAATGTGATGCAGATCACAAATTGCGTCCGCATTGGCGAAAGCCTCGCAAGCCATGTCCGCTGCCGCTTGCGCCCGTTTTTGCGGCCCCGCCTGTCGCCTGCGATTCGCCTGGCGACAGGGCCTTGCGCCTGTCCGTCTGATGGCAAGAGATGAGGTCCGCACGAGGCAACATCACCGCACTGCGAATTGACGCGCGTTAACCTTCAGATCGAACCAATTCCGCGCCAATCAGCCTCAGATGCAGCGCGCCATCGCCTCACGCGCCAGTCGCGCCAGCACCGGAAAAGCTTCGGCGCGATCCTTGGCATGGGCCGAAGCCGCGGTGCCCCTCAGGTATCGCCCCTTGATCCCATGGAAGATCGCAGCCAGCCGGAAGAAGTTGAACGCCATGTAGAAATCCCATGACGGTATCGCATCGCGCCGGGTCCTCCGGCAGTAGGCGGCCACGTACTCCGCCTCGCCCGGAATATTGAGCGCTGCAAGGTCGGCACCTTCCAGTCCGGCAACGATGCTGGGCGGCATGTGATACATCATCGCGTGATAGGCAAAGTCTGCCAGCGGATGCCCCAGCGTCGAAAGCTCCCAGTCGAGCACGGCAATCACGCGCGGCTCGGTCGGGTGGAAGATCATGTTGTCGCAACGGAAGTCGCCGTGAACCACGCTGGTCTCGTCGCCTTCGGGAATGGCTGTCGGCAGCCATTCGACCAGCGCATCCATGTTGGGATCGCGCCCGGCGAGTTTGTCCTCCAGATACTGCTTCGACCAGCGACCGACCTGCCGCGCGAAGTAGTTGCCAGGCTTGCCGTAGTCGCCCAGCCCGACAGCCTCGTGGTCGATCGAGTGCAGCTGGGCGATCGTTGCATTCATCGCGTCGAAATAGGCCGGCCGCTCCTCGCGTGAGACTTCAGGGAAAGTCGCATCCCAGAAAATGCGCCCTTCCACCATTTCCATCACGTAGAACCAGCTGCCGATGACCCTTTCATCGGTGCACAGGCCATGGACATGTGCCACCGGAAAACCGACCGAACCCAGCGCCGAGAGCACCTTGGCCTCGCGTTCGACGGCATGCGCGCCCTTCAGCACGGGACCGGGCGGCTTGCGGCGCAGGACATAGGCGCGACCGGGAGTCACGAGCTTGTAGGTGGGGTTAGACTGCCCGCCCTTGAACTGCTCGACCGTCAGAGGGCCGGAAAAACCCTCGACGTTCGCCTCCATCCACTGCGAAAGCGCGACTTCATCGAAGCGATAACCTTCGCGGACCGGCGTCGTACCGGCGTTCGCATCCTGCGCCGAACCGCTCATCAGTGCGCGGCCCCAGCCTGGGCATGACGCCAGTCGCGGCGGATCTTCTTGGCGAGGCTCCACTTGTGGACCTCGGTCGGGCCATCATAGATGCGGAAAGCACGCACTTCGCGGAACATCTGCTCGACGATCGTATCGGTCGTCACGCCGGTTCCGCCCATCACCTGCACGCATTTGTCGGCCACACGCATCAGCGCCTCGGACACTGCGACCTTGGCCATGGAGCTTTCCACCGTGCCGAGCGATCCGGTATCGAGCACGCCCGCGCACCAGTCGATCATCAGTTCGGCCTGCTTCAGGTCGATCATGTTCTCGGCCAGCATGAAGCCGACGCCCTCATGATCAATCAGCTGCTTGCCGAAGGCCATGCGGCGGTTCGCATAGTCCGAAGCGATCTCCTGCGCGCGGATGCAGCCACCCAACCAGCGCATGCAGTGCGAAAGACGCGCGGGCGACAGGCGGACCTGAGCATACTTGAAGCCCTCGCCCGGTTCGCCCAGCATCTGGTCTGCCGACACGCGAAGATCCTTGATGTCGATCACCGCGTGGCCGCCCGGCATGTTGCTGTCGATGGTGTTAGGCACGCGCACGATTTCGATCGCCGGGTCCGGCAGGTCGACGAGGAACATGCACGCGCCGCCCTCCTCATCCTTGGCCATGACGATGCCGACCTTCGCTCCCTTGGCCCCGGTAATGAAGGCCTTGCGCCCGTTGATCACCCAGTGGTTGCCATCTCTGCGGCAGGTGGTCTGCATCATCGACGGGTCAGAGCCCGCGCCGCCATCTTCAGCCGGTTCGGTCATGAAGAACGCCGACCGCGCCTCGCCCGACACCAGCG
Organism: Novosphingobium sp.; assembly: GCA_046290865.1. Taxonomy (GTDB): domain Bacteria; phylum Pseudomonadota; class Alphaproteobacteria; order Sphingomonadales; family Sphingomonadaceae; genus Novosphingobium. The sequence goes on along the minus strand of JBKBUD010000024.1, from coordinate 15,356 downwards.
GCTTGAGGAAGCGCTCCTTGAGTTCGGGGCTGCCGACTTTGCCGAGCAGGTACATGTTGCCCTCGTCCGGCGCCTGGGTATTCACGGCCAGCATGCCGAGCGGCGAAAGGCCGGAGCGGATCAGCACCACTGCCGTCTCGCGCTGGTTGAGGTGACGACCATCGGCCAGGATATGCGGCGTCAGAACGCCTGCAGCCCGCGCCTTCTCGCGCATTTCCATGACCATCTCGTCAAGCGGCGCGCCGTGATCGTCGCGGCGCGGATCGCTCTCGTAGGGGATGATTTCCTCGCGGACGAACCGCTCCACTCGATCCGCGATCTCCAATGCGGCGTCCATGCCGATGCCAGTTGCCATGTACTCTACTCCTCAATCGCGGGATCGGTTGATATCTTGCTTGTTCAGCGCGGCGCCATGCGGATCGCACCATCGAGGCGGATCACTTCGGCGTTGACCATCGGATTGGTCACGATGCTCTCGACCATGCGCGCATACTCCTCGGGCTTGCCGAGGCGGCTCGGGAACGGGACCTGCTGCCCCAGCGAGTCCTGCGCTTCCTGCGGCAGCGACTGAAGCAGCGGCGTCAGGAAAAGGCCCGGAGCGATAGTGTTCACGCGGATGCCATAGCGGGCAAACTCGCGCGCAATCGGCAGCGCCATGCCGACGACGCCACCCTTTGACGCGGAATAGGCTGCCTGCCCGATCTGCCCTTCGAAGGCGGCGACGCTGGCGGTGTTGACGATCACGCCGCGCTCTTCGCCGACCTGCTCGGCATCGAAGATGCGCGCCGCAAACTTCGACAGCACGTTGAACGTGCCGATCAGGTTGATCTGGATGATCTTGGAGAAGTCCTTGAGCGGGATCGCCTTGCCATCGCGGCCGATAACCTTGGCCGGCGGTCCGATGCCGGCGCAGTTGACCAGAATGCGCGCCTTGCCGTTCATCGCCTCGGCTTCGAGGATGGCATTGTCCACTGCGTCTTCGTCCGTCACGTCAACCTTGAAGAACGAACCGCCAATGGCGGCAGCATGGGCGCGGCCAAGCTCTTCGTTGAGGTCAAAAATCGCGACCTTCGCGCCCAACTGCGCGAGTCGTGCCGCGGTCGCACCACCCAGACCCGAAGCGCCGCCGGTAACGATTGCTGCCAGACCATTGATTTCCATAGCCAATCCATCCTTTCGCGCAGCCGACTGCGGCGTGTAGCCCAACCAGCCGGAACAATATCTACTCTGGAGTAAGTATTGTTCTGCAGGGTATGGTGTCAATTACAAGATTGCCCTACCCTGCGCGCGACAGAAGCGCCGGCTTGGCCCGATTTCCAACTGGCAGAACACGCAGGGTACCGCTCTTGGCCGCACGATCCCCTTTCAAGACCCCCGCCGAACGCAGCGAGGAACGCGAGGCCAAGCGGATGGCCGTGCTCGAAGCAGCCGTACGGATGTTCAACGCGCGCGGCTATCATCAGACCTCGCTCGACGATGTTGCGGCCAGCCTCGGCGTCTCGAAGCCGACGATCTACCATTACCTCGGCAACAAAGAGCAGGTGCTGGTCGAATGCCTGACCATCGGCATGAACCAGTTGCTCGCCGCCGCAGAAGAAGCGCGCGCGCACCATGGACGCGGCGTTGACCGCCTCCGCGCCTTCCTCACCGACTACGCCGAGATCAATATGAACGACTTCGGCCGCTGCAACATCCTCACCGCCAACGAAGCGTTGTCCCCGGACGCGCGCGAGTCCATCCGCATGCGCAAACGCCGCATCGACGCCACGCTGCGAGAATTGGTTGCCGAAGGCATTGCCGATGGTTCGGTTGCGCAATGCGACCCGAAGCTCGCGGCCCTCACATTGGCCAGCGCGTTGAACGGCCCCTCGCGCTGGCACCGCCCCGATGGCGAACTGTCAGAACGAGACATCGGGATGAAGCTGGTCGACTTCCTGACAGCAGGCCTCGCCCCGCGCTGATCAGTTCCCGCTGTAGAAGTTTCGGAACGAGGCAGGCGCGCCGCACTTGCCGATCGCCGTCTCGACGTGTCGCTTGCGCTCGCGCACCAGCGAGGCCGACGTCAGCGCGAACTGGCGCTCGTAACCAACCTCGGCCGCCGTGAACGGTTTCGTCCCCGGCAGGACGCTCGTCCCGCCCAGGCCGAACACCATGAAGTTCAGCATGTCGGCCAGTTGCTGGTTGTCGCTGATCCGGCTCTTGGCGATGTTGGGCAGACGCAGCAGATAGGCTCGCGTATCGGCCGTGCACATCATGTAGCCGACCCGTCCGCGCAGTTCCGGCAGCCTGGCCGGGGCCGAAAGCCCCTGAACCCCATGACACCCGGCGCAATGCTCGACGTAGTCCGCCTTGGCGAGTTCCGGATCACCGATCGCCGCCAAGCCCTTCGCCACGGTCTCCCCACGCGGATCGCCCGCTGACAGCGCCGGCACGGCAATCGCCAGCGTCACGGCCATCCCCGCAAGAGCCATCAGGCGCATCGCCAGATCCTCAGGCCGCGCCGATCATCATGGCGGTGGAGCAGTGGTACTCCATGCTGCTCGTGCCGAAGCACCAGATCACGTTGTTGTTGAGCTGCGGCAGGTAGAGCTGCGTCTCGCGGTCGGTGTTGTCGCAGTTGCACTGGCCGCAGGCCGGCTTTCCGCAGCAGTCGCGGTAAGCGATCATGTACGCCTTGCCATCATCGGGATTGATGCACGATCCTACCCATGAAACCGGCGAAGGCTCTGCCCCTGCCGGGCAAGTATGGATGCCGCCGCCGCAGCAAGTGCAGAGCGCGCCATCGATCGCGCAATAGCGCCAATAGTTGCACTTGGTCTGGTCGGTCGTCTGCGCACTGCGGGCAAACGCGGTCTTGGCCTCGGGCGACCGATCCGGCTTGGCCGCTTCGGCCCGGCTCACCGGCAGCAGCGGGAACACCGGCGCCGCCACCAGAGCCGCGCCCATCCGCGCAAGGATGCCGCGCCGCGACGTCCCACCGGCAAAGCGGCGCAACAGCTTCTCGCCCATCGCATCGGGATTGAAACGCTTCATCGAATGCCCCCTATGATCCTTGATGCGCGCGCCGTCAGGCGGCAGCGACAGTCTTCAGCTTGCCGATGTAGTCCTGCACGGTGGCGATCCCCATTTCGTGCGCCACCACCAGGCTCTCGAGATGCTCGCGGCTGTTGACCAGCCCCTTGGACAGGATCGTCCCATCGGCGTCGAGCAGCACCGCATAAGGAAGCTTGCCCACCTCGAACGCCTGCCCCACTTCCGGCCCGTTGATGAAGCGGTAGCTCTCCAGCCCCTGCGCGGCGATCAGCCCGCGCTGCACTTGCGCGTCATCGTCGCCCACGAAGGTCAGTTCCACCCGCTCGTCCTTGGCGAAGGAGCGCGCCGCCGGGATCAGCCCCTTGCACAGCGGGCACGTCGCCGAGACGAACATCAGCAGCCGCAACGGCACGTTCTTGGCAGGGCCACCGATGATAACGTCCTTGCCTTCGAGCGTATGAGCCGGAACCGCCGGAGCCTTGCCGCCGACCGCCGGCCCGCCACTCGTCTGCAGCGCGCCAGCAGGAGCCACGCGCATGTGCAGCACGCCCACCTGCCGCGCCAGCGCCAGCAGCGCCACTACGAGAGCAATGATCACCAGCCACGACAGGACCTGCCCCACGATCAGCGCCGTCATCATCGCGAATTCCTTTCCATGGCGAGAGGCCCCTGCGCCAGCGCGCTCAGCGCATTGGCCAGCAGGGTCAAAAGATAGAGCGCCACGCCAAAGGCGAGCGCGACGAACCAGAGCGCGGATCCGACAGGTGGAGTCGGCATCAACAGCGGCAGCAGCAAAGCAGCGAGAACCAGATTGCGCACCACCAGGGCACGGCTCAGAGGCTGGCGCAATTCGGGACGCCCGCATCCGCAATCGATGTGCGAACGTCCCCGCCCGATATTAATCGCCATTGCCGCAGCAAACGCGAGCAGGAGCAGCCCCGCCGGAACCGCCGCGACCCGCAGTCCCGCGAACAGCGCCAAGCCGATAACAACTTCCGCAATCGGCAATGTCACTGCCACCGGCGCGACCAGCGCTTCCGGCAGCAAGCGGTAATTGGCAACGACGCCGGGAAAGACGCGGCGGTTGCGCAGCTTCGCCAAGCCCGCGCCCAGAAACACAGCGCCGACGCCGATCCCGGCCGCAGCTCCGGCAACACCAATGGCTTCGCCCAGAATCACATCGGCTCCACGACGGTGATCAGGCCGCCACCGGCGTTCTCGATCTCGTGCTTCACCTCGCCGGTCTTGGAGTCGATGATGAGCGCCTTGCCCTTGTAGCCATTGACCATGATCAGCGCGGCATCATCCTGCGTGATCTGGATGTTGCCGGGCTCGCCCTCCACTGGAATGCGCTTGATGAGCTTCTTGGTCGCCAGGTTAACGCCCCAGATTTCCTCGGCGCCTTCCTTGTGGCTCCAGTACTCGCCCTTGTGCATCAGCACCCACAGCGTGCCGCTTGGTCGGTGCAGAGCGATCGGTTGCATTCCGCCGGGATACCACGCGATATCAAGCGGCTTGACGTCCGCCGCCTTCATCCCGCCCGCTTCCTGCAGCGAGAATGGCGCGCTCACCTCAACCTTCACACCGACCGAAGCCGTGCGGACAAGCCCGGTATAGCTGACCATCACGACCTGCTTTTTCTTGCGATCGTAAAGGGTGTTGGAAAAGATCGGGTCTGCCGCCGCATCGAAGAACGGTTCGGTCCGGGTTATGTCCTGCGTCGCCCCCTTGATCGCCACCGTCGCAATCGTGCCATCGGCGCAGAGCGAGGAGAAACCCACCCCCGGATTGGGGATCATCCCTGCGCAACCCGGCAGTTCCACCGCGCGCACGAACTTGCGCTTGGCCATGTCGATGATGTTCACCGACGAGGCCGGATCGAAATTGTAGTCGTAAGCGGTCTTGCCATCGTCGGTCAGCACGAAATTCGTCGTGAAGCCACCGACGATCAGGCGTCCGGGCGTGGGTATCTCACCGACCAGCTTCAACGTCTTGCTGTCATAGACCGAAACGAGATCCTGCCGCGTGCCACGGTTGACCTTCGACCAGATTGTCTCGGCCACGTAATAGAACTTGCCCGCAGGATCGATCGCCAGATCGGAATCACGGCTGGTGTTGACCATGCCGACCATCTTGCCGGTCCCCGCGTCGAAAATGCTCGACCCGGCCGAGCCCCAGCCACCGCGCACATAGAACCAGTTCGCTTTGGGAGGCTCCATCGTCATCACGCCCGGCTCTTCAGCCTCGGGTACGACTGTCTCCGCCACAGCGGGAAGCGGGGCAAGGCCTGCCATGGAACCTGCCAGCACCGATGCCAGAACAACCCGTGCCACTTTGCGTTCAAGCGTCATCTCGGCCCCCTTTGCCAATCCGCGGGGCTAAGACTTGACGCTCGTCCAGATTCGGTCAACGCCTTTTTTGCGTCTGCGAAAGGACTTGCTACTTTGGCCCTATCTGCGGTCGGCGAGACCGGCAATCTCTGCCGAAGTTATCGACTTGGCAAGCGATACCAGTGCGTGCGTCGCAATCGCAGTATAAGCGCTCATCCGCGTCGCCCACGGCTTCTCGTAACCCAGGAAAGGCGTCGCCCCTTCCATCGAAGCGCTGATGTAGAGCGCGACGTCGCGCACCTCCTGCTTGCTCAGCGCGGGGTTCAGTTCGGCGACGTATTCGGCGATGATCTCGTGCACGCGCTGGTAGAACAGCCGCACCCGGTCCGCCACGAACTCGTTGTGGTTGGCCAGTGCCCAGAGTTCCGTGAACAGCCGCGTCGTCCGCTTGCCGGCAATGTCATCCAGGCACATCACCACGATCAGCCGAAGCCGCTCCTCGGCATCCAGACCCGGCTGGCGGACAGTGCGCTCCAGCAGCTTGTCGTAGTTGCCGATGATGTCATCCAGCAACGTCTGGATCAGCAGTTCCTTCTTGGGGAAGTGGTAGCTGACGTTGCCCACCTTCATCCCGCATTCCGCCGCGATGCGCCGGATGGTGAAGGCTCCGGCGCCCTCGTTGATCAGCACGCTAAGCGCGGCCTTGATGATCGCATCGACCGTTTCGGTGCCACGCGCATAGGTTCCCGGACGCGGGGCGGACGGCAGGTCCGTGTCGAAAGTCTCGGGAAGCGCGGCCATTGTGAAGTCGCGCATAACACCGCCTGCGCCCAAGACCAAGGACCGGCTTTGCCTGAGTGCCGCAGAACGGACACTTGCCCAACAAGGCGCTTGACCGGCACCGGATGCCTGTCCAGATTCCCGCCTAACCGAAGCCTGTGCCGACAGGTGCAACCGCTTCGTCCTTCCGGATTATCCAGGGATTTCAAACGATGAGCATTTCCCTCACCGTAAACGGCCGCAAACGCGTGGTAGAAGCCGAAGCCGACAAGCCGCTGCTCTGGGTGCTGCGCGAAGACCTCGACATGCCCGGCACCAAGTTCGGGTGCGGCGCAGGGCTGTGCGGCGCCTGCACCGTCCACCTCGATGGCGATGCCGTACGTTCGTGCCAGACGCCGATCGCCGATGCGGCGGGCAAGTCGATCACCACGATCGAGGGCGTCGGCCTCAACGAACTCGGCAAGCGCGTGCAGGAAGCGTGGATTGCACTCGACGTGCCGCAGTGCGGCTACTGCCAGGCCGGCCAGATCATGTCCGCCACCGCCCTGCTAAAGCAGAACCCCAAGCCCACGCCCGAGGACATCGACGGCTGGATGAGCGGCAACATCTGCCGCTGCGCCACCTACATGCGCATCCGCGCCGCGATCCGCACCGCCGCAGGCCTTCCCACCGAGGAGACCGCAGCATGAACGACCAGATCGCCCTCTCGCGCCGCTCCTTCATCGCCACTTCACTGGTCGGCGGCACCGTGCTTACTCTCGACGCCTCGATTGTTCTCGCCGCGACGGAGATCGCCACTGCAGCGTCTCCCGGCCAAGAGCTGAACGCCTTCATCCGCATCAACGCCGACAACACCGTCACCATCGGCGCCAAGAATCCGGAAATCGGTCAGGGCGTGAAGGTCATGCTGCCGATGCTGATTGCCGAGGAAATGGACCTCGCTTGGGAACAGGTCCGCATCGAACAGACCGATGCCGATGAAAAGCGTTATGGCCCGCAGGTCGCCGGGGGCAGCACCGCAACACCGCGCAACTGGCTACCCATGCGCCAGGTCGGCGCCGCCGCCCGCGCCATGCTCGTCGCCGCTGCGGCGAAGAAGTGGGGTATCGATCCGTCCGAGCTGACCACGGCCGCAGGCGTAGTGCGACATGCCGGAAGCGACAGCACTGCGACCTACGCCTCGCTTGCCAAGTTTGCCGCCGCCGAAACCCCGCCCGATCTCGCCAAGGTCACACTCAAGAACGAGAAGACCTTCACGATCATCGGCAAGTCCAAGCCCGGCGTCGACGTGCCGAAGATCGTCAAGGGCGTGCCTCTCTATGGCATCGACACGCGCTTGCCCGGCATGGCCCACGCCGCGATCGTCAAGTGCCCCGCCCACGGCGGCACCGTCGCCTCGTTTGATGATGCAGCAGTCAAGGCCATCCCCGGCGTCGTCGGCGTCGTCGCCGTCAACAGCGGCTTCGTACCTGCAGGCAAGTCCGATACCGTGGTCGTGATCGCCGACAGCTGGTGGAAAGCCAGCAAGGCGCGCGAAAAGCTGGCCGTGAAGTGGGACGATGCCGCCGTCACCGGCTTCTCCACCGCGAAGTACGAAGCCGATGCGGCAAAGATCGTCGCCAACGCCCCGCAGGCCAGCCTGTTCAAGGCAGGCGATGCCGATGCCACACTAGCCACTGCGGCCAAGGTGGTGAAGGCAGACTACGACTACCCCTTCCTCGCCCACGCCCCGCTCGAACCGCAGAACTGCACCGCGCTGTTCAACGACGGCAAGCTCGAGATCTGGGCGCCCAGCCAGGCCCCGGCAGGCGGCCGCGAGGAAACCGCCAAGCTCTGCGGCCTTGCGCCCGCTGATCTCACCATCCACATGACCCGCATCGGCGGTGGCTTCGGCCGTCGCCTGATGAACGACTACATGGTCATCGCCGGCCAAGTCGCCAAGGCGATGCCCGGAAAGCCGGTCAAGGTGCTCTACGACCGCACCGACGATTTCCGCCACGACTTCTACCGCCCCGCTGGCTGGCACCGCTTCACCGCGGGGCTTGATGCCAATGGCGCGCTGATCGCGCTCAAGGACCACTTCGTCACTTTCGGCGTCGACGGCAAGCCGATCCGCGCCGCGCAAATGGCGCCTAGCGAATTCCCTGCCCCGGTCGTGCCAAATGTCGATCTCGGCGTCAGCTACATGGCCACCAACCTCGCCACCGGCTGGCTGCGCGCCCCTACGTCCAATGCGATGTCGTTCGTGTGGCAGTCCTTCATGGACGAGGTCGCCGAAGCCGCCGGGCTCGACCTCCCCGAATTCATGCGCCGCACCCTTGGCGCCCCGCGCGAAGTGCCGGGCGAGCGCGTCAAGTTCCACACTGGCCGCGCGCGCGGCGTGATCGACGCTGTGTGCAAGTCCGCCGGATGGAAGGGCCGCGAAAAGGGCCGCGGCTTCGGCTTCTACTTCAGCCATCTCGGCTACTTCGCTGAAATCGTGGACCTCTCCATGAAGAACGGTGCAATCCAGATCGACAAGGTCTGGGTCGCCGGAGACATCGGCGCCCACGTCATCAACCCGCTCAACGCGATGAACCAGGCCCAAGGCTGCGTGATCGACGGCATCGGGCAAGCACTGATCGGCCAGAAGATCGTGCAGGAGAACGGCGCCATCACCGCCGAGAACTTCAGCGACTTCGCGCTGATGCGCATCGACGCCGCCCCGCGCGCCATCGCGGTGGAGTTCGTGAAAACCGACTTCCCGCCCACCGGCCTCGGCGAACCGGCCCTGCCGCCGGTGATCCCGGCGCTGTCCAATGCGATCTACTCGCTCACTGGAAAGCGCCATCGCCGCCTGCCGCTGGAGATGGTATAGCCCGCGGCCCATGGTCGCTACGACTCCGCCCGATATCCTGCGCTTCCTTGCCGCCCGTGCGGACGAGGGCATAGATTGCGTGCTTGTCACGCTGGTAGCCGTCATCGGCGGTTCGTCACGCGGCGTCGGCACGCAAATGGCAGTCGCTGCCGATGGCCGGCGCATCGGCTCGTTCTCCGGAGGTTGCGTCGAGGACGCGGTCGCTGCCGAAGCGCTCGAGACGCTGGCCGATGGCTGGGGCCACGTCGTCCGCTATGGCGTCGGCTCGCCCTACATCGATATCCGCCTGCCCTGCGGCGGTGGTATCGACCTGCTGTTCACCCCCCGCCCCGATCCTGCCGCGATCAAGGCCGCGCTGGCGCTGCTCGACTCCAGAAGGCAGGTCACCCTGCGCCTCGGTTGCGACTCCGTCACGCTCGAGGCTGAGCTGTCTTCAAGAGCCTGGAATGGCGAGACCCTTGTCCAGAGCTACCAGCCGCCCTTGCGCATCCATGCGCTCGGCCAGGGCGAGGACCTGACGGCTTTCACCAAGCTCGCCAAGACCTTCGGCGCGCAAGTTCACGCACTTTGCCCTGAAGCGCCAACCTGTGCCGAACTGGAAGCCGCCGGTATTGCCGTGACCCGAATTGCAACCCGTACAACACTGCCGCTCGCCAGGTCCGATCCGTGGTCGGCAATCGTCTTCCTGTTCCATGGCCGCGACTGGGAGGAACACCTACTGCCGCAGGCCCTCGCCCTGCCCGCTTTCTACCACGGTGCCATCGGCTCAAGACGCACCCACGCCGCCCGGCTTCAAGCGCTGCAAGAAGCAGGCGTCCCCGAAGACCGCATTGAGCGACTGCGCGGCCATATAGGCCTGATCCCCGCAACCCGCGATCCAGCGACCCTTGCCATCTCCGTGCTTGCCGAGGTCGTCGCCGAATACAACGCGCTGGCACATTGGACCTACTGGACCGGGGAATCGCTGGCAGACGCCGCGCAGTGAAGGCCAGCGACATCGCCCTGGTCCTGCTCGCCGCAGGACGCGCGTCGCGTTTCGGCGGCGGAAAACTGGCGGCAAACCTCGCCGGGAAGCCCCTTGCCTTGCACGCGGGTGAGCGCCTTGCCGCAATGGCCTTCACCCGGAAAGTGCTCGTCTGCTCCTCGACAACGCCGCCCATCGACGGGTTCGAGCGCATCCAGCTCGATCCTCCCGGAGCGCCCCTGTCGCGCTCAATCGCCACCGGCCTTGCCGCAATCTCAGGTACAAACGCCGTCCTGATTGCCTTGGCTGACATGCCGCTGGTGCCCGCAGACCATTTCGAACGCCTCATCGATGCGTTCGACGGCGTACGTATCGGCACCCTCGTGGCCGGTCGCACCATGGTCCCGGCCATCTTCGGCGCCGAACTGTTTCCCGCCCTCGCAGCGCTTGAAGGTGATCGCGGCGCGGCAGCCTTGCTGCGCGATGCTCCGGCGATTGCACTGGAAGAAGCGCTCGCACTGGACATCGATACGCCAGACGATCTCGCGCGCGCCGAAGCCCTGCTTCAGGGCCGATAGGTCTTCTCGACATGCCCCGCGAGGTCTTCGGGGTAGAAGTACACCGGCCGCATCCGCCCAGATGCGTAGAGTTCGGCCTGATCGTTGAAGTGCGCCGAACCCTCGCGCCCGCTAGCACCGCCCGAAGAAACCGCCATCGCGCGCACCTTCGGTCCGAATTCCACCACGGCAACAAAGCTGTTGCCGCTCGTCCCGTACCAGCGCTTCGTCCCCGGATACTGCTTCGCCCCGAACGAAGCGAGCGAACCCCACCGGGCCGAGGAGAAAACCACCGGCAGGCTGGGCTTGTCGTCGGCAAAGGGCTGAACGATCGCCGATGAAGTCCTCTGGTAGCGATTGACCTCGCTCCACGGGACCTGCCACCCGCCAAAGTCCGCTTGCATCCTCATGACGGCCCGCGAAAGCGCAGCAAGCCGTTGCGCTCCCGACGTCGCCCGCATCGCATCGAACACATTGCCGGTGCGCGGCAAAGTACTGCGCACGTCCGCTTCCAATTCATCCCCCCAGTAGTTGGCGAGGCTCATCGCCTCCGAACCCGCCGACCATCGCCGGTCCCAGCCCTTGAGCAGCGCCACCGGCCCGCTCAACGGATCGCCAGCCTGCACCGCCGGCAGTCCCGGTATCAAGTCCTCGAACAGCGGCATGTGCGGGTCATAAGCCAGCGCACGCAAGCTCTCGAGATCCAGCCCCTTCGCCTTGCCGAGAAGTTCCAGCGCATGGTCACCGCGCGGATTTGCACCCACCTGATCGAATGTCGCCGGCCAGTTTGCCGGGTCCAGAGTCCCCTCGCCCGCCGCGCGCCAAGGTGCATCGTTCGAATTGTAGACCCAGCCCGATGTCGGATTGACTACATCCGGCCGCTGCGCGCATGCATAAAGGCCATTCCAGTCCGCCGCCGGATCGCTGCCATCAACCGGCAGCCGGTAATCGAAGCGCGCATCGCGGCGCGGCGCGAACTGCGGCATCAGCAGCGCGATATTGCCCTCGCCACCGGCATAGAGCGTGTTGTTCGAGGAATTGGCCTGATATTCGCCGATCTTCAGAAACTGTGCCTGATCGCGCGCCTTGGTCCGCAGCCATGATTGGCTCAGCGCCGCCACCGGCCTGTGCATCAGCGAAAGGGCAATCCAGTTCGGGCTCTTGTCCCGCGAATCCGCCCGCACGATCGGCCCATGTTCGCTGGCATAAGTCGTGAAAGTCCGCTCGCCCATGCTGCCATCGGCCTTGCGATAGCGCAGCGTGACCGGCTTCACGGCAAAAGGCTTCAGCGCATTTCCGCGCCTGTAGAACCACTTGCCCCCTTTCTTCGAGACCTGTTCGACAAACTCATCGACATTGTCGGCGCCACTGGTCGTGTGCATCCAGCCGAGCTTGTCGTTGAAGCCCTGGTAGATGAAGAACTGCCCCCAGGTCGAAGCACCATAGGCATGCAGCCCCTCGGCGCTCTTCATCTCCAGTTCGGAGCGGAAGAACAGCGAGGTATGCGGGTTGATCAGCAACATGGCATGACCATTGGCAGTCCGCTTCGGCGCAATGGCGATGCCGTTCGAACCACGCGGCTCGTTGTCGCGCACCGTCTCCATCGCCAACGCCCGCGGACTGGCCTCGCCACCATAGAACGCGGCCAAAGGCTTCAGCGCGGCCTTCTCGATGTCTCCACCAATTGACCCCTCGGTGAACGACAATGCCATCCACGGCTCGAACCGTTTCAGCACCTTCGGCTGATCGTTGGGGTGCGTAGCGATGTAATGGTTGAGCCCCGCCGCCCAAGCATCCATCAGCTTGCGCAACCACGCAGGCGATGCGGCATAGTCCCGCTTCAGCGCCACAGGATCGATCCACAGCCGCTGTCGCAAATCCTGCCACAGGAAATCCTCGCCCTCTGCTTCCGCCCGTCGCCCCAATGCCGTCAGCAGGTTCGCCTCGACGCGCGGAAAATCGTCCTCGGCCTGCGCATAGATCGCGCCGAACACGGCATCGGCATCGGTCTTGCCGTCGATATGGGCAATCCCCCAGTCATCGCGCGTGATCGTGACGTCATGACTGCTCGCCAGCACGGGCGATGCGGCAAGCACCATAGCGAAGGAGGCGCTGCGGGAAAGGGTTGGGATCAGCATGGAGCTATCCTAGCGCCTTTCCCGCAGCGTGGCGAAGGAAGAGAGCGGACCCTTCACCAAAGCCATTCACGCAATCGTGCGAACCGCAAAAGCGGCCGCCGCTGCGCGCGTCTCGACGCCCAGCTTCACGAACACCTGCTCGAGATGCTTGTTCACCGTGCGCGGGCTGATACCCAGAATCTCGCTGATCACGCGGTTGGGCTTGCCATAGCTGATCCACAGCAGCACCTCCGCTTCGCGCTGGGTCAGTCCGTAGCGCTCGCGCAAGCGCTCCACCTCGGCGCCCTCGCGGATCAGGTTGAGCCGGATCAGCAGTTCGCGCCCTTCCCCGTCCTCGCGCCGCACCGGCCCCACCAGCACCAGTTCCACCACCTGCCCCCCGGCATCGAAGCGCAGCGAGGCATCCGGGCTCTCCCGCTGCGCCAGCAGGCGCGCCACGGGCCCCGCGAACTCCGGTGGCAAGCCGTCATCTGCACCAAGCGAGCCCATCAAGTGCTCTACCTGCGGCGTCGCCCACAGCAGTTGCCCGCTGCGATCCACCGCGAACAGGTGTCGCCCGGTGGCGTCGAGCGCCGAGCGCCCCGCCTGCGAAACCCGCGCGCCTGCCAGATGCACCCGCATCCGCGCCAGAAGTTCCTCGATGGCGATGGGCTTGCGCACATAGTCCACCCCGCCCGCATCGAGCGCCCGCACGGCATGCTCGGTCTCGGTCAGGCCGGTCATGAAGATCACCGGAATGTCCGCAAGCCGCGGCTGCTTCTTGATGGCCTTGGTCGTGTCGAACCCGTCCAGCCCCGGCATGATCGCATCGATCAGGATCAGGTCGGGCGCCACATGCTCCAGCAGTTCCAGCGCGTTGTCGCCGTTGGTCGCGATCAGCACGGTCATCCCAGCACGCTCGATCGTGTCTATGAGGAAATGCAGCGATTCCGGGTTGTCATCGACCACCAGCACCGTGTCGCGCCGGTCCGGCCCCGTCAGCACATCACTGAACATGGACGACGCCTCGTCGGAGGGCCTCGCGCAGGCCTTTGAAATCGAAGCATTCGAGACTGGTACGAAGCTGTGCGACGAAACGGGCTGCATCGGGTACGGCATCCTCAAGTTCGGAAAGGCGGTTCTGGATCGCGCGGACGTTGCCGATCCGGGCGAGGCTTTCGATTTCGGGTACGAAGGGCAGTGCGGCTGCAGGCAGATGCAGCTCGACCGCCGAAGCCGCAGCCACTGCCTTGCGCGGACTGCCGTCCTCGACGGTCCAGGTCAGATCCAGTTGCCACGACAGCGCATCAAGCAGGCCGTCGAGCGCGATCGGCTTGGTCAGGAACATGTCGTGCGGATCGTGCCCATCGCCCCCGCGCCGGAACTGGTGCGCGTCGGCAGATACCATGACGATGCGCAAGGCACTGCCATGCGCCGCCCGCAGCAAGGCCGCCGTCTCCCACCCGGTCTTGCCCGGCATCGAGATATCCATGAACACGATGTCCGGCCGCGTCGCCGCCGCGAGCGCAATCGCAGTGTCGCCATCGCGTGCGCCCATCACGGCAAAGCCCAGCGGGCGCAGCAGGTTCTCGATCACCGCCGCCTGCGCGGCATCGTCGTCGACCACCATGACCTTGCGCCTGGCGCCCTCGTAGCCGGTGATCACTTCCGCGCGATGGCTCTGCACCGGCTGCGTCACCGGGCGCGACAGCATCAGCCGCAGTGCGAACCGCGTGCCGCTGCCTAGCGTGCTGTCGACCGTCAAGTCGCCGCCCATCACGTGCACCAGCGTCGATGTGATCGCCAGCCCCAACCCGATCCCCGGCTGTCCCGCCACCGAGTTGCTGTTGCCCCGTTCGAACGCCCCGAAGATGCGGTCCATGTCCTCGGGCGCGATGCCGATGCCGGTGTCGATCACCTCGAAAGTCGCGATCTCGCCGCGCCAGCCAATGCGGAACGTCACCGATCCTGCAGGAGTGAACTTGATCGCGTTCGAGATCAGGTTGATCAGCACCTGCCGCAACCGCTTCTGGTCGCCGCGCACGAACTCGGGCAGCTGCTTTGGCGTCTCCAGCCGGAACGTCAGCCCCTTGGCCTGCGCCTGCGGGCGAAACATGTTGGCGATCTGCTCGACGAAGGCCGGCAGCCGGATTGTGTCGCGCGACAGCCGCAGCACGCCCGCCTCGACTTGCGCGATGTCGAGCAGCCCGTCGACGAGGTTGGACAGGTGCTCGCTCGACCGGCAGATCACCCGCCCCGCATCCTCTGGCTTGAGATCGCTCCCTCGCTCCAGCAACTGGGCATAGCCGTAGATCGAATTGAGCGGCGAGCGGATCTCGTGACTGACCGACACGAGGTAGCGGCTCTTGGCCGCATTGGCCGCCTCGGCCACTTCGCGCGCCTTCTGCAGGGCGGCGTCCGTCGCCTCGTGCGCCACGATCTCCTGCTCCAGCTCACCCAGATGCCGCCGCGTTTCGTCCTGCGCAGCCCGGCGGCTCTCATGCGCCAGCACGATGAACCAGCTGCCCACGCCCGACATGAAGAAGAACACCAGGAACACCGCGAACAGGATCGACCAGACATGCGTCGCCAGGGCCGGATAGACCCGCGCGTATTCCCGCCCGATCAGGCCCAGCACCAGCATGTTGGCCAGCGTGAACGCGCCCGCCACACCCACGAAATGCCCTGTCGTGGTGTGCACGTATCGCGCGAGCCGCT
>JBKBUD010000178.1:0-3693 GCA_046290865.1 Novosphingobium sp. | reverse complement strand
TCCGCTGGGACGATCATGCCAAACCGGTGCACCCAATGACCAACCGTGCCAAACTGTCCGGGAATTCCCGAAACACGCACACCCCTTCGGCGAACTTCCGTGTCTTCCGCGGCTCTTCGCGACGAGCCGCTGCGAGCATGGTTCGAATCTCTTCGTTTGAAATCGGATTTATTGCCAGATTGCTTCCAGATGAACGATCTTGCCGATAACTGTGATAGGACTAACCCGTTGGTCTGACGATTTTGAGTGATTTATCCGATTGCCAGCCCGCGATTGCGCGGGGCAACAGGAGGACAGAAACTCATGCAGATCAGCAGGATCGCGCTCGCCGCCGTACTGGCAGCCGCCATGCCGCTCGGCAGCGCCGCCTTGGCCGAAACTACAACGCCGACGAGCGAGCCCGCGGCGAAGGAATGGTACCCGAAGACGCTGGACCTGACCGCGCTGCGCCAGAACGAGGCGACCAAGGCCAATCCTTATGGTCCGGACTTCGACTACGCCAAGGAGTTCGCCTCGCTCGACCTCGACGCGGTGAAGGCCGATATCCGCAAGGTGCTGACCACGCCGCAGCCGTGGTGGCCGGCAGACTATGGGCACTACGGCCCGTTCTTCATCCGTATGGCCTGGCACAGCGCGGGCACCTATCGCACCGGTGACGGGCGCGGCGGGTCCGACGGCGGCGAACTGCGCTTCGAGCCGCTCAACTCCTGGCCCGACAACGTCAACCTCGACAAGGCCCGCCGCCTCGTCTGGCCGATCAAGCAGAAGTACGGACGCAAGCTTTCGTGGGGCGACCTGATGATCCTCACCGGCAATGTCGCCATGGAGGACATGGGCTTCAAGACGCTGGGCTTTGCCGGCGGGCGCGTCGATGCCTGGCAGCCCGATTTGGTGTTCTGGGGGCCGGAAACCAAGCTGCTCGAGGACAAGCGCCGCGATGGCAAGGGCAACCTCAAGGGGCCGCTGGGCGCCACGCAGATGGGCCTGATCTATGTGAACCCGGAAGGTCCGAACGGCGTGCCCGATCCGCTGGCCGCGGCGGCAGATATCCGCCGGGCCTTCGGCGCGATGGCGATGACCGATGAAGAAACGGCGGCGCTGATCGCCGGGGGCCACACCTTCGGCAAGGCGCATGGTGCGCACAAGCCGGACGATTGCGTCGGCAAGGATCCGGGACAGGGCACGATCGAGCAGCAGGGTCTCGGCTGGGCCAACAAGTGTGGCAAGGGCAATGCGGAGGACACCGTGACCAGCGGGCTCGAAGGCGCATGGTCGGCCAATCCGATCGCATTCACCACGCAGTACCTCGACAACCTCTATGGCTTCGAGTGGGTCAAGACCAAGAGCCCGGCGGGCGCAACGCAGTGGATCCCCAAGGACCCGGCTGCGGCGAACCTCGTGCCCGATGCGCACCGCGCGGACGTGCGCCATGCGCCGATCATGTTCACCACCGACATCGCGCTGCGCGAGGACCCGGGTTTCCGCAAGATCACGCTCGGCTGGAAGAAGAACCCGCAAGCCTTCAGCGATGCCTTTGCCCGCGCGTGGTTCAAGCTGACCCACCGCGACATGGGTCCGCAGGCGCGCTACCTTGGCAAGGATGCGCCGAAGGTGACGATGGTGTGGCAGGACCCGCTGCCCAAGGCGACTTACGCGCCGGTTGATGCCGCTGACATCACCTCGCTCAAGGATGCGATCCTGTCCTCCGGCCTGACCACCGGCGAGCTGGTGCGGGCGGCGTGGGCCTCGGCCTCGACCTTCCGCGCGACCGACATGCGCGGCGGGGCTAACGGTGCCCGCGTGCGGCTGGCCCCGCAAAAGGACTGGGCAGTCAACGATCCGGCCGAGCTGGCCAAGGTCACGGCCAAGCTCGAGGAAATCCGTGGCAGCTTCAACAAGGCGGCGAAGGGCGGCAAGCAGGTGAGCCTGGCCGACCTGATCGTGCTGGGCGGCAATGCGGCCATCGAGCAGGCGGCCAAGGCGGCTGGTCAGGACGTGAGCGTGCCGTTCACGCCGGGTCGGGTCGATGCGACGCAGGCGCAGACCGACGTCGAATCCTTCGGCTACCTGCAGCCCAAGGCGGATGCCTTCCGCAACTACTATGCGGCGGATTCGTTCTATGGGCCGACCGAGGCGCTGGTCGACAAGGCCGACATGCTGGGGCTGACCGTGCCCGAGACGACGGTGCTGATTGGCGGGATGCGCGTGCTGGGTGCCAATGCTGGCGGGTCGACGGCCGGGGTGTTCACCAGCCGTCCGGGTGCGCTGAGCAACGACTTCTTCGTCAACCTGCTGTCGATGGACACCGTCTGGGCGAAGGCAGCGACGCCGGGGCTCTATGAAGGCAAGGACCGGGCCAGCGGTGCGGCGAAGTGGACCGCGACGCCGGTCGATCTGGTGTTCGGTTCCAACTCCGAGCTGCGCGCCGTTGCCGAAGTCTATGCCTCGGATGACGCGAAGGCGAAGTTCGTGACCGACTTCGTGGCGGCGTGGACCAAGGTGATGAACGCCGACCGGTTCTGATCGGACCGGCATTCGGGAGCGGCGGCGGAGCTTCGGGCTACGCCGCCGTTTCCTGTTCCGGCGCGCTTTCGGCCAGACGCGGCGCGATCAGCGCGCAGGCAATCAGCTGAAGCTGGTGGAACACCATGACCGGCAGCAGCACGATGCCGACCGAGGCAGCGGGGAACAGGACGCCCGCCATCGGCACGCCCGAGGCCAGGCTCTTCGGCGCTCACAAGACGCCGATATCGACGATCTCCTACCGGCCAACTTCAAGAAGAAGCACGATCGAGCGCCACGCCGCGCGCTACCCGCTGCACCTCAGGGTCAATTACCATGGCAGCAATGCCAGCGATCACGAAGCGCTATGAATTGCGCGCTTACGATCGAGCATCAGCGCCAGCACTTGCAGGATTGTTTGCTGAAGCAGCCGGTCAACTACCGTCGGGATGCCGAGTTGGCGAACCCCTTTGCTACTCAACTTGGGGATTTCCACTGCGCGCACCAGCTTTGGACGGTAGCTGCCATCAAGCAGCGACACGACCAGCCCTTCGCTGTCGCGCAACGATCCAGCTCTGCAGGTCGGTAATGGTCACCCATCCACGCCTGGCACACCCTTGTTCGCTTTCACCTGCTGTAGGCGCGGTTGAAGTTGGCCCAACCGGCCACATATTCCATCACATCCAATGCCAAGGCCTGTTTCTTTGCCTATGCCGAGAGCGATTGCAGCTCCTCGCGCGACCCAGCACCGGTACCGCAGATGTTGCGATTGGCGTGGTGCATCGAAACATTCAGGACCTCGTCAAGGAGGTCCTGCTGCTTCGCGCTGCTTTGCTGCTGCTCCACACTTATCGAATTTGCCCAGTCTTTCTCCTTGATTACCACATTCAGCTCTTCGGCCGGTCGCTCGGAGTACTATGGCGTCTGCTGACTTCTGCCAGCCCATCCGACAACATAGCTCCAGCCGTACTCCCGATCGTCGGGAGATATCGCGAGATCTCGGAGGGTAAAACGGTAATTTCGCACTGTCACCGCTGGATTTACAAGTGCGCGCGTCCCTCTGAATATCGGGCGTCCCGACCCATTGCCCGGTTACCCCGCCTCACCGGCCTGATATCCGGTTTCTGTTCGTCAGCTTCGGCCTTTACTTCCTGCTTACTCCCCACTCCACCTCAAGACGACGCAGTCGCC
>JBKBUD010000023.1:0-31563 GCA_046290865.1 Novosphingobium sp. | reverse complement strand
ACAAATCGTTACAGGAAGCATGATGAACGCCAATTTTTCAGTCTTGTCCGCCAAGGCGACGCAGCCGCTTGTCGGGATCGAATTGGGCGGGACAAAGTGTATCTGCATCCTGGCGTTCGGCTCCGACGAACTGATCGCCCAGGAAGTTGTCCCGACCACCGACGCCGAGACAACCCTCGGCGCGATCGAGCAGATCCTCGCGCGGTGGTGGCGCACCCACGGCTTCCGGGCCATGGGCATCGCCTCGATGGGCCCGATCCGCGTCGACCCGAAGGCGCCCGACTACGGCCACATCCTGGCCACGACCAAGCCCGGCTGGCCCGGGGCAGACATCGCCGGCCGCCTGAGCCGACCGTTCGGTGTGCCCATGGCATTCGACACCGACGTCAACGGTGCCGCGCTCGCCGAAATGGCCTGGGGCGCCGGACGCGGACTGACCGACTTTGCCTACGTCACTGTCGGGACCGGGGTCGGGGTCGGCCTCATCGTCAACGGCAAGCCGACTCGCGGCATCGGCCACAGCGAGATCGGCCATATCCGCGTCCCGCGTCTGCCCGGCGATACCGCACCGAGCGCCTGCTGCTACCACAACGATTGCGTCGAGGGACTGGCGTCCGGAACCGCGCTGAAGGTCCGTCTCGGCAAGCAGAACGTTTCCGAGATCGCCGCCGATCACTTCATCTGGGACGTCGTGACCGATGCGATCACCTCGATGTGTCACGCCATGGTCTGCATGACTGGCCCGCAGCGGATCGTGCTTGGCGGCGGCGTCATGGAGAAGCAGCCGCACATCCTCGCGCGCATCGAACCGGCGCTGCGGCACAGCCTCGCCGGCTACATCGAGTTGCCGGCCGACGAGCCTTACGTCCGTGCGCCTCAACTCGGCAACATGGCGGGACCGCTCGGGCCCATCGCCATGGCCCTCGCGCTCGAGGTTGAACGGGAAGCGGTCGGTGCCATGTGACCGACCGTGATGGCCGTCGCTGGACCCTGCACAGGGTGGGCCACGAAGCGACGGCCATCGTCACGCTCGACGATGCCTTGCGGGATCCCGACCGCGCGCGGGACCTCGCGGCGCGGTCCGACTTCCGGGTGGACTCGCCCTTCTATCCCGGCGTCCGGGCGGCACTGCCTGCGGCACTCGAGCTGGAACTGGTTGCGCTTGCAGAACCGATCCTGCGCGAGGTCTTCGGCCAATCCGGTGCGGTGCGGGTCGAGGGCGCAAGATTCGCTCTCGTCTGCGCGCCGCCCCACAAGCTGAGCCCCCCGCAGCGCCTGCCGCATTTCGACGGGACCGAGGCCAGCCTCTTTGCCTGCGTGCTTTATCTCGCCACGCGCGATCATGGCGGAACCGGCTTCTACCGGCACGCCGGAACCGGTTTCGAGTCCATAACCCCGGAACGCAGCGCGCCCTACTTTGAGCAGTTGCGCAGCGACCTTCAGGCATTCGGCACGCCCCCGCCGCAGTACTTCGCCGCCCCCTCACGGATCTTTGCAGAGACGGCAGCATTCCCGGCGCAGTTCAACAGGATGCTGCTCTATCCGGGCAATGTCCTGCACTCCGGCCTGATCGACAACCAACGCCCGCCACCCGCCTCGATAGCCGACGGACGCCTGACCATCACCTGCTTCTTCCGGGTCGGCTGAGCGTTCCCCCAGCCTCCCTCGTCAGTGCGCGATGGGTCTTTCGTTCGGGGCGAGGGTGGTCCCGCTCGTCTCCGGCATCACGCGCAG
This sequence comes from Novosphingobium sp., assembly GCA_046290865.1. Classification (GTDB taxonomy): domain Bacteria; phylum Pseudomonadota; class Alphaproteobacteria; order Sphingomonadales; family Sphingomonadaceae; genus Novosphingobium. Next base: position 29,829 of record JBKBUD010000023.1, on the reverse strand, counting down.
CACCCAGACCAGTTGCAGCGCCATCATCGCGAAGAAGAAGCCGAAGATGGTGGCCGGGGGAAACGCCGCCAGCGCCGGGGGCAGCGCAAGCGTGACCAGCGCGGCCAGGACCCAATGCGTCCCGCAACCGATGGTCTGGCCTCTGGCGCGCGCGTGGGTCGGAAACACCTCGGCGATGAACACCCAGATCACCGCGCCTTGCCCCACGGCGTGGGCGGCGATGAACAGGAACACGAATGGCACGACCAGCCCGCCGGTTCCCGTCGCGAAGGCAACCGCGACAGTGCCGAGCGACAGGCAGTAGCCGACAGCACCGATCAGCATGAGCACCCGCCGACCCATCCTGTCGATCAGGAGAACGGCAAGTCCGGTTGCCAGCAGATTGACGAGGCCGATGCCGATCGAGGCCAGCAGCGCGGAATTCTGCGCCAGACCAGCCGATTCAAATATTCGTGGCGCGAAATAGATGACCGCATTGATCCCGGAGAGCTGGTTGAAAAGCGCGATCGTGAAGGCCAGCCCGGCGGGCCGCAGCAACGGCGCCCTCAGGTAGTCGCGCCAGGCGGCTCTGGGCGGCGTCGCCTCGGCTGTCTTGCGCACCCACATGGGGCTTTCCGGAATGGCAATCGTGGCCGCCAGAAAGAGCAGCGATGGAACGACCTGAACGCCCAGCATCAGGCGCCAAGCGTTGGCCACTCCGCTCTCGCCGATCACCCAGTTCGAGAAGTAGGCTATCAGGATGCCGGCAACGATGTTGAACTGGTACAGGCCGACCAGCTGGCCACGGCGCTCGGGCGGCGCGATCTCGCTGATGTAGGCAGGCGCGGCAATCGACGATACGCCGATCGCCAGTCCCCCGATCAGGCGGAACGTCGCAAAGGTCCACGGGTCCGGCGCCAGGGCGCTGCCCAGGGAGGCGACGACATACCCCACGGCCACACCGGCCAGCGTACCCTTGCGGCCGATCCCGTCCGTCGGCCAGGCACCGCCCAGCGCGCCGATCACCGTCCCCCACAGCGCAGCGGACAGGATCAGGCCATGCTGCTCCGGCGTCAGGTGCCAGTGCTGCTGTATCGTCTGCTCGGCGCCCGATATCACCGCCACGTCGAATCCGAACAGCAGCCCGGCCAGGGCCGCGGCGGCAGACCACAGCGCGATCATGGCGTCGGCCCCTCGAAAGCGATCAGCGCGGTGCAGTCGGCCGACGCCGAGATCGTCCCCGGCCTGTCGAGATAGAGGCATTCGCCGCAAGCAGCTGCGGTACCGTCCTCGGTCACCACGCCCGTAAGCGGAATGATCCAGCACGGCGCGTCCTGCGTTGCGAGGTCGACCACGGCAGGCCCCCGTGCGTGCCACAAACGGAAATGCGCGCAATCGACCAGCTGTTGCCGGGCCGAGGCAGAGAGACGGCCCGACCGCTGGTCCGCGTAGGGTCTGGCAACCGAAACGGCGAGGCCCTGATCGAGATGGAGTTCGCGCGGTCGGCCATAGTCGTAAAGCCGGTAGGTGATGTCCGCATTCTGCTGGACTTCGACCAGCGTCACTCCTGCTCCGATGGCGTGGACGGTTCCTGCGGGGATGAAGAAGAAGTCGCCCGCGCGCACCGGCTTCCAATCCATGAGCTTCTCGATTTCCCCGGAAAGCACCGCCGCGCGAAGTGCGTCGGAGCCGAGCGGACGCACAGTGCCGATGCCGAGCGTCGCGCCCGGTTCCGCGCTGGTGACCACCCAGCATTCTTCCTTGCCCGATGCGGCGCCGAAAGCCTGCGCCTGCCCATCGTCGGGGTGGACCTGGATGGAAAGCCGTTCCGAGGTGAACAGCCACTTCACCAGTATCGGCAGCGGGCGATCGGCCGCATCGAACCAGACCTCACCGGTGACGGAGCCCGCTCGTGCCCCGAACACCTCGGGAAGGTCGGTGCGGCCCCAGGGTTTCTCGACGTGATGGCTTCCCAGCTTCACTGGACGACTTTCCCTTTGACGTTCCAGCCCCGCAGCTTGACCTGCCCGCTCTCCGGAGTGGGCACCCCTTCCGGCGTGCGCTCGGGCCACTCGATTGTCACGCTGGCGCTCTCGCCACCAAGGATCGAGACATAGTTGTCGGAATAGAACGCGGGCAGGATCCGCTCGCCCTTGGCGTCGACCAGCGTCAGCTTTGCCGCCAGCGCCGGTCGGGCCGAGGTGTTGCGCAGCGTCACCGTGAGCGAGCGGTAGCCGGGCCGTGGTGCTGCCCGGGCGATGCGTGCATCGAGATCGACCTGCGCCATCGCCTCGAGATCGCGATGGGCGGCATCGTCGCGTCCGCGCCAGTAGAAGTTTCGGCTGGCAAGGCTGCCGTCGGCACGGGTCAGTCGCTGCTCGACCAGCACCATCGGCGCCCGTGCAAAGAGCTCGTTCAACGGAACCGGTTGCAGGGTCGCAACCGCATTGGCGGGCGCGTCAAGCCTGTCCGCCCGGCTCCACAGGGTCTGGCCGTCAAGGCCGACCACCCTGGTCGTGGCCGTCAGTCCCGCCAGCGGTGCCCGCGTGGTGTTGACCACCGCAACGCTGTTGTCCGGCAGGTTCAATTGCACGTGCACCGGTTCGGCGGCGGACTTGGCGCCATAGTACGCGCCGTGGGTGTCGTAATCCCAGCTGTAGATCTGCCAGTGGTTGGACGGCCAGGCGGGATGGGTCATCCACAACATGCGACCGGTATTGCGGGACCACAGATGCGCCTGCATCCCCTCGAAGATGGCCTTGTAGGATTCGATGTTCATCAGCTGCGACTTGCGCTCGAAGTCCGCGAGGCTGGTGCCCGCGCCATAGCGGCGCTCCAGCGTCTCCATGAAGGTCTTGACGTCGCCGTTCCCGCCGATGTGCCAGTCGTGATAGGCAAGCGTATCGCTTATCGGCCAGCGGTCGGCCGCAGGCACCGTCGCTTCGATGGACTCCAGCGTCGCGAGCGACGGCGTGCCGGTCTCGACGGAGAATCCGCTTGCCAGATCGGTGAAGTAACCGACCGGCGGGCGATAGTTGTAGGGCCCCGAACCCTGCAGATTGACGACGTTCGACGAACCGGTGAACCAGCGCGAACCGTCAAGGTCGAACACCAGCTTGTCGAGCCCCTCGTTGAGCAGGGGATAGGGCACGCCCTCGTTCCGGCCGATCCACATGACGATCGACGGGTGAGTGCGATACCGTGCGACCGTGTCGCGCGCGTTCGCCAGGAACAGCGCGGCATCTTCGGGTTCGACCTGGAAATTCTGCGTCGATTGCCAGAAGTCGTTGAGGACCATCATGCCGTTCTCGTCGGCAAGGTCGAAGAAGTCCGGCTCGTTGTTGTTGCCCATCCAGTTGCGGATGATGTTCATGCCCGCATCGCGCTGGAGGCGGAAATAGGGCTCGAGACGCGACCGGTGGGCGCGCTTCATCGCGTCGTCCATGCCCCAGTTGCCGCCCCGCGCCGCAATCTTCACGCCGTTCACGCGCAGCGCAAGATGCGGTTCGGGGATGCTGTATTCGGTGACTGGCGACACCGCCGGCGAGCGTTCGCCTGCAGGTGTCAGCGATGCGGCAAAGCCCTTGGGCGTCTGCCAGATATTCTCGTGCGTGACATCGATCAGCTGCGTCCCGGCAAGCCGGCCATCGGTCGTCTGCACGTTGACCCGTGCCAGCTTGCCGGCACCATCCATCAGGCCAAGATCATAGCTGACTTCGCGGATGCCGAACCGCAGCTTGCGCGTATCCGAGGTGCCATTGGCCGAACCCACCGCGATCGCCATGTCGTGCAGGATCGGCTCGCCATAGCCGTTGGGCCACCACAGGCGCGGGTTCGCCACGCGCAGCGCCGCCTCGGTCTTGGGCGAGAAGCGGATCTCGCGCGTCTCGCCGGGAGCAACCGTTTCCGTCCTGCTGACCACAACATCGTCGAACCGGACCTCGACCTTTGCCTCCAGCGCCCGCTCGCCGTGATTGGTGACCGGCACGGTCACGTAGATGTCGGCGCTGTCCGTCCGGGGCAGGGGCAGGTCGGTGATGACATGGGGGTCGCCGATGGAAAGCTCGCCCGAAACGCCCAGTTCGACCGGAAGCCACAGTCCGGTGTTGCGGTCGCGAATGCCGGGGATCCAGTCCCAGCCCTCGCTCGCCACGAAAGTCGGTCCGTCGATGGCCATCTGCCCGCCGTTCTCGCCCGGCCCGGCGCTGATGGATTCCTCGTGCGGAATGCCCGGGTGCGGGGCCGGGCTGACGCGGATCGCGACCGCGTTCTTGCCGGCGACCGGCACGAAGCCGAATTGCCCCCGAACGAAGGCACCGCGCGTCCCGCCGATGCGTGCGCCGTTGATCCACACTTCGCTGGCGTAATTGACGCCGTTGAGCACCAGCTCGACCCGCTTGCCGGCCGCCTCGGCTGGCACGTCGAACTCCGTGCGATACCACCAGTCCTGCCGCGAGAGGCTTTCCGGAATCGCCATGTTGTTCAGGCCGCGGTAGGGGTCCGGATAGACGCCGCGATCCACCAGAGTGGTGAGCACGGTTCCGGGCACCGTGGCCGCAAGCCAGCCCTTGGCCTCCAGTCCGGGCCGCGACAGGACAGAGCCGCCTTCCTTCAGGTCCGAAGCTGCCGCCAGCGTCCAGCCGTTGACCTGCCAGCGTCCGGCACCGGTTGCCACCAGTTGCGGATATTTTGTTCCGGGCTTGGCAACCGGCTTGTTAAAAGGCGCCCTGGCCCGCGGCAGCGTCCACGGGTCCTGCGGCCGCCAGTACCCCGTATTGGCGCGATTCTGCCATTCCCAGCCTTTGCCGACTTCCCATATGTGAGCGGCGGCAAAATCGGGGCGCTGGCGCGCGGAGGCCTTGATTGCGGCCGGAGTGGACGCCTTGTCATCCACGCCAAGGCCGACGACCGTGGCCGAAAGGTGGGGGCGGCCCTCGATCACGGGCGCGATGGCGATGCGCCGACCCGAGGGCACTGCCATGGTCGGCCCTTTGCCGGCAGGCGCGCCGTCGATGTAGAATGCAACCCCGGCGGCATCGCGGACCGCAGCGATATGCGTCCACTTGCCCGTGCTGACCTGACCGGTGCTCCTTGCCGTTGCGCCGCCGGTCTCGACGACCAGCCGCCCTTGCGCATCCACGGCCAGCGTGCGCGCTCCGGCTCCCATCGCAACCAGCACCCCTTCGCCCTTGGCGTCGAGCCTGATCCACCCGGCGATGGTCCATTGCGCGTCGGCCGCCAGCAGCGGCGAACCGTCGGGCAGATCGCGCTCGATCCCGATGCCCCCTGCCACGAAACGCGCATCCCACGGGCCTGCCGGTGGCGCCACTTCGGCATGGAGTGCCATTGGCATGGCCAACAAGGCGCACGCCAGCGTCGCTCGCGAGGACATAAACGATCTCCCATAGCCAGATCTCATTGAGATCGGTTTGTTGTTGACTATGCTGCAAAAGGCGCACGAATAAAGCAAGTGAATTTATTTAATCGCCCAGACGCGCGAAAAAGGCGGGATTTGATCGCAATGGCAGACATGGGTGTAAGGCTCTCGGGCACCAATCTCGAACGGGCGGCCGACCACAATCAGCGCATCACGCTCCACGCGATTCGCGTTCACGGCATCATGACCCGGGTCGATATTGCCCAGCTCACCGGCCTGACCGCGCCGGCCATCGCGAACATCACAAAGCGGCTCCTGCAGGATGGCCTGATCGAGGAAGTGGGGCGTCTGCGTCATGGACGCGGCCAGCCGGCCACGGAGTACGCGGTCGATCGCAACGCCTGCTTCGCGATCGGACTGAACGTCGACCGCGATCACCTCTCGATCGTCCTCGTCAACTTTCTCGGCGAAACCTTGGCCCGGCGCGCCCTTGAGATCGAGTTTCCACGGCCGGTCGACGTTTGCGAGTTCTATCGCAGCAGCGTCTCCAGCATCATCGCCGAAGCCGGGGTCGACACCAAGCGCATTCTCGGGATCGGGGTCGCCATCCCGGACAACCTCGGGCAGATCGATCTTCCCGGCCGTCCCGGCGACTATGGCGAATGGGACACCGCCAACCTCGGCGAGATGCTGGCCGAGCCGATCAACCTGCCGGTCTTCGTCGAGAACGACGCCGCCGCCGCTGCCATGGGCGAACAGCAGCTGGGGGCAGGCCGCCACTACAGCTCCCTTTTCTACATCCTGATCTCGCGCGGCCTCGGTGGCGGGCTCGTGATCGACGGCAACTATGTGCGCGGCCATCAGGGGCGCAGCGGCGAAATCGGCTTTCTGCGCCATCGCGGCTCCGGGGCGGCGGGGGAGGCCGTGCAAGGCAAGGTTTCGCTGTCCGGGCTGGAGCAGATCCTGCGTCGGCACGGGCTGTCGCTCCACGACATCGAGCCCGAGACCCTGAGCGAGGCGGCCAACGCTGCCGTCGACGAGTGGATCGAAGAGGCGGCCGACTGGCTCCGCGAACCGCTCGAGGCGGTGAACTGCATCATCAATCCGGCGGCCATCCTGCTGAGCGGGCGGCTTCCGTCGCAGATCCTGGAACGGCTCGCGGATCGCCTGAACCTGATCATGGAAAGCGGCGCCGGGTATCTCCCGGCCATCGCGCCTGTCCGCCGCGCCATGCTCTCGGACGATGCCCCGGCGGTCGGCGCTGCCATCCTGCCGTTCAGCCACTTCCTGCTCCCCAAGGCGGGAGCCCTGTGGAAGGCGTCCTGAATGACCAAGCGCCGCCGCCGCTACCTCACAGCAACCATGCCCGATGGCTACGTCAAGACCATCGGGCCGACCGCCGACAGCTTCACCCACTACTGGCGCATCGTCGCCGAGCTAGAGAACGGCAAGACCGAGGTGTTCTGGGGCCACACCCGCTCGCTGGCGGAGGCCCGCAAGAAGCGGGCTCCGGCGCAGGACGCGGCAAAGGCGCGCGGATGGAAGAGCTTCGTCTTCGAGATCGCCGAACTGGTCGAAACGCCTGAGCCCGGTGAAGAGGGCTAGCCGATCAGCGCGGGCACGCTCCGTGCCAGCATGTAAAGCGCCACCAGCACGATCAGTCCGGCAAACAGCGCGTTGAGCGTACCCTTGCTCGCCGCCAGCCGGCCCGAGGCCTTGGTGCCCAGCACCGTGCCGATCACGCCCCCCGCGATGAAGGCAATGGCAATCGGCCAGTCGAGCATGCCCGAGGCAGCATAGTTCAGCGAGGTCGCCAGCCCGAACGCGCTCACCGCCACCAGCGAAGTGCCGATCGCGCGGCCGATCGGCATCGAGGTGCTGGCGATCAGCGCCGGCACGATCAGGAACCCGCCGCCGATACCGAAGAAGCCCGACAGCAGTCCCGTGCCCGCGCCGAAGGTCAGGACGCGCGGCAGGTTGTCGCGGTTGCACACCACGCCTTCGATCCCCTCGCTACCCCGTCCGCGCCACATGAAGAACGCGACGACCAGCATCAGCAGCGCGAACAGCGCCAGCAGGCTCTGCCCGTCCACCGCCTTGCCGATGGTCGAACCGCCCAATGCGCCAAGCACGCCAGCGCCTGCGAACATGCCGCCGCAGCGCCAGTTGACGTTGCGTGCACGGGCATGGCTGGCAAGGCCGGACAGCGCGTTCGCCGCCACCGCCAGCGCGCTCGTGCCGATGGCTAAGTGCGGGCTGGCTACGCCGACGACATAGACCATCAGCGGCACGGCAAGGATCGACCCGCCCCCGCCGACCAGCCCGAGAACGAAGCCGACGATTACCCCCGAAAGGCTCGCCAGCAGGTGTTGCAGATCGAAAATCACAGCAGGTCCACCGGCAGCCTGAGGTAACGCACGCCATTGCTGTCCGGTTCGGGCAGGTGCCCTGCGCGCATGTTCACCTGGATCGAGGGCAGGATCAGCTTTGGCATGCCTAGAGTGGCGTCGCGCGCCTCGCGCATCGCCACGAACGCGTCCTCGCCAACGCCTTCGTGGACATGGACGTTGGCAGTGCGCTCGGCACCGATGGTCGTCTCCCACACGAACTGGTTACGCCCTGTAGCCTTGTAGTCATGGCACAGGAACACCCGCGTCTCGTCCGGCAGCGCCATCAGACGGCGGATCGAGCGGTAGAGCGTGCGCGCGTCGCCGCCGGGGAAATCGGCGCGGGCGGTGCCGTAGTCGGGCATGAACAGCGTATCGCCGACGAACACCGCATCACCGATCACGAAGGCGAGGCAGGCCGGCGTATGACCGGGGACATGCAGTGAAATGGCCTCGATGCTACCGACGCTGAAGGCGTGGCCGTCGTCCATCAGCAGGTCGAATTGGCTGCCGTCGCGGGCAAAGGCCGGGCCTTCGTTGAAGACCTTGCCGAACACCTCCTGCACCGCACAGATCGCCGCGCCGATGACGATCTGCCCGCCCAGCCTTTTCTTGAGATAGGGTGCGGCAGAAAGGTGATCGGCATGGGCATGCGTTTCGAGCAGCCAGTCGACCGTCAGGCCTTCCGCCTCGACATGGGCAATCACCTTGTCCGCCGAGACGCGGCTGGTCCGGCCCGAGGCCTGGTCGAAATCGAGCACCGGATCGATGATCGCGGCGCGCAAGGTTGCGGGATCGTGGACGACATGCGTGGCGGTGAAGGTCGCCTCGTCGAAAAACGTCGTGACAACGGGCACGGCACCCGAGGCGCGCGTTGCGAGCACGTGAGCATGGGCTGTGGCAAGCGGTTGATCGGACATCGGAAAGCTCCTCCACCCATTTATATAAACTAAACCTAATATAAGGCAAGGGTGATTTAATTGCCGCGACGGTCTTGTGCGGTTCGCATTCGGCGTTATCTGGTGGGGGCCATGAAGCCCGCCAGCCTTGCCGATCTCAAGTCCAATGCCGCCGCCATGGCGGGCCGGATGCGCACGATGAGCCATCCCGAGCGCCTGCTTATGCTCTGCCGCATGGACGAAGGCGAGGTTTCGGTGACCGAGCTGGTCGAACTGACCGGCCTCTCGCAATCGGCAGTCTCGCAACACCTTGCCCGCTTGCGTGACGAAGGCGTCGTGGACAGTCGCGTCGCCGCGCAAGTGCGCTTCTACAGCCTCAAGGACGAGATCGTCCGGGCGATCATCCACGCCCTTTGCGAAATCTGCGAAAAGCGTTAGATTAATCACTGATCAATAAGATCGGTGGCAGCAGGAAGCCTCTTGCGTGCCGCATTCAAATTAGAGTATTCATTCTATATTGAATGCGTGCGGGCGTCCGTGCGCGGGGAGAGTGGTCTTCTGATGCAGCAAAGTCCTCAGCGCGGCTGGAATCGCCGCGAATTCGTCAGTGCCACGGCACTGGTGGCATTGGCATTGGGCGTGCCCGCCGCCGCCGTCAGCCTGACCCGCCTCGAATCGGAAGACGCGCCCAGCGACCGGCAGCGCCTGCTGATGAAGGACGTCAGCCAGCTCGTCATCCCGCGCTCGGGCACGCCGGGTGCAGGGGATGTCGGCGCAGGCGATTTCGCGATTCTCGCGCTCGCCCACGGTCTCGACAGCTCGCGCTCGCCGCTCAAGGATCCGACCGCCTACGCCCGCTTCGCCCGCAACGATGGCTCGATCCGTCACGTCGCCTGGCTGGAGAAGGAACTCGACACCCGCGCCGGTGGCAATTTCCTCAAGGCCCCCGCCGACCAGCGCTTCGCCGCGCTCAAGGCGCTCGATGCCGAAGCCTTCGCCAGCCGCGAGAGCGAAAGCCCGTGGAAGGCGATCAAGGGCCTGATCCTCACCGGCTACTACACCAGCGAAGTCGGCGGCGCGCAGGAGCTGCGCTACGAAGCGGTGCCGGGCCGCTTCGATCCCGACCTGCCGCTGACGCCCGATTTCCGCGCCATTTCCAACGACTGGACCGCCGTCGATTTCGGCTGAGACACAGGGACTGACTGACATGCAATTCGACGCAATCGTGGTCGGCTCCGGGATCACCGGCGGCTGGGCGGCCAAGGAACTGACGCAGGCGGGCCTCAAGGTCCTGATGATCGAGCGCGGGCGCGAGATCGTCCACGGCGAGTACGAGACCGAGAACAAGGCCCCGTGGGAAATGCCGTTCCGGGGGCTGGGCGACACCGCGCAATACGTGCGCGAATTCCAGGTCCAGATGAAGAACCGGCACTTCAACGAATTCACCCAAGGCCACTTCGTCAACGACAAGGAAAACCCTTACGCGACCGGCGCGGACACCGACTTCACCTGGTTCCGCTCCTACCAGCTCGGCGGCCGCTCGCTCACCTGGGGCCGCCAGTCCTACCGCTGGTCGGACTACGATTTCGGCGCGAACAAGCGCGACGGCCACGGCACCGACTGGCCGATCCGCTATGCCGACATCGCCCCCTGGTACGACAAGGTCGAGGAGTTCATCGGCGTCTCGGGCAGCCCCGAAGGCCTGCCCCAGCTGCCCGACGGCAAGTTCCAGCCGGGCATGAAGCTGAACGTCGTGGAAGAGCATGTGCGCAAGGTCGTGGCTGACAAGTACGGCCGCTGCCTGACCATCGGCCGCACCGCCAACATGACCGTGGCCAAGCCCGAAGAGGGCCGCTCGGAATGCCAGAACCGCTCGATCTGCGCGCGCGGCTGCTCGTTCGGCGCCTACTTCTCGACGCAATCGAGCACGCTTCCGGCGGCCAAGGCTACGGGCAACCTCACGGTCGTCACCGACGCCATTGTCGAAGCCGTGGACTATGATCCGAAGACGAAGCGCGTCACCGGCGTGCGCTACGTCAACACCAAGGACGGCACGCGCGGCAGCGCCACGGCGCGCTTGGTGTTCCTCAATGCTGGCGCGTTCAACTCGGTCCACCTTATGCTCAATTCGCGCAGTGAGGCCACGCCGACCGGCCTTGGCAATTCGAGCGGCGTGCTCGGCACCCAGATCATGGACCACGCCAATACGCTGTCCACCATCGCGCTGTTCCCGCAGTTCAACGATCGCACCACTTTCGGCAACCGACCGACCGGTGCGATCATCGCCCGCTATCGCAACATGGATTCGATGGACGGCGTCGGCCACACCCGCGGTTATTCGTTCCAGGGCGGCGCGCTGCAGAGCAACTGGGGCGCGGGCAAGCGCGAGGCCGGCATCGGCGCGGAACTGAAGGACAAGCTGCACCAGCCCGGCATGTGGCGCATGGTGCTGGTCGCCTTCGCCGATTGCGTGCCCCGTGACAGCAATCGCCTGACGCTCGACAAGACCAGGACCGACCGCTTCGGCATCCCCCAGCTCCACGTCGATTTCGCGTTCGGCAAGGAAGAGCAGGCGGCGCTTGCGCAGGCCAAGGCCGACGCCACCGAAATGATGACGGCGGCTGGCGGCACCGTGATCATGGGCCTCGACCAGCCGGGGGCGGGCGGCACGGCGATCCACGAGATGGGCGGCGCGCGAATGGGCAACGATCCCAAGACCTCGGTGCTCAACAAGTGGAGCCAGGCGCACGACATCCCCAACCTGTTCGTCACCGACGGCGCGCAGATGGCCTCGTCCGCCTGCCAGAACCCGTCGCTGACCTACATGGCACTGACCGCTCGCGCCTGCGATGCGGCAGTGAAGATGCTGCGCGAAGGCGTCATCTGAGGTGACCTCGACTTCCATCGCCGGCATGACCGAGAGGCAGAAGAGCCTCGCCTTCTTCACGCTTATCACTGCGCTGGTGCTGGAGATCGTCGACGTCACGATCATCAACACCGCGCTCCCTGCCATGCAGGCGGATTTCGCCGCGCGCGGGCAGGATCTCGGCGGCAGCGCGGCGCAGTGGATCGCGGCGGGCTATTCGCTCGCCTTCGGCCTCCTGCTGATCCTCGGCGGACGCCTTGGCGACATCTTCGGCGGGCGTGCCATGTTCCTCACCGGCGTCGCGGGTTTCACGCTGGCATCGCTGCTGTGCGGCGCGGCGGCTGACCCGCACCTGCTCATCGCCGCGCGCGTCCTGCAAGGCGCGGCGGGCGCGATCATGGCGCCGCAAGTCATGGCGGTGATCCAGATCCTCTACGATCCGGTCGAGCGCATCGGGCGCCTGGCGTGGTTCGGTGTCATCGGCGGTCTTGCCGGCATTGCGGGGCCGATCATCGGCGGGTTGCTGATCTCGGCGGACATCGCGGGCCTCGGCTGGCGCACCGTGTTCCTGATCAACCTGCCGATCGGCATCGCCGCCTTTGCCGCCGGGTGGCGCTACCTGCCGCGCGAAGTGGCGCACAAGGGCGCGAAGATCGACGTGATCGGCACGCTGGCCTTCGGCGCAGCGCTCGCGGCCATGCTGTTCCCGCTGGTGCGTGGCGAACATGCCGGGCTTGACCCTGCCAGCATGGTCCTGCTCGCCGCATCGCCCTTGCTGATGTGGGCGGCCTGGGCTGGCCTCAACCGCCGGGCGAGGGCGGGCCAGCCGGTGATCTTCGATCCCGAACTCCTGCACAACGGCCTGTTCCGCACCGGCGCCCTGATCGGCCTGATCTTCTCGGCGGCCAACACCGGCTTCCTCTTCGTCTTCGCTCACGCTCTGCAATCGCGCCTGGGCTATTCTCCCCTGCAGACCGGCCTCGTCCACATCCCCTTCAGCGCGGGCGTGATGATCGGCATGGGCTTCCTCGGGCGGCGCTATCTGGCGAAGATGGGGAAGTGGGTGATGGTCAGCGCCGCGCTCGCACTGGTCGTGGCTGATGTCGCCGCCCTCGGCTGGATCGCTGCGGGCGGTCCCGGCCTGCCGCTGCTGCTTCCGGCGCTCCTGCTGGCGGGCGTCGGCATGGGATGCCTGTCAGGCCCGGTCTCCCCCGTCGCCCTCGCGCGGGTCGACCGCCGCCATGCTGGTGCTGCCAGCGGCATTCTCAAGACCGTACTGCAGATGGGCAGCGCCTTCGGCATCGCGCTGGTCGGCAGCGCCTATTTCGCACTCGGCGGTCCGATCTTGGCCATGGGCGCAAGCGGCATCTACGCCGCCCTCGGCGTCATCCTCGTGCTGCTGGCGGGCTGCCTGGCTCTGGCGCTTTCGCTACCCGATCAGATATTTGCGCCCGAGGCCTCTTCCCAACCCGCATAAACGCGATACTCTCATCCGCAACCAGATGCGCCGTGAAGGCGCCACGGAGAGGATTCGCGCGATGGAAGAGCTGCCGACGGCAAAGTTCCACACCATGACCGAGGGCACCCAGGAAGACTGGGACGCGATCATGTCCCATCTCAAACCCCACGCGGCCAGCGGCGGCGCGCGTGTCCTTGCCCACTTGCGCCTGCTCGAAGGCGATTGCGGCGGCTTCGCGGTCGATCGCCTGACCCACTGCCTGCAGACCGCCACCCGCGCCCACCGCGACGGGCGCGGCGAGGACTACGTCGTCATGGCCCTGCTCCACGACATCGGCGACGTGCTCGGCGCCTACAACCACCCGGACATCGCCGCCGCCATCCTCAAGCCGTTCGTGTCCGAAGAACTGCTGTGGATCGTCCAGCACCACGGCATCTTCCAGGGCTACAACTTCTTCCACTTCATCGGCCTCGATCGCAACCTGCGCGACCAGTTCGCCGATCACCCCCACGCCGCCGCCACCGCCGAGTTCATCGACAAGTACGATTGCCCGGCCTTCGACCCGGACTACGACACGCTGCCGCTCGAATTCTTCGAACCGATGGTCATGCGCCTGTTCGAAAGGCCGCTCAACAGCGTCTACAAGAAGGCCATGGCCGACGCGTGAGCACGGCCCGCCTCAGGCGATACACTCCGTCACGAATGCAAGGCTTGCGCCCAGCCTTAATTGCGTGATTAACTGCGCAAAATCGCTTGGGAGAGCACCGCATGGCCGAAGCCGCCGCAAAGCCCACCACGGCAGAGCGCACCGCCGACCTGTTCACGTTCGACGAGTTCCTGCGCTTCTGGGCCAGTGACCGCCCGCAGGGCATGGCGCTCGATGGACCGGACCGCACGCTCACCTATGGAGAGCTGGCGACGACGACCGAGCAGGTCATCTCCGGCCTGGTCGACCTTGGCATCGGCAAGGGTGATCGCATCGCCTGGTTCGGCAAGAACAGCACGCTCTACTTCACCCTGTTCTTCGCCGCGGCGCGCCTTGGCGCGGTCATGGTGCCGATCGGCTGGCGTCTCGCTCCTGCCGAAGCGACGTGGATCGCCAGCGACGCACAGGCCAAGGCCGTTTTCCTCGGCCAGGGCTTCGAAGGCCTCGCCCCGACTTTCGCCGATCTGCCCACCGTGCGCATGGCCCTGACGCAGGACGAGGCGTGGCGCTGGATCGATGCGCAGCAACCCACCACGTTCGAACCGGCCGGCCCCGAAGACGCCGTTCTGCAACTCTATACCTCGGGCACCACCGGCAATCCCAAGGGTGCGGTCCTGTCCAACCGCAACCTGTTCGGCCTGCGCAAGCAGTCGATCGGCAGCGACCAGCCCTATACCACCATGACCGACGACGAGGCGATCCTCGTCGCCATGCCCTGCGCCCACATCGGCGGCACCGGCCTTGGCGTCATGGCCATCGGCGCGGGGCTTCCCGGCATCATCCTCGCCGAATTCGAGCCGCGCGCGGTGTTCGACGCGGTCGAGCAGAAAGGCGTCACCCGCTTCTTCATCGTCCCCGCCGCGCTGCAGATGCTGCTCAACCACCCCGACTGCGCCAGCGTCGATTTTGCCCGCGTGAAGTACATCATCTACGGCGCTTCGCCGATCCCGCTGGTGCTGCTGCGCGAATGCATCGCCATGTTCAAGGCCGAGTTCATCCAGGCCTATGGCATGACCGAGACCACCGGCACGATCTGCATGCTGCCCCCTGAGGACCACTGCGTCGAAGGCAACCAGCGCATGCGCTCGGCCGGAAAGCCGCTGCCCGGAGTAGAGGTGCGCGTGGTCGGCGAGAACGGCGAGGCGCTCGGGCCCAACGAGATCGGCGAGATCCAGACCCGTTCGTCCAACAACATGCTCGGCTACTGGAACCTGCCCGAAGCCACCGCCAAGACCATGACCCCGGACGGCTGGATCGCCACCGGAGACGCCGGCTACCTCGACGAGGACGGCTACGTCTACATGCACGACCGCATCAAGGACATGATCATCTCGGGCGGCGAGAACGTCTATCCCGCGCAAGTCGAAAGCGCGATCTACGGCCACCCCGACGTTCAGGAAGTCGCGGTCATCGGCGTGCCGGACGCAACTTGGGGCGAGGCGGTCAAGGCCGTCTGCGTGCCCAAGCCCGGCCATGCGATAGACCCGCAATCGATCATCGACTGGACCCGCGAGCGCCTTGCGGGCTTCAAGGTCCCCAAGTCGGTCGACGTGATCGAGGCACTCCCCCGCAACCCCTCCGGCAAGATCCTCCGCCGCACCTTGCGCGAACCCTACTGGGCAGGCCTGGAGCGCCAGGTGAATTGAAGCTTCAGATCCTCCCTGTTTTTGCGAAGCACAAACGGGGAGGGGGACCGCCCGCAGGGTGGTGGAGGGGCTTCATGACTTCTCCGTCATTCGCTAGCGCGAATGCTACCTCCCCGATTGTCCTGCGGAAAATCAGGGGGGATCAAGCCTACACCTCAATTATACTGCACCGTCACCGTCACCGTCCCGGTGAACGTCCCCAGCGCGCTCGTGCCCGATAGCGGCACCGTCCCGCCAACGTTGACCTGAACGCTGCCCGCTGTTCCGGTCGATCCGCTCAGCACTTGCGCCCCGCCGCCGGTGTTGGAGAGCGTCGCCGTCACCGATCCGCTGCTCCCCGAAAGCGTCACCGATGAGGGCACCGATACCGTCACCGCCTGCCCGCCTTCGCCCGCCACGGTAAACTGCGCTGCCGTGGCCGCAGGCGAGGGGAAGCGCCGCACGTTCGTGCCGGTCACCGAGGCCACGCCCCCCGGCGTCAGCGTCAGCGTGCCCGATCCGCTGCTCGGCCGCGTTACCGAGCCGAACTGCAGGTCCTGCAGCTTGGCGATGGAGATCGGCCGGATCACCTTGGCAAGGATGTTGCCGACCAGCGAATCCGCGCCGCCGCCGAACGATCGCTGCGCGGTGATGATGTACGAGGACACCGCATTGCCGGTCGGATCGGCGGAATCGTTGCCGTCCACCGGCAGGTCGAAGCCGATCAGGAACGTCCGCGACGAACTGCGCGGGATCGGCGCGAGGTTGATCACGATATAGCTGCCCGCGCTGAACGCCGAAGTGATCGTCGCCGTGCCGTTGGCGATGTTGATCGCGGTGATATAGCCCAGCCGCCCGCTCGGCGTGCCTGCCAGCGCGAGCGTCACCTGCACGTTGGTCGAATTGCATGCACTGGTGTTGCTGCACGAGATCGTCACCACCGCATTGGCGGCAGAGCCCGAAAGCCGCACCCCGCTCCCCGAGGCCAGCGTCACCGAACCGCTGGTCGAACTCGACCGGAACACCGTCTGGCCCGAAGGCGCCGAAACGATGTCGCCGAAGTTGGCATCGCTGATCGTGTCCACCGAATAGGTCTGCGCCTGCGCCACACCCGCGCCCAGCAGCACCATAAGCGCGGCAAGAATCAGCCGCAGCATCAGCGCGACACCATCTGCGTCGGCTGGTTGAACGCCACCTCGCCTGCCGCGTCGATGCTGCGCCCGTCGGCCCCTACGGTCACGAATATCGGCTCCTTCAGATGCATGCCCAGCCGCGTCGCCTGTTCGGGATCGATCTCCAGCGCATAGCGGCCCGGCTTCACTTCGTCGAACACGGCGGTGCCATCGAATTCGGTCATGCCCTGCACCACCACGCCCTTGGCCGAGACCAGCCGCAGCTTCACCGCCGACAACCCGCTCAGGGCCCCCTCGCGCCCGCGGAAGCGGATGCGCGCGACCAGCTCGGATGTCGGCACCAGCGGATAGTCGATCCGCGCCACGTTGCCGGCGCGCGCCGCAAAGGTGATGTTCTGCGGCGGCGGGGAGACGAACATCGTGTCCGCGCCCGATACGTCGGTGCGCAGCGAGGTCAGCGTGCCATCGCCAAGCCCGGTCACGAAGGCGCGCCCCTGGGCGTCGGTGGTCACTTTCAGCCCACCCCCCTGGATAACCACGCCCGGCACCGCCTCCTCGCCCGCATCGCGCGTGCCGTTGGCATTGGCATCGATGAACGCCAGCAGCGCTGCGCTCGCGCCATTGGCGGGGCCGGGCGGGGTCATGCGATAACGGCCCTTCAGCGGATCGCGGGCAATCCCGAAGTTGAGCTGCACGCCAACCCGCCAGCGGTTCTGCCCGGTCGACCAGTCGCCGCCCAGCGTGGCCGTCGCCATCGGCAGGCGCGCGGTGAACCCTGCCTGCAACGCGGTATCGCGCCCGGCGAAATTGCGTGTCGCGCCCAGCCGCAGGCTGTAGCGTTCGCCGATCGCACGGTCGGCGGCAAAGCCCAGCGTGTCGAGCCTTGCGCCCGGCTTCACCCGGAAGTCCGCCGTCGCGCGCAGCTGCCACTTGTAGTCGATCAGCCGCATCGCGCCGAGATTGGCGTTGATCCGCGTATCCGAAAAGCCGCCCTGCGTCCGGCGGCTGTAGTCCGCGCCGATCGCCAGCAGAGTCTGCCCGACATTGGCCGTCGTCCGCGCGCGGGCCGAAAGGCTCTGTCCACCATCTGTAAACTCGGCGCGCTCGAAGCGGCCCGAAACCGGAAGGCCGATCGATCCCGGCAGCGGCACGGCAAGGTCGAAGACCACCTCGCTGTAGCGGCGCATCGCGCGGCCCGGATCGAACAGCATGTTGGCCTCGTCGGCAAACCCGCCGCCATACTCGACATGGCGGCCCAGAAAGCTGATTCCCTTGATCCGTCCGGCCAACCCCAGCGACGCGGCGCGGCCCTTGCCGAAATCGCTCGCCAGATCGGCCTGCACCGCCAGACCCAGCAGCGAAGTGCGCGTGCCGAGCGAACCCATGGTATGCGCCGCCCCACCGAAATCGGTAAACCGCGAAAGGCCGGCTGCCACCGTCAGCTTCTCGCTTATCCCGTGGGCGATGTTGAACGTCGCGCGCAACTCGCCCTTGCCCTTGCCGAAGCCGCTCAGGTTGGCGTCCGACAGGTCGATGAGCGTGCGGTCCTGCGCCACCACGCCCAGATCCACCGTGGTCTTGCCCGCCGCCAGCTGCCCGCCACCGACATTGATCACCCGCGTCCGCTCCAGCCGCTCGCCGCGAGGGCCGTAGAGCACCACGCGCAGGGCATTGCGCCCGCGCACCAGCGGAATGTCGTTGAACTCATAGCGCCCCTGCGCGCCCGCACCGCGCTGCGCCGAACGCAGCGTGTCGTTGACATAGAGCTCGGCATCATAGCCCAGCGGCAGTTCGCCGCGCAGGTTGATGCGCTGGAACACGCTCGCCTCGTCCAGCCGCTGTGACGAGAACACGAAGCCCGCCCCGCCAAGGCTGCGCGCCCCGATCACCTGCGGCGGTGTGAACACGTCGCCCGCCGAAGCCGACGTCCCGCCCAGCCCGCCAAGCAGGTGGCCATCCTCCGAACGCCGGGTAAACGCCACGCGCGCCGAAGCCGGCTTGCCCTGATCGTCGGTGGCCAGCCAGGCCGAAAACCCGGTCTGGAGCAGGTCGGCGGCCACCCGCCCCTCGAACCGTGTCACCGCCCGGCCGCTGCGCGTTCCGCCCTCGCTGTTGTAGCCAAGCTCGCTGGTGAAATCGAAGGCCGGTGCGCTCGCCCAGCGATAGGGCGTGCCCACGCGCAGGGCCTCGTCCTGCTGCTCGGGCGCTCCGGCAAGACCAGCCATGCGCGCCAGCCGCTCGCGCTGCGCCTGCAGCGGCAGCTTCTCCGTCGCCTCGAGCGTCAGGATCATCTCGTCGGCCAGCGGCGTGATGCGCAAGGGCAGGAGCTTGGCCACCAGCGAGGCACGCAGGTAGATGTCGGTCTCGGTGATCAGGCTGTCGGGCGGGACGAGCGCGACGATCTTGCCGCCGATCAGCGCCTGTCCCGATTTCAGGTCGATGGTGATCGGCCGCTGGCCCTCGCCGATGCGCCCCGAGGCGACGCCATTGCCGACATCGATGTCGAGCGGGATCTCGAGCAGGCGCGAAAGCTCGCCCAGCGGCAGCAGCGGGTCGGCCGGATCGCCATAGGCGGTCAGCGCCTCGCTGATTGTCGTGCCGTCCAGTTGGACCGAGAACAGCAGCAGGTCGCTGGCATCGTAGGACGCAGCAGCTTGCGCCGGGGCAGAAGCCTCGACGGGTTGCGCAGGCGCAACCGGTCCCTCCGGCGCGCCGCTGTTGCCAGCGGCGGCCAGGGCCAGGATACCCAGCGCTGTCAGCATGTCAGGGGGCGGTGAAGGTCCCGCTGGCGATGGTCACGGCCTTCTTGCCGTCGTCCGCGCTGTAGATCGCGGTGACCACTTCGCCCTTCTTCAGCGGGCGCAGCAAAGGCACCACCGCCTCGCGCTCGTCGGCTTCGGGATAGACCGCGATGCCCCGCGCGACGCCGACGATCTCCTTGTCCGTGCGCAGCTCAAGGTTGCCGTAGAGCGAGGTCGTCCCGGCGCGGCGCAGCTTGACCGAGAGGGCAGGGCCCTCGCGCGCCGTGGTTGCCGCGATTGCGCCGATGCTTCCCGTGGCGTCGGGTGTACCGCCGCGCACGATCAGCGGAATCGAGATGCCGAACACCGACTGGATGCGCAGCACCAGCTCGCCCTTTTCCGCCGCTGCCGCCTGCTCCGCCGTCAGCCCGGTGTCGGGCGCGGGAACGGTGGTCACCGTCAGGTGCGTGCGGTACTCGGCGGTCTGCGCGCCGTCGGCCAGCGTGGCGCGGACGCGGATGGTCTTGCCCTGGCCCGGCGGCAGCGTCAGGCGGCTCGGCGCAGCCAGCACGAAGGGCTTGGCCGAACGCACTTTGGCGCCCACCGCCTCGGCGGCAGCACCGCGCTCGGCAAGGCGCGCAAGCGGCACGATTTCGCCCGTGGGCAGCATCGCATTGTCGACCAGCGCCACGTCCACCGTCACCGGCGTCGTCCCCTGGTTGAACACATAGACCGCTTCGGTGCGCTTGGCGGGATCGAAGATCACGCGGCGCGGGGTGATGTTGATATTGGCGGCCGCCGGCTGCACCGGCACGCTCACCTGTTCGGGTGCGGCCTTGGGTGCGGCAATCGGCAGCGAAGCCTGTTGCGCCCACGCGCCGGTCGGCGACAGCAGCGGCAGCAGGGCCAGCATCGTCCTGGAATAGCGCTTCATGGCAGGATCAGCCTTCTTCATGGACCTGGCTCAATTGAACTGGGCGAGAAACAGGATGGAACTTCCGCCCGGCGTCGCGGTGCGGATCTGGCTGCGCAGGCGCGCGGGCGTGGCGGCGTTCTGGAGCAGGTCGATGCGGTAGACCCCGCTCGCCATGACCACCACGCCGCTTTCGCGCGGCGCGCCCGGCCCGCCCGGCTTGCGCGGTGACAGCAGCATCGAAACCGAATCGCCGATAGCCGCATTGAGGAACACCGCCGAAACGGCATCGCTCAGGATGTCGAACGAAAAGCCCGCGCCCACCGGTTCGACGATCACGACCGATGCCCCCGCATCGGTCGCGGTCGCCGCATGGGCAACGAGCGGCAGGCCCGGCGCCGCGCCTGCGATCAGAACGGCGGCGGCAAAGTGCCTGGCCCTGTTCCGTATCGATGTGCGCATTGCCTGTCCCCTCCTGCCGCCCTTACGTCCCATGTCCCACGCCTTGCCGGGCTGCCGCACGCTGGCGGCAACCCGGCCGAGGGCTTCACTGGTACGTGACGGTAACCGTGAAGTTGCCGGTATAGGCACCGGTCGCCTGGGTGTCGGGCAGGCTGAACGAGCCGCCGACGTTGAGCGTCGACGAACCGGCCGCAGCCAGGGCGCCCGAAAGCGTCACGGTGTTGCCGAAGTCGGGCAGCAGCGTCACCGCGATCGAGTTGGTGCCGCTGGTCAGGTTGACGGTCGCCGGGATCGAGGTCGTGACCGACTGGCCGCCTTCGCCGTCAACCGTGAACTGCGCGCGGCTGGTGGTGCTGGTCAGCGCCACGGCGCCGCTTGCGGCCACCACGGTATTGCCGGTGTTCGCAAGCGTGACGGTGCCGGTGCCGCCGGTGCGCGGACGCACGATGCGCCCGAAGGCAAGGTCGCTGTTCTTGGTGATGGTCAGCGGGCGGACGATCGTCACGGAGCCCGTCGCTGTGGCACTGCTGGTATTGGCGGCCTGGGCGAAGGCGGTGCCTCCGGCCAGCAGCCCGGCGGCAACAGCCGCACTGGCAAGCAACTTCTTCATCGTAATTCCCCTATCTGATCCCCGGAGCCACCGGGGCCGTCCCGAAGCGAAATCCGTGAGGCTCGCCCGCAGATTTCGTTGCCGGCGAAACTGGCCGGACAGGGGATTTCCTAGGTAAACGCACCTAAGCAATGGTTAACAAGAATCGCGCTCTCCGCCACTGCCCCGGTTGCGGTCCAGCGCGTCGATTAACCATCAAGATCATGGGAAATAACGCAATTACGCCAAATTTCGCTGATCCTTAATCCATGATTTAAGGGAACTTAATGTCCGTTCGCGCAGCTTTAAGCCGGTTTGGCGTTAACTTTCGCTCTTTGCCAACCTTGCCCATGGGCAGGGCAATGCAACCATAATGGAAGTTCCGGGCAAGCACTGACGGCGCCCCAATCTTCTGGCCCAAACTTCTGGTGCTGGGGGGTGTCTCGAGCCTGACGTGGCAGAAGCGAAACGATCGGCGAGACGAGTGCTGCGAGCCGAAGGGCGGCGATGCGCGCCGCAAAGGTGGACCCGGCGCCCGCATGGGCAGGCGCCGGTCCGGAACGGATCAGCCGTTCAGCTTGTCCTTGACCGCCTTGGCCGCCGAGAAGGTCAGCTTGTTCGAAGCTGCGATCTGGATGGTGGCGCCGGTCGAGGGGTTGCGGCCTTCGCGGGCCGGGGTGTTCTTGACCTTGAACTTGCCGAAGCCGTTCAGCGAGACTTCCTCGCCCTTCGCGGCTGCGTCGGCGATCGCTGCAAAAACGCCATCGACGACCTTGCGGGCGTCTGCCTTGGTGAGGCCGTTGCTTGCGGCGATGGTATCGGCGAGGTCGCTGTTGTTCATTGTCCTGTTGTCCTCTGCTGGAAAGGGAGCGCACGGCTAACGCATGGCGAACCGCGAAAGCCATGGCCTTCGCGCGTCTTTCCACCGAATTTCACTGGAGAGGAGCGATTTTAGCTCGATTTTGGGCTTGTGCCCCGCCGAATCGGCAATTTCCCGGAACTTTGCGGGCATTTGTAACTTTGTGTCGCAACCCGCGACCCTGCCCATCAAGGGACGTGCGCGGGCGCAGCAATCTGCTAGACACAGCCTGCAACGCCATTTCGCACCTGCGAAACGGGGACCTTGTCGCGCCCGCCGCGATTCGACCCGTAGCAGTGCCGTAATGCGCCGATTTACGTTTTCGAGTGAGACTGTCCTTGCGTTCCAGCATCCGTACTTCGTTCCTCGCAGGCACTGTGGTTGCGGCATCCCTGGCTCTTGCCGCCTGCGGTTCCTCCGACGCTGCCAAGCCCAAGCCGACCCCGGTCGTCGGCGTGATGATCGCACGCACGGAGCCGGTCGAACTCACCGCCGAACTCTCCGGCCGCACCGAAGCCTCCGAGATCGCCGAAGTGCGCCCGCAAGTTGCCGGCATCGTCACCCAGCGCCTGTTCCAGGAAGGCTCGTTCGTGCGGGCAGGGCAACCGCTCTACCAGATCGATTCCCGCCTCTATGCCGCCAGCCAGGCGCAGGCCTCCGCATCGCTCGCCGCCGCACAGGCCACGGTCGAGGCCAATCGCCTCAAGGCCGAGCGCTTCGAGGCGCTCGCCGCGCAGGGCGGGGTCAGCAAGCAGGACGCGGCCGACGCGCGCGCCGCCTACAACCAGTCGCGCGCCGCCGTGGGCCAGGCGAGGGCAGCGCTGGCCTCGGCGCAGGTCAATCTCGGCTTCACCCGCGTGTCCTCGCCGATCAGCGGGCGCATCGGCATCTCGATGGTCACCAAGGGCGCGCTCGTTACCAATGCGCAGGCCACGCCCATGGCCAAGGTCCAGCGGCTCGATCCGATGTACGTCAACATCAAGCAGTCGGGCGCAGACTTCATCGCCCTGCGCCGCGCGATCGAAAGCGGCAAGCTGGTGTCCGGCTCCGCTCCTGTCACCGTGATCCTGCCCGATGGCAGCACCTATCCCGTCGCCGGCAAGCTCAATCCCGCCGACATCGACGTCGATCCCGAAACCGGCACGATCACCGTCCGCGCGGTCGTGCCCAATCCCGGCGGTGATCTGCTTCCCGGCCTCTTCGTTCGCGCCCGTGTCGGGCAGGGGACCGTGCCCAACGGCATCCTCGTGCCGCAGGCCGCCGTCAGCCGTGATCCGCGCGGCCGCGCCAGCGTCCTCGTCGCCAACGCCAGGGACGAACTCGAAAAGCGCGAGATCGTGGCGGACAGCCCGGTCGGCCAGAACTGGCTGGTGACCTCGGGACTGAAGCCCGGCGACCGCGTCGTCGTCGAAGGCCTCATCAACGCGCGCGAGGGCCAGAAGGCCAAGGTCGTCCCCGCCGGCAGCAAGCCGAAGCCCGCAGCAGGCCCGGACGCGTCCGCCAAGCCGGCCGGGAACTGATCCCGCATGATTTCCCGCTTCTTCGCACACCGCCCGATTTTCGCCTGGGTGCTGGCCATCGTGATCATGGCCACGGGCCTGTTCGCCGTCAGCACCATGGGGGTCGAGCAATACCCCGACATCGCCCCGCCCACCGTCTCGATCAACGCCAACTACGGCGGCGCCGATGCCGCCACGGTCGAGAACTCCGTCACCCAGATCCTCGAGCAGCAGCTCAAGGGCCTCGACGGCATGCTCTACTTCACCTCGACCTCGTCCAACGGCTCGGCCAGCATCACCGTCACCTTCGACAAGGGGACCGATCCCGATACCGCGCAGGTCCAGGTCCAGAATGCCATCTCGCGCGCGGTCAGCCGTCTGCCCTCCGTCGTCCAGCAGCAGGGCGTCAACGTCAACAAGGCGCAGTCCGACCAGCTGATGGTCGTCTCGATCTATGACGAGAGCGGCAAGGCCACCAATTCCGACATTTCGGATTACCTCACCACCCATTTCCAGGACCCGATCTCGCGTATCGAGGGCGTCGGCAGCGCGCAGATCTTCGGCGGCTCCTTCGCCATGCGCGTGTGGCTCGATCCGCTCAAGCTCGCTGCCGTGCAGCTCATGCCGTCCGACGTGACCGCAGCCCTGCAGGCGCAGAACACCCAGGTCGCGGCGGGCGAAATCGGCGGCAACCCCGCGCCCGAAGGCCAGCGTCTCAACGCCACGATCACCGCGCGCTCCCGCCTCGAAACGCCCGCGCAGTTCGAGAACATCGTGGTCAAGACCAACGTCGATGGCTCGGTGGTCAAGCTCAAGGACGTCGCCCGCGTCGAAATGGGCGAGGAGAGCTACGGCTCGCTCAGCCGCTTCAACGGCATGCCCGCCACCGGCATGTCGATCAGCCTCGCCTCGGGCGCCAACGCCACGCGCACCGCCGAACTGGTCAAGGAAAAGGTCGCGGAACTGGCAAAGGACCTGCCGCCCGGCTACCACACCGCCTACCCGCGCGACAGCAGCATCTTCGTCAAGATCTCGATCGAGGAAGTGGTCAAGTCGCTGTTCGAGGCGATCGCGCTGGTCGTGATCGTGATGTTCGTGTTCCTCCAGAACTGGCGCGCCACGCTGATCCCGGCGATTGCCGTGCCGGTCGTCCTGCTCGGCACTTTCGGCGTGCTCTCGCTGTTCGGCTACACGATCAACACGCTGACCATGTTCGGCGTCGTCCTCGCCATCGGCCTGCTCGTCGACGATGCCATCGTCGTCGTCGAGAACGTCGAGCGCGTGATGCACGAGGAGCACCTCGGCCCGCTCGAAGCCACGGTCAAGTCGATGGACGAGATCACCTCGGCGCTGATCGGCATCACTCTCGTGCTCACCGCCGTGTTCGTGCCGATGGCCTTCTTCGGCGGCTCGACCGGGGCGATCTACCGGCAGTTCTCGGTCACCATCGTCTCGGCAATGACCCTGTCGGTGCTCGTCGCTCTGGTCTTCACGCCCGCCCTGTGCGCCACGCTGCTGGTGCCGGTCGAGCGTGAAAAGCCCAAGGGCCGGTTCTTCTCGCGCTTCAACAGCACCTATTCCGGACTGGAGGAGCGCTACAAGACCCGCCTGTCGCGCACCGTCGCGCGGCCCTTGCCGTGGATGGTGGCTTTCGGCGCGATCACCGTGGCGATGGTCCTGCTCTACGTGCGCCTGCCCACCAGCTTCCTGCCCGACGAGGACCAGGGCAACATCTCGATCAACTACCAGCTTCCGGTCGGCTCCACCTCCGAGCAGACCCGCGCCGTGGCGATGTCCATTTCCGACTACATCCGCAAGACCGAGGCCGACAACATCAATGCGGTGTTCGTGGTCATGGGGCGCGGCCAGTCCGGCTCGGCGCAGAACGCCGGGCAGGGCTTCATCCTGCTCAAGGACTGGTCGGAACGCCCCGGCAAGGACCGCTCCGCCGCTGCCATCACCGAGCGCCTCAACGCCTATTTCCGGAAATCGCGCGAGGCGCAGATCTTCATCCTCAACCCGCCGCCGATCCGTGGCCTTGGCCAGTCGGCCGGCTTCGAGATGTGGCTGCAGGACGCGGTCGGGGCCGGGCGCGATGCGCTAACCGCCGCCCGGCGCAAGCTGGTGCAGCTGGCGGGCGAGAACCCCCGCCTCGGCCAGGTCCGCCTCTCCGGTCTTGAAGACACGCCGCAGCTCAAGGTCCAGATCGACGACGAGGCGCTGACCGCCTTCCAGATCGCCCCTGCCGCTGCCAATTCCACCCTGTCGATCGCCTGGGGCGGCCTCTACGTGAACGACTTCGTCGACCGTGGCCGGGTCAAGCGCGTCTATGTCCAGGGCGATGCCGCCTATCGCGCCAAGCCTTCCGACATCGGCCAGTGGTTCGTGCGCAGCAACAACGGCGAGATGGCCCCGTTCTCCGCCTTCGCCTCGTCGGCATGGACGCAGGGCCCGGTCCGCCTCGATCGCTTCAACGGCATTGCCGCACAGCAGCTCAACGGCAGCGGTGCGCCGGGCACCAGCTCGGGCGATGCCATGAAGATCATGGAAGACAACGCTTCCACGCTCGGTGGCGGCTTCTCGGTCGCGTGGAGCGGCCTGTCCTACCAGGAGCGCGCCGCCTCCAGCCAGTCGGGCCTGCTCTATGCCGCCTCAATCTTCTTCATCTTCCTGTGCCTTGCCGCGCTTTACGAAAGCTGGTCGGTGCCGGTGGCGGTGCTGCTGGTCCTGCCGCTCGGCATCGTCGGCGCGGTTCTAGCCGTGACCTTGCGCGGCTATGACAACGACATCTACTTCCAGGTCGCCCTGCTCACCACCATCGGCCTGTCAGCCAAGAACGCGATCCTCATCGTCGAGTTCGCCGAATTCGCGATGGCCAAGGGCGCGACTCCCGTTGCCGCCGCGCTCGAAGGGGCGCGTCTGCGCCTGCGTCCGATCATCATGACCAGCGTCGCCTTCATCGCCGGCGTCGTGCCGCTCGCGCTCGCGTCCGGGGCAGGGGCCAACGGCCGCCGCGCCATCGGCACCGGCGTGATGGGCGGCATGATCTCGGCCACGGTCCTCGCGATCTTCCTCGTTCCGGTGTTCTTCGTGCTGGTGAAGGGCTGGTTCGCCCGCAAGCAGCCCGCCGCCCGTCCTCAGGTGCAGGGAGAACCGGCATGAACCTGCGCGCCCTCCTCGGGCTCACCCCGGCGCTCTGCCTTGCCGCCTGCAACCTCGCGCCGAAGTACGTGCCACCCGCAGTGCCCGTGGCATCCACCCTGCCGCAAGGCGGGGTCTATCCCGCGCTGTCGCCGGGAGAGACGACTGCCGACGCACTCGGCTGGCGCGAGTTCTTCACCGACGCGCGCCTCCAGCAGGTCATCGCCCGGTCGCTTGCCGACAACCGCAACTTGCGCGCCACGCTCGCCAACGTGGAACGGGCTAGGGCGCTCTACCGGGTCAGCCGCGCCGCCCAGTTTCCCATCGTCAACGCCTCGGGCACGCTGTCGGCGGTGCAGGGCACGCAGGGCCGGGTGACCGACAACTTCCTCGTCCAGGCCGGCACCAGCGCCTACGAACTCGACCTCTGGGGCCGCCTGCGCAACCAGAGCCAGAGCGCCTTCGAAAGCTACCTCGCCACCGACGAGGGCCGCAAGGCCACGCAGATCGCCCTCGTCGCCGAAACCGCCAGCGCCTGGCTGTCCTATGCCGCCACTGCCGACGCCCTGAGCATTGCCGAGGAAACCGTCGCCTCGCGCCGCCAGACGCTCGACGTCAACGTGCGCCGCGAAGCCAACGGCATCGGCACGAAGCTCGACGTCGCCACCGCCACCACCGCGCTCAACAGCGCCGAGGCCGCCGTCGCCGAATTCCGCACCAGCCTTGCCCAGGCGCGCAATGCGCTCGAACTGATCGCCGGCGGCCCGTTGCCCGACGACCTGCTGCCGACCACGCTCGGGGCAGCCGATCAGGTGCGCGATGCCCTGCCGGTCGGCGTATCCTCGCAAGTCCTGCTGCGCCGCCCCGACGTGCTCGCCGCCGAGCATGACCTCAAGTCCACTTACGCCGACATCGGCGCCGCCCGCGCCGCGTTCTTCCCCACGCTCTCGCTCACCGGCCTGTTCGGCTTTGCCAGCGCCGGGTTGACCAGCATCTTCAGCAGCGGCGATTTCCAGAAGACCGCCAATGCCGCCGTGCGCCAGCGCCTCTTCGACGGCGGCGCCACCGCCAACAACCTCGCCGCCGCCAAGGCCTCGCGCGAGGCGGCACTCGCCACCTACGAGCGCACGATCCAGACCGCCTTCCGCGAAGTCGCCGACGCGCTCGCGCGGCGCGGCACCGTCGACGAAAGCCTGCGCGCGCAGACCTCGCTCGAAGCCAACGCCGCCACCGCCTACCGCCTCAGCAAGCTGCGCTTCGATTCCGGCGTCGCCAACTACCTCGAACCCCTCGACGCCCAGCGCACCCTCTACAACGCGCGCCAGTCCCTCGTCTCTGTCCGCCTGACCAAAGCCAGCAACATGGTCGAACTCTACAGAGCCCTGGGCGGCGGCCTGGTCGAAACCACAGCTGCGCCCAAGCAATAGCGCGGCCCGGCCGGCTGCAATGTCAGCTCCTCAAACCGTCGCCCCGGCGAAGGCCGGGGCCCATCACGCTGCGACAAAGCACAACACGACCACTCAATAACTCCGCGGCAGTCCCAGCACATGCTCCGACAGGAACGACAGGATCAGGTTCGTGCTGATCGGCGCCACCTGGTAGAGCCGCGTTTCGCGCAGCTTGCGTTCCACGTCGTATTCCTCGGCAAAGCCGAAGCCGCCGTGGGTCTGGACGCAGGCGTTGCCCGCTTCCCATGAGGCATCGGCGGCAAGCATCTTGGCCATGTTCGCCTCGGCTCCCATCGGCAACCCGGCCTCGTACATCCGCGCCGCCTCGCGCACCATCAGCTCGGCGGCGCGCATGTTTGCGTAGGCCTTGGCAATGGGGAAGGCGACGCCCTGGTTGGCGCCGATCGCCCGCCCGAACACCTGCCGCTCCTTGGCGTATTCCACGGATTTGCGCGTGAACCACTTGGCATCGCCAACGCACTCCGCCGCGATCAGCACGCGCTCGGCGTTCATGCCGGAGAGGATATAGCGAAAGCCCTTGCCCTCCTCGCCCAGCAGGTTGGCCGCCGGAATGCGCATCTGGTCGAAGAACGCTTCCGTGGTCGCATGGTTCATCATCGTGCGGATCGGACGGATGGTCAGCGACTTGCCCACCACCTCGCGCATGTCGACGATGAACACCGAAAGCCCGTCGGTCTTCTTCGCCACCTCCTCGCGCGGCGTGGTCCGCGCCAGCAGCAGCATGAGGTCGGAATGCTCGGCGCGGCTGGTCCAGATCTTCTGGCCGTTGACCACGTATTCGTCGCCTTCACGACGGGCAAAGGTGCGCAAGCTGGTCGTGTCGGTCCCGCTGGTCGGCTCGGTCACGCCGAAGGCCTGCAACCGCAGTTCGCCACTGGCGATCTTCGGCAGATAGGCGCGCTTCTGCTCTTCCGAGCCGTGGCGCAGGATCGTGCCCATGATGTACATCTGCGCATGGCAGGCCCCGCCATTGCCACCCTCGGACTGGATCGTCTCGAGGATCGCCGCTGCCGCCGACAGGCCAAGCCCCGATCCGCCGTATTCCTCGGGAATCAGCACCGAAAGCCAGCCCGCCTGCGTCAGCGCATTGACGAACGCGGTCGGATACTCGCGCTTCTCGTCGAGCTTGCGCCAGTATTCGCCCGGAAACTGCGCGCACAGCTTGCGCACGCCCTCGCGGATCTCGCCATGGTCCTCGGCATCGTAGGGAGAAAGGATCATCGGGCCGCCTCGAACACCGCCGCGATGCCCTGACCGCCGCCGATGCACATCGTCTCCAGCCCATAGCGCCCACCGCGCCGCTGAAGCTCCCGCGTCAGGTTGGCAAGGATGCGCCCGCCGGTCGCTCCGATGGGATGGCCGAGCGAAATGCCCGACCCGTTGACGTTGAGCATCTCGTGGCGGCTGTCATCGTCCGACCAGCCCCAGCCCTTGAGGCAGGCAAGGACCTGCGGCGCGAAGGCCTCGTTCAGCTCGATCAGGTCGATGTCACCCCATGACAGGCCATTGCGCGCAAACAGCCGCTCGGTCGCCGGCACCGGGCCATAGCCCATGCGCGAAGGATCGCAGCCCGCCGCCGCCCACGAATGAAACCACGCAATCGGCTCCAAGCCCAATTCGTCCAGCTTGTCCTCGGCCACGACCAGACACGCCGCCGCCGCATCGTTCTGCTGGCTGGCGTTGCCCGCCGTCACCACGCCCTTCTCGAGCGGCTTCAGCTTGCCC
>JBKBUD010000022.1:0-31899 GCA_046290865.1 Novosphingobium sp. | reverse complement strand
CCCGAAGATCCATCGACAATGTGTTGCACATGCAGCTTCCCCCTTCACCACAGGAACGAATCAGAAAGCGCCGCTCAACAAAATCCCACAGATTCAGTTTTCAACAGGAATGCTGTAAGCCGCAACCCACCACTGGTTGCGCGGGTAAGGCTGCTCGACGGCAAGCGGGTACATCCGGAATCTCCCGAGGTCTGTTTCTTCGCCGTCCAGTTTGTCGTGCGACAAAGAATTTTGTCAAGTGACAAACTCGCCTTGCCAGTCCGGGTTGCGCCCGCCATGATCGGGGCATGGCAGCAGTTGCACGAACCACGGCTTTGAAGGCGGCTCGCTATGATGGCGAGGAAAACCGGCGGGTGGTGCTCGAGGCGGCGCTGCAGGTCTTCTCCGAGGTGGGCTTTGCCGCCGCCAGCACCCGTGCGATTGCCGCTGCCGCCGGAATCGAACAGGGCCATCTCGCCTATTACTTTCCCACCAAGCTGCAGTTGTGGCGGCAGGTGGTGGAAGCCTTTGCCCATGACGGTGAAGCCCGCCTCAGGCACCAGCTTGCCGACGATGGTCTTGAAGATCCGGTCGCCACGGCCCTGCGCGTCCTGCCTGGATACTTGCGCACTTTTGCCGAGGAACCCCGCCTGACCCGGCTGATGCTGCAGGAATTCTCTGTCACGTCAGAACGGCACCAGTGGGTGGTCGAAACTTTCGGCCGGCCGGTGTGGGATCTGCTGCGCCCCCTGTTCGAGGCATTGGCATGGCAGGGGCGCCTCGCCGGGGCCGATCCGGCAATCGCCTATTTCAGCCTGATCGGTTCGGCCCTGATCACCTTCGGCAATGCCGATCTGGTCAGGTCGATGACCGGGGGCGATCCCGGCAAGCCGCAATGGTTCGAAGCGGCGATAGCGCACATGATCGCGCCGGTCGTCATGCCCGCGCCAACCGCATGACGCTTTGTCGCCACGGCGCGACAATTATCCCCGGCTGCCAGTCCTGAAGCGCTTGCCAAACGCCCCGAAAACCGCAAGCTCAGGCCGCATGTTGCCTGCGATTTTCGGGCTTTCCGGCCTGACCCTGACCGATGACGAGCGCGCCTTCTTCCGCGATGCGGACCCGGCTGGATACATCCTGTTCGGCCGCAACGTCGAAAGCCGCGCCCAGGTCCGCGCCTTGACCGACGAACTGCGCGCGCTGCACGGGCGGGATCGCACCTTCATCTGCATCGATCAGGAAGGTGGCCGCGTTGCGCGGATGAAGCCGCCAGTGTGGGCTGCCTATCCTCCCGGCGAACGCTTCGACCGGCTTTACGACGTGGCTCCGGCCAGCGCGATCGAGGCGGCGCGGGCGAATGGTCATGCGCTGGGGCTGGATCTGGCCGAAGCCGGGATCAGCGTCGATTGCCTGCCGTTGCTCGACGTGCGTCAGCCCGGCGCGCATGACGTGATTGGCGACCGTGCGCTGGGGTCGGAGCCCTTGCGTATTGCTGCACTCGGCCGCGCGACGCTGGATGGCCTTTCGCGGGCAGGCGTTGCAGGCGTGGTCAAGCACATGCCCGGCCACGGTCGCTCGATGGTCGACAGCCACAAGGA
The DNA here is from genome assembly GCA_046290865.1 of Novosphingobium sp. Taxonomy (GTDB): domain Bacteria; phylum Pseudomonadota; class Alphaproteobacteria; order Sphingomonadales; family Sphingomonadaceae; genus Novosphingobium. The sequence goes on along the minus strand of JBKBUD010000022.1, from coordinate 30,322 downwards.
AACCCCGGTGGTGACAGCGAGCGCCGAGGAACTGGAGCAGGACCTCCGTCCGTTCCGGACGCTCAACGACGCGCCCATCGCCATGACCGGGCACTTGCGCTTCACCGCGTGGGATGCGGAAAACCCGGCCACGCTCTCGCCCTTCGTGATTGGCGAGGTGATCCGCAAGCAGATCGGTTTCGATGGCCTGCTGCTGACCGACGATCTCGACATGCAGGCGCTGGGCGGCACCGTGCCGGAACGCGCGGTCAGGGCACAGGCGGCGGGCTGCGACATCGCGCTCAACTGCTGGGCTAAGGTGGACGATATGGTGGGCATTGCCGAGGGGCTGGCACCGATGAGCGCCGAGACCGCCGAACGTCTGGAACGCGCTCTGGCCGGCACTTCGGCGTTCGAAGGTGCTGCCGATATGTCGGATCAAGCCAAGCTCCTCGCCACGCGCGACCGGCTGCTGGAACTCGCCTGATGGCCGAGGTCGTCGAACTTGCCTTGTTTGACGGCGATGCAGCCTGGGAAGGCATTGCCAGTGCACCGACCGGCGATGCCGCGCTCTACCTCGAACTCGATGGCTGGGAAGGCCCGCTCGACCTGCTGCTCGAACTGGCGCGGCGGCAGAAGGTGGACCTGCGCACCATTTCGATCCTCGAACTGGTCGGCCAGTATCTCGACTATATCGAGCGGGCGAAGGCGCTGAAGCTCGAACTGGCGGCGGACTATCTGGTGATGGCGGCATGGCTCGCCTACCTCAAGTCGCTGCTCCTGCTGCCGCGCGATCCGGAAGTGCAGCCGAGCCCCGAGGAACTGGCGCTCAAGCTGCAATTGCGGCTGCAGCGGCTGGGCGCAATGCGTGAGGCCGGCGCGCGGCTGATGGGGCGGGACCGCACCGGGCGCGACGTGTTCCTGCGCGGTAATCCTGAAGGCCTGCGGGTTGATCGCAAGGCGCTGTGGAAGTGCGATGTGTTTGCGCTGATCCAGGCTTATGGCGCGATCAAGCACCGCAACCGCCCGGTCGTCCACATGGTGCGCGAGCGTGCGGTGGTCACGCTCGATGCCGCCTTGGCCCGCGTCTCGCAGATGCTCGGCGTTGTCATGGACTGGACCGATCTGCGCGCCTTCCTGCCGCTCGATGCCGATCCGCAACTGCGCAAGTCGGCACTCGCCTCCAGCTTCCTCGCAGCGCTCGAACTTGCCAAGCAGGGCAGGGCGGAGATCGCGCAGGACCACGCCTTCGGACCACTGATGTTGAGGGCAGTGCGCGGATGACCGAGCAGCCTGACGATCTCGAACGCGCGGTGGAGGCCACGCTGTTCGCAGCCGAACAGCCGATGACCGAGCAGGAAATCTCCGCGCATCTCGAAGGCGCTGCGGTCGGGCCGGTGCTGGAGCGGCTGGCCGAGGTCTATGCGGGGCGCGGCATCCATCTGGTCGAGCGCGGCGGGCGCTGGCACTTCCAGACCGCCGCCGATCTCGCCCATCTCCTGCGCCGCGAGAAGGAAGAGCCCCGCCGCCTGTCGCGCGCGGCGACCGAGGCACTGGCGATCATCGCCTATCACGAACCGGTCAGCCGCGCCGAGATCGAGGCGATTCGCGGCGTGCAGACCGCCAAGGGCACCCTCGACGTCCTGCTCGAGGCGGGCTGGATACGTATTGCCGGACGCCGCGAGGTGCCGGGGCGGCCGACGATCTATGCGACAAGCCCTGAATTTCTCACGCATTTCGGCCTTTCTTCGCGCCGTGACCTGCCCGGAATCGAGGAATTGCGCGCTGCAGGCCTGCTCGATCCTGTCGAAGAGGCGTTTGCCGTCTTGACGGGGGGCGACGATGCGGACACGGGGGCGATTGATCCGTCTGGCGAAGACAACTCAGACTGAGTTCACGTTAAAACTGGCAAGTGGGGCGCGCGGTCCTTATCTAGGACTCGCAAAGGAGTTGGTAACATGGGTGGTCTTTCCCTTCCGCACCTGATCGTGCTTGCGCTGGTCGTGCTGATCCTGTTCGGCCGTGGCCGCATTTCCGAGATGATGGGCGATTTCGGCAAGGGCATCAAAAGCTTCAAGCAGGGCATGAACGACGAGGACAACCGTCCGGTCACTCCGCCGCCCGCGCAGATCCAGCAGCAGCAGGTCCCGCCTGCCGCGCCTGCGCCCGCACCGACCTCGACCGACCAGGCCCAGTAAAGCCCTCGAAAACAAGGCGACAGGGCCGTGTTCGACATCGGCGCGTCCGAACTTCTGGTGCTGGTCATCGTGGCGATCGTCGTGATCGGCCCGAAGGACCTGCCGCTCGCCCTGCGCACTGCAGGCCGCTGGGTGGCGAAAATGCGCCGCGTCTCCAACCACTTCAAGGCTGGCATCGAGACCATGATCCGCGAGGCGGAGATGGAGGAGATGGAGCGCAAGTGGAAGGAACAGAACGAGCGCATAATGCGCGAGACGGCGGCGCAGGAAGCCGCTGCCGCGCAAGGGCAGACCTTGGCTGCAGCTGAAGGCCAGAACGATCCCTTCCCGAATCCGCTCCCCTCGGATGCTCCCGCTGATCCGGTGATGATCGGCCCGATGCCGCCGGAAGAGAAGGTCGCTGACGCGCCCAAGCCGGAAGCGCCGCTGCCATGATCTCCGACATCGACGAGACGCAGGCCCCGCTGCTCGATCACCTGCTCGAACTGCGCACGCGCCTGCTGCGCTGCGTCTATGCGCTGGCGATTGCCTTCGCGATCAGCTTCTACTTCGCCGACGACATCTTCGCGCTGCTGGCACGGCCGCTGGTCCACGCCTTCCCACCGGGACAGGGCAAGCTGATCTACACCAAGCTCTACGAAGCGTTCTTCGTCGAGCTCAAGGTTTCGATGTTCGCGGCCTTTTTCGTCAGCTTCCCGGTGATCGCCAACCAGCTTTGGGCCTTCATCGCGCCGGGCCTCTATGCGCGCGAGAAGAAGGCCTTCCTGCCCTTCCTCTTCGCCACGCCGGTGCTGTTCACCGCTGGCGCCAGCCTCGCCTACTTCATCGTCATGCCCACCGCGTTCAAGTGGTTCCTGGGCTTCGAGGGCAACAAGGGCGGGCTGCAACTGGAAGCGCTGCCGGGGACGGGGGACTACCTCAGTCTAGTCATGCAGTTCATCCTCGCCTTTGGGATCAGCTTCCTGCTGCCCGTGCTGCTGATGCTGCTCAACCGCGCCGGGATCGTCAGCCGCGACCAGCTGGTCAAGGCGCGCCGCTATGCGATCGTGGTGATCTTCGCGGTCGCCACCGTGGCGACGCCGCCCGACGTGGTGTCGCAGCTGATGCTCGCCATCCCGCTGCTGTTCCTGTTCGAGGGCACGCTGGTGCTGATGCGCTTCACCGAGAAGGCCGATGCGAAGCGTCGTGCCGAGGAAGCGGCCGAAGCTGCTGCGCTGGCTGCAGGCGAGACGCCGCCGCTGCTTCCCTGAATGTGAAACGGGGGCACCGAGGCCCCCGTTTCGATACTCGTGTATCAGAGCCTCGCAAGACTCGCGAAACCTTGGGTGAGAGGGCGGGTTCCGCGACGCAGCCCAAGGGCAGCATCCGGAAAGATCGCCCCCTCAAGCCTTCCGCGTCGGCACCCTAACGCTTTGATGGCGTTCCGGTTTCCGACCCTTTTTCGGCCGACCAGACCTTGCCCCCGCCGATCCACGTTTCCAGCACCTTGGTCGCCCTGACCTGTGCAGGATTTGCGGTGAGCGGATCGGTATCGACCAGCACAAAGTCCGCCCGCAGGCCCGGGGCGAGCCGACCGAACTTGCCTTCGGCAAAGCCTGCATAGGCAGCATCGGCGGTATAGGCGGCGAGCGCCTCGGCGGGCGACACGCGTTCCTGCGGCTGCCATCCGCCCTCGGGCTGCCCGTCCGGACCTTGCCGACTGATTGCAGCGGCAAGCCCGGCCCAGGGATCGGCCACTTCCACCGGCGCGTCCGAGCCGAATGCCAGCCGCACGCCCGCTGCCTTCAGCGACTTCCACGCATAGGCACCGGCGAGCCGGTCCGGCCCGAGCCGCGCTTCGGCCATCACGCGGTCCGAGGTTTCGTGGACCGGCTGCATCGAGGCGATTGCGCCGCTTCGTGCAAAGCGGGCGATGTCCTTGGGATCGAGAATCTGGGCATGTTCGATGCGCCAGCGACGGTCGCCCTTGTAGGTTTCCGCAAGGTCGGTAATCGCGCCGATCACGGTGGCATTGGCTTCGTCGCCGATGGCATGGATCGCGACCTGAAAGTTGTCCATCGCCGCGCGGCTCATCAGGTTGCCGAGCTGGGTCTGGTTCAATTGCGGCAGCCCGCGCGTTCCCGGCGCGTCGGCATAGGGCGCCTTGAGCCATGCCCCGCGCGATCCGAGTGCGCCGTCGACGTAGAGCTTGACGCCGTTGAGTCGAAGCCGGTCCTGATAGAGCCAGGGCGAGGGGCCGGGGCCGCCGATCAGGCTCATCTGCTCAGTCCCACGGGCATAGGCCATGATCCGCACGTAGAGCCTGTTGGCGTCGCCTGCGCGGCGATAGGTCTGCCAGTCCTCGATCCCGGTGCCCATGTCGGCCACGGCGGTAACGCCGCGCTTGAACAGGATCTGCTGGGCATTGGCGAGTGCCAGATCGCGGTCCTCCGCGCGGGGGGCAGGGACCTTGCTGTCGACCAGCTCCATGGCCGCATCGACCAGCACGCCGCGCGGCGAGCCGTCGGGCGCGCGGTCGAGGCTGCCTCCCGCCGGGTCCTTCGTCGCCGCGGTGACGCCTGCCGCCTTGAGCGCGGCGCTGTTCGCCCACCCGGCATGGCCATCGACCCGCTGCAGCCATACCGGCCTGCCGCCCGTCACCGCATCAAGCTCGGCTGCCGTCGGAAACCGCCCGAGCTTCCACAGTTCCTGATTCCAGCCACGCCCGATAATCCATGGACGATCAGGGTGTTCGGCACTGAACTTTGCAATCCGGTTCAGGGCATCGGCGAGAGAGGTCGTGTCCGAAAGGTCGAGACTGAGCGCCGCAAAGCCGATGTCCATGACGTGGACATGCGCGTCGATCATGCCGGGCAGCATGATGCGGCCCTGGCCGTCGAGGTGATACTGGTATTCCTTGCGCGGGCGGGGCTTCTTGTCGCCCGCGTGGATCACGCGCTTGATCGTGCCGGTATCGTCGAACAGCAGGCCGGTGAATTGCTCGACCTGCCCGTTGGCACCGATCGTGGTGCCGCGCACGTTGTCGATCAGCGTGTCGGCATATGCGACGGTCGAAGTCGCCAGCAGCAGCGCTGCGGCAAATCCAGCGCGCTTCACGCCTTCTTCGTCCGGCGCGGCAACCGGCGGATCAGTGCCGAAGTGTCCTCGCGCCCATAACCCATCGCCTGCACGTCGACATAGAACTGGTCGACCAGCGCCGTCACCGGCACGCTCGCGCCGAGATTGCGCGCTTCGTCCATGGCGAGGCCAAGGTCCTTGCGCATCCAGTCGACCGCAAAGCCGAAGTCGAACTCGTCCTTGGCCATGGTGTGGAAGCGGTTGTCCATCTGCCAGCTCTGTGCCGCCCCGCCCGAGATCGCCTCGAACACCTTGTCCATGTCGAGATGGGCGATCTGGGCAAAGCGGATGGCTTCGGAAAGTCCCGCGAGCGCGCCTGCGATGCACATCTGGTTTGCCATTTTCGCGGTCTGCCCGGCGCCCGACTTGCCGACATGAACCACGCGCTTGGCATAGGCGGCGAGGATCGGGCGCGCTGCGTCCACCGCCTTGGCGCTGCCGCCGCACATGATGGCAAGGGTGCCAGCCTCGGCGCCTGACTGGCCCCCGGTGACGGGAGCATCGACGCAGAGCAGTTCCTTGTCGCGTCCTTCGACGGCAATCTGGCGGGCGATGCGGGCGGAGACGGTGGTGTGATCGATGTAGAGTGCACCGCGCTTCAGCGTCGAGAACACGCCGTTCGGGCTGAGCACGACATCGGCGAGGTCATCGTCGTTGCCGACGCAAGTGATGACTGCATCGGCCCCTTCGGCCGCTTCCGCCGGGCTGGTGGCGATGCGGACGGCAAGGCCGGGGTTGGCCGCTGCCCAGGCCTCGGCCCGCGCGGTGGTGCGGTTGTAGATCGTCAGGTTATGCCCTGCCTTGCCAAGGTGGCGGGCCATCGCGCCGCCCATCACGCCAAGGCCGAGGAAGGATACGTTTGCGGGGGCAGTTGCTGCCGGTGTCTGGTCGCTCATGATGCGCATTCATATCCGGTTTGCCGCCGAGTGCCAGAGCCTGCTTGCCTGTCACAAAGGGGCAACGCATAGCGGCGTACGATGCAGCGTCTCACCGATCTCCTCACCCGCGCCGCCCGGTTTACATTCTGGCCGGCGCTTGCCTTTGCGCTGGTCATGGCCGTGCTGCCCAAGCCGCCGAGCCTGCCGATCGACGATCTTGGCGACAAGTTCGCCCACATGCTGGCGTTCTTCACGCTCTCGCTGCTGGCAGGCGTTGGCTGGCCCAAGGTTTCGCTGGCCAGGGCGGCGCTATGGCTTTCGCTGATCGGCGCCGGCATCGAAGTGGTGCAACTGATCCCCTTCCTCCACCGCGACTCGGACTGGCGCGACTGGGTGGCGGACAGCGCGGCAATTCTCGTCGCGATGATCCCGGTGACCGGTTTTCGCAGGATTGCCATGGCCCGCGCCGATTCCGCCAAAGCTTGAGGTTTTCTTGGGGGCCGCTTTCCGTTAGGGCGCGGCCATGGAAAACGTAGCGCTCAAGCCCGCCACGCAGGAAGATTCCCTGCTGACCCTCGCCGATGTACGCGCGGCGGCGGAGCGAATTTCGGGCCAGGTGGTGCGCACGCCCACGCTCTACAGCAAGACGCTCAGCAAGATCACCGGCGCCGATATCTGGCTCAAGTTCGAGAACCTCCAGTTTACGGCGGCCTACAAGGAGCGCGGGGCGCTCAATGCGCTGCTGCAACTGACCGAGGAGCAGCGCTCGCGCGGCGTGATCGCGGCGTCGGCAGGCAACCACGCCCAGGGCCTGAGCTATCACGGAACGCGCCTCGGCATGCCGGTCACCATCGTCATGCCGCGCACCACGCCGACGGTGAAGGTGATGCAGACCGAGTCGGTCGGGGGTAAGGTCGTGCTCGAGGGGGAGACCTTCGATGAGGCTTATGCCCACGCCCGCAAGCTCGAAGGCGAGCTGGGGCTGACATTCGTTCACCCGTTCGACGATCCGCGCGTTGCGGCGGGGCAGGGCACTGTCGCGCTCGAGATGCTCGAGGATGCGCCCGAGATCGAGACGCTGGTCGTCCCCATCGGCGGCGGCGGGCTCATGACGGGCATGGGCACTGCCGCGCGCGGACTCAAGCCAGGGATCGGCCTGATCGGCGTGCAGGCGCAGCTGTTCCCCTCGATGTATGCCAAGCTCAAGCACCTCGATCTGCCCTGCGGCGGTGATACGCTGGCCGAAGGTATTGCGGTCAAGGAGCCGGGCGAGTTCACCTCGAAGGTGCTTGCCCAGATCGCCGATGATGTGGTGCTGGTCAGCGAAGCCGCGCTGGAGAGCGCGGTCGCGCTGCTGCTGCAGATCGAGAAGACGGTGGTCGAAGGTGCAGGCGCGGCGGGCCTTGCCGCGGTGATGACCCACAAGAAGCGCTTTGCCGGGCGCAAGGTCGGCATCGTGCTGTGCGGCGGCAATATCGACACGCGCCTGCTCGCCAACGTGCTGCTCCGCGATCTTGCCCGCTCGGGCCGCCTTGGCCGCCTGCGCATCACCCTGCAGGATCGCCCCGGCGCGCTGTTCAAGGTGGTCGAGGAGTTCAACCGCCACCAGGTCAACATCCTCGAAGTCTGGCACCAGCGCATCTTCACCTCGCTCCCGGCCAAGGGGCTAACCGCCGAGATTGAATGCGAGGCACGCGACCGCGAGCAGATCGACCGCCTCGTCGCAGGGCTGCGCGCCAAGGGCTACGATCTGGAGCAGGTCGAACTCGGCTGAGGTCCAAGTCGCTGAGGCGGCGTGTTAACTTTTGGTGCGGAGCTTGTCCTACCACGAGACTCGCCCGATGGTTGCTTACGCAAATCGCCATTCCGGTCACGAAATGGCGCGGATTTGTGCACCAAAAGGTAGTTAATGGGCTTTTAGGATTTGGATTGCTGGGGCATGTTTGTTGCTGACACGCCGGACAGTTCGGCGTCAGGAGCAATAGCCTCGCCGTGACCGCGCCCGTACGTTTTCCGCGCTTCTTCGTCACCAGCCCCGCGCCATGCCCGTATCTCCCGGGCCGGAGTGAGCGGAAGGTGTTCACTGAGCTCAAGGGTGCCAATGCCGACGAGCTGAACGATGCGCTGAGTCGCATCGGCTTCCGTCGCAGCCAGACGGTTGCCTATCGGCCAAGCTGCATCGATTGTTCGGCCTGCGTCTCGGTCCGCGTGGTGACGGAGGAGTTTCAGCCGTCGTCGACGCAGAAGCGCATTTGGAAGCGCAACCGTGATCTCGTCGCAAGTGTTTGCAAACCTTGGTCCACGCCGGAACAGTTCGAGCTGTTGCAGCGTTATCTTGCCGTGCGTCACCCGGGCGGGGGGATGGCAGCCATGGACGAGATGGACTTCGCGGACATGGTGGAACACACCCCGGTCAAGAGTTACGTCATCGAATACAGGGAGCCGACCACGGACGGTTCGCAGGGCAGACTGGTTGGGGCCTGTCTGACCGACGAACAGGGCGATGGTCTCTCGATGATCTACAGCTTCTACGATCCACAACACGAGACGCGGTCCGGGCTTGGCACTTTCATCATCCTCGACCATATCCAGCATGCGGCCCGCGTCGGGCTGCCATATGTCTATCTCGGCTACTGGGTCGAAGGATCGGAGCGCATGCAGTACAAGGTGCGCTTCCGGCCGATGGAGAAACTGGGCCGCGATGGCTGGGAACGGTTCGAACCTGCTGCACAGGCCGTCGCCATCGAGCGAGCCGTGTCTGCGCGCCGCGCTGGCGCTGGCGAGGATGGACTTCCGGCCATCGAAGGCGGACTCAAGGATGGCGTTCACGGCGCGCAGGAGCGCTACGCCCGCAGTTGAGCGGCCTCTGGCCCGCGTTCTTGCTGCGCTGATGGCGCTGGCGCTGCCAGCAGGCAATGCCTTTGCCCAGTCGATGCAGGCCGATCAGGAACTTGAGGCGCTGATCCCTGACTCGGCAGTGCAGGACCCGGACAAGTGGGCACAGGACACGGAAGCCGCGCGCACCGGTGCGCCCCCGTCGACCGTGATCGAGGATATCGAGGCCGACACGGCCATGCCCGACATCCCCGGCATGACCATCCCCTGGCCCGACGGCAGCGAGCTTCCGGCCATCGAGCCGCTTTCGCCCGATCCCGACATCGACGTCGCCGAACAGTCGACCGACGCTGCGGTGGAAGCCTTGCCCGGGCAGCAGGACGCCGATGCACCCGCCAACGTCAGGCTGGCCGATGCCGACGTTTCGCGCGTCGGCAAGCAGGTGGAGCTGGCTTTCCCGAGCGGGAAGGAGTCTATCGCCGAAGAAGACCAGATCGTCAGCCGCTTTGCCGGGCTGTCGAGCCTCAAGTCTTTCGACGACGACGAGGACAATCTCGCCCAGATCGTCCGCCGCGCGCGGACCGATCGCGAGACGCTGCAGCAGGTGCTGCGGGTCTACGGCTACTACGATGCGCAGGTCTATCAGACGCTTGGCGGCCTGGGGGACCGGGCCGATGGCGAGGCAGCGGGGCCGGTGGACGTCGAGAAGGTCGTCGTACGCTTCGATGTGCAGCCGGGGCCGCAGTACCATGTCGGCACGATCGCTCTGGGCGATCTGGCAGCGGCGGGGGCGGACTATGAGGCCTTGCGCGGGGCTTTCAAGCTCAAGACCGGCGATGCGATCAACGCTGACCGGATCGTGGCGGAGCGGCTGTCGTTGCAGACCGCGCTGGGCGAGACCGGCTATGCCTTTGCCAAGGTCGGCGAACCCGATCTGCTTATCGATCACGAGCGCCGCGAAGGCGACCTGACCGTGCCGGTGACGCCCGGCGGGGTCTATGCGTTCGGCAAGGTCAATTCCTCGCGCGAGAACTTCCTCAGCTCGCGCCATCTCCAGCGCATTGCCCGGTTCGATCCGGGCGACCGCTTCAAGCGTTCGGAAGTGGACGACTTGCGGCAGGCGATTCTCGCGACCGGGCTCGTCTCGTCGGTCACTGTCGAGGCGCGCGAGGTCGCGGCGGCGGCGGCAGGGCAGCCGGGGACGGTCGATGTCGATGTCAAGATCACGCCCGCGCCCTTGCGCACCATCGCCGGGCTGATCGGTTATTCGAGCGGTGAAGGCTTCCGTGTGGAGGCGAGCTGGGAGCATCGCAACTTCTTCCCGCCCGAAGGCATGGTCCGTGTGCGCGCAGTGGCGGGCACGCAGGAGCAGCTTGCGGGACTGACCTTCCGCCGCAACAACTTCCTGACGCGCGATCTTGTGCTCAACGCCGATCTCTACGCGCGCAACCAGACCAGCAGCGCGTTCGAGGCGCGGACGATCTCGTTCACGGCGGGGCTGGAGCGGCAGACGACGCTGCTGTTCCAGAAGCCATGGGTGTTCGCCGCTGGCGTCGAGGTGCTGGCGACCGGGGAACGCGATGCCGCCGCGATCCTCGCGAACGAGCGGCGCAAGACCTACTTCATCGGTGCGCTGCCGATGCGCGCGGCCTATGACGGCAGCGACAACCTCCTTGATCCGACACGCGGTTTCCGCGTGGGCCTGCGTCTTTCGCCAGAGGTCTCGGTGCAGAACGGCGTGCGCTCGAGCTATGGCAAGGCGCAGTTCGATGCGAGCTATTACCAACCGATGGGCGAGAAGCTCGTCGTGGCCGGACGTGTTCGATTCGGCACGATCGTCGGCACCGACATCACCAACATCGCGCCTTCGCGCCGGTTCTATGCCGGTGGTGGTGGCTCGGTGCGCGGCTACGGCTTCCAGCTGATCGGTCCGCGCGATACGGCAGGAGAGCCCAGCGGTGGGCGCGCATTGAGCGAATTCTCGCTCGAAGCCCGCGTCAAGACCGGGCTGCTGGGCGGCGCGGTGAGCCTAGTGCCATTCGTCGATGCCGGGGCAGTCGACACAACGAGCACGCCGCGCCTGCGTGACATCAAGATCGGCGCCGGTATCGGCCTGCGCTATCAGACCAACTTCGGTCCGATCCGCATTGACCTCGGCACCCCGCTCAACCCGTCGAAGGGGGATAGCCGCATCGGTGTCTATGTCGCGCTGGGGCAGGCGTTCTGATGTCAGAAGACGTGGCACCGCCGCCAGAAGCAACGCCGAAGAAGCCGGTGCGCTCCCGTCGCAGCCGCTTCTTGCGCGGATTTGCGCGGCGGCTGGCCATCCTGTTCGTTGCCGGTATCGCGCTTGTGCTTGCTGCGCTGGTCATCCTCGATTCCTCGCTGGGACACCGGCTGGTGGCGGACCGGATCGCGGCGATCACGCCGGGTTCGGGTCTGAGAATCGAGATCGGCCGCATTGATGGCTCGATCTATGGCGCAGCGAAGTTGCGGGATATTCGCGTCAGCGATCCCGAGGGCGTGTTCCTGACCGTGCCCGAGGCGGAACTCGACTGGCGGCCGCTGGCCTGGCTGAAGACCGGGCTCGACGTGCGCCTGCTCGCACTGCATCGGGGGGTGCTACGCCGTGCGCCGCGACTGCGGCCGAGCGAGGACCCGGACGCCCCGATCCTGCCGGATTTCGACATCCGCATCGACAAGCTGGTGATCGACAACCTCACCGTCTCACCTGCCATGGCCGGACAGAAGCGGCGGGTCGATGTCCTGGCCAAGGCCGACATTCGGGGCGGACATGCCATCGTCAACGTGGCTGGCAAGATCGCCGGGGACCGCGTGCTGTTCCGGCTCGACAGCGAACCTGACCGCAACAAGTTCGACCTGCGTCTGGCCTACGACGCACCCAAGGACGGCATGATCGCCAAGTTGGCGGGTGCGGATGGCGATATCCGTGCCGATGTGTTCGGCCAAGGCGGCTGGTCGAACTGGAATGGCCTCGCCTATGCAACGATGGGGGGCAAGCGACTGGCGGCGTTCCAGTTGGGCAACAAGGCTGGCAGCTATCGCCTCGCCGGGCAGGCGTGGCCGGGCACACTGCTCAAGGGCACGGCGGCACAAGCCGTGGGACCTACGCTTTCGGTGCTCTATGACGGGACGTTTGCGAGCAACGCCTTTGACGGTGCGCTGCGGACGGCAGGCGACGCCTTCAAGCTTTCAGCCACGGGCAAGCTCGATCTTGCCAACAATGCAGCCGAAGGCCTCAAGCTCCGCGCTCTCGTGGTCAAGCCCGAAAAGCTGATCTCGACGCCGCAACTTGCAGGCGTCGTGATCGATGCCACGCTCGATGGCGAGTTCTCCGACCTGTCCATCGAACATCAGGTGGCGGTGCAGCGGCTCAAGCTGGGCACGTTCGATGCGCAGGGATTGCGTTCGTCAGGGACGGCAAGGTGGGATGGCAAGCGCTTCGTCCTGCCGCTCAATGTCACTGCGCAACGTGTCGTCACCGGCAACGCGATGATCGACCCGCGCTTCCCCGGTGCGCGCGTCACCGGCGACCTTGCTTTCGCAGGGAACCGCCTGACCTCTGACAATCTCGTGCTGACCATGAAAGGCTTGGGCGCGCGTCTGGCGCTGAGTGGCGACATGGCACGTGGCGGCTATGCGCTGGCAGGTCCGGTCGTGGCGCGCGGCTTTGCCATCCAGAACCTTGGCGCGGTGGACGGCACCGCCAAGATCCTGTTCAAGATCGGAAATGGCGTGCCGTGGACGCTGCAGGCCAACCTTGCCGGGCGCATGGCGCGGATCGACAACGCCACGCTGCAGACTCTGACGGGCGGCAACGTGCGTTTCAACGGTGGCCTTGCGCTGGGCGAGCGCATTCCGGTGACCTTCCGAAAGGCAAGGATAACCTCCAACAAGCTGCAGATGGCGCTCGACGGCAAGGTCCTGCCCGGCGGCGCGGCATCGCTCACAGGAAGTGGGCGCCACACGGATTACGGCGCCTTTACTGTCGAAGCGGCGATGACCAACGATGGTCCCAATGCCGTCCTCGTCTTTGCCAGCCCGCTTCCGGCGGCGGGGCTGAAGGATGTGCGTGTCGCGCTTTCGCCGATAGCCGATGGCTTCAAGATCGAGACGGCCGGGGATTCCACGCTCGGGCCGTTCAACGGCACGCTCGGCTTGTTCATGCCGCCGGGGCAAGCCACGCGCATCGACATCCAGCAGTTCCGCGTCTGGCAGACCGACGTGACCGGCGGTGTAACGCTGGGCGACGATGGCGTCGCGGGTCAGATCGCGCTTGCCGGCGGTGGCCTCAACGGCACGGTGCAACTCAGCCCCCGAGAAGGCGGGCAGGGCTTCGATGCCAATGTCACGGCCCGCAACGCCCGCTTCGGTGGCGCGCGACCCTTGTCGATCGGCAATGCCAAGCTCGATGCGACCGGTCTGATCAAGGACGGCCATTCCACGATCGAGGGCACTCTGCTTGCCGAAGGCATCGGCATGGGCAAGGTCTTCGTCGGCAAGCTCGCTGCCTCGGCCTACCTTCAGGACGGCAGTGGTTCGGTTACCGCCTCGGTTTCGGGGCGCAGGGGCACGCGGTTTGCGCTGCAAGGCACGGCCGCGTTCTCGCCCGACCAGATCGTGACGTACGTATCGGGCGAATATGCCGGACGGCAGGTCTCCATGCCCCGCCGCGCCATCCTGACGCGCGAAGGTGAGGGCTGGCGGCTTTCCCCCACCCAGATCGGCTTCGGTCGCGGCATCTTGATTGCCGAAGGCCATGTGCTTGGTGGGCCGACTCAGTTGCGCCTGCTGCTCTCGCGCATGCCGCTTTCGGTGGTCGATATCGTGGTGGCCGATCTTGGCCTTGGCGGCATTGCCTCGGGCATTGTCGAATACAACAACGATGGCAAGGGCGCGCCTTCGGGCAATGCCGCAGTGATGATCAAGGGGCTGTCGCGCTCGGGCCTCGTGCTGACCTCGCGCCCGGTCGATGTGGCGCTCGTCGCGCGGCTCGATCCCGAAGCCTTGCAAATGCGAACCGTGATCCGCGAGGGCAACGACGTTCGCGGACGCTTCCAGGCCATCGTCAGCGGATTGCCGCGCGGGGGCGGGTTCATGAGCAGGCTGGAGGCTGGGCGTCTTGCCGGACAACTGCGCTATTCCGGACCCGCCGACGCCTTGTGGCGGCTGTCCGGCGTTGAGGTGTTCGACCTGACCGGGCCGGTCGGCGTGAGGGCCGACGTCTCGGGCAGCATATCGGCACCGGTGCTGCAGGGCGCGGTCGCCTCGAAGGGGCTACGGGTGCAAAGCACGCTGACCGGCACCGATGTCGGACAGGTGCAAATGGCAGGCACATTCACCGATTCGACCCTGCAACTCGCCCGCTTCAGCGGCACTACCGCCAACGGCGGACGAGTCAGCGGCAGCGGCACGATCGGGCTGGCGGACCTTTCCGAGCATGGCCCGTCCATCGATCTCAGGCTCTCGGCGCAGAACGCGCAACTGATCAACCGCGACGACATGGCAGCAACCGTGACCGGACCCTTGCGGATCGTCAGCAACGGCGTGGGCGGGACCATCGCCGGACGCGTCAGGATCGAAAGGGCGCGCTGGGCTCTGGGACGGGCGAGTGCAGTGCAGGACCTGCCGATCATCGCCACCCGCGAAGTCAATGCCCCGGCCGATGCCGCGCCACCCAAGGCTGCTGCGGTCCCCTGGCGCTTCCTGATCGATGCGGCGGGCGCAAACCGCATCGACGTGCGCGGGCTCGGCCTCGACAGCGAATGGGGCGCGGACATCCGCCTGCGAGGCTCGACCGCAGCGCCGCAGATCTTCGGCACTGCCGATCTGGTGCGCGGCGGCTACGAATTTGCGGGCAAGCGCTTCGAACTGACGCGCGGTCGCATCCGCTTTGCCGGCGAAGTGCCGGTCGATCCGCAGCTCGATATCGTCGCCGAGGGCGATGCCAACAACATCAGCGCCAAGATCACCATCACCGGTACGGGCACGAAGCCGAACATTGCGTTCTCCTCCACCCCGGCGCTGCCGGAAGAGGAATTGCTCAGCCGCATCCTGTTCGGAAGCTCGATCACGCAGATTTCCGCCCCAGAGGCGGTGCAGCTTGCCGCAGCGCTTGCGTCCCTGCGCGGCGGTGGCGGGCTCGATCCGATCAACAAGCTGCGCGCCGCCATCGGACTGGACCGGCTGCGCATCGTGGGCGCCGACCCGACTGTGGGTTCGGGCACGAGCATTGCGGTGGGCAAATACATCGGACGGCGCGTGTTCGTTGAGCTCGTCACCGATGGCGCCGGCTACAACGCGACCTCGGTGGAATTCCGGATCACCCGCTGGCTGGCGCTGCTGGGCACGATGTCGACCATCGGCGACGAAAGCCTCAACCTCAAGGTCAGCAAGGACTACTGATCGCAGCGATCAGGCAAAGGAAAAGGGGCTGCCCTTGCGAGCAGCCCCCTCGTGACTTCGGGCTTGGCCGACTCAGGCCGGCAGGCCGCTGATCGCCTTCATTTCCATGAAGTCCTTGAGGCCGTAGAGGCCACCTTCGCGACCGTTGCCGGACTGCTTGTAGCCGCCGAACGGTGCGCCGGGGGTAGGACCCCAGTTGTTGATCGCGACCATGCCGGCACGCAGCTCGGGAGCGACTGCGGCCGCCTTTGCCGGATCGCCGGTGATGCAGGCGGAAAGGCCATAGGCGGTGTCGTTGGCAATCTCGATGGCCTGTTCAAGGTCGTCGTAGGTCATGATCGTGGCGACAGGACCGAAGATTTCCTCCTGCGCGATGCGCATGTCCGGCGTGACGCCCGAGAACACGGTCGGCTTGATGTAGTAGCCGCGGTTGACGTTCGAGGGCAGGTCCGGGCCGCCGGTCTCGAGCTTGGCGCCTTCGTCGATGGCCGACTGGATGAGGCCGCGGATCTTGTCGAACTGCGCCTTGTTGACGACCGGGCCGAGGTGGTTGCCCTCGGTCAGCGGATCGCCGACCGGGGTGGCCGAGTACATCGCCGAGACGAACGCAGCGGCCTCGGCCTCGCGCTCCTTGGGTACGAGGATGCGGGTCGGCGAGATGCACGACTGGCCGGAGTTGACCAGCGGCCCCGATGCGGTCGAGGGCAGGTACTTGGCGAAATCGGCGTCGGGCAGGACGAGGTTGGGCGACTTGCCGCCCAGTTCCTGGTGCACGCGCTTGACCGTGTCTGCCGCGGCCTTGGCAACCAGAATGCCCGCGCGGGTCGAACCGGTGAAGCTCACCATGTCGATGCCGGGGTGCGAGCTGATCGCGGTGCCGACGCCGGGGCCATCGCCTTGGACGAGGTTGAATACGCCTGCAGGCACGCCGGCTGCATCGAGGATCTCGGCGAAGATCGCCGCGTTGGTCGGGCACTCTTCAGAGGGCTTGAGAATCATCGTGTTGCCCGCAGCCAGTGCTGGCGCGACCTTCAGCGCGATCTGGTTGAGCGGCCAGTTCCACGGCGTGATCATGCCGACGACGCCGATCGGCTCGTAGGCGACCTTGTAGTTGCCGTTGTCTTCCATGAAATTGAAGTTCTTGAGCGCGGCCATCGTGCCGAGGAAGCCGCCGATCCCGGCACCGACCTGCGCGGTTCCGCCGAAGCTGACCGGCGCGCCCATTTCCTCGGCCATCGCCACGGCCAGTTCGGGCGCGCGCTTCTTCATTTCAGCTACGATGCGTTCCAGCAGCGCCAGACGCTCCTCGCGCGTGGTCTTGCTGAAGGTCTTGAAGGCGCGCTGCGCGGCAGCCACGGCCTTGTCGACATCGGCTTGCGTTCCGAGCGTGATCGCGCAGATCGGCTCTTCAGTGGCGGGATTGATCACTTCGTGGCGCTTGCCACCTTCGCTGTCGACCCACTTGCCATCGATGTAGTGCTGAAGCCTCTCGCGCATTGCCGATTCTCCCAAAAGTGAGGGGCCAGACGCGCCGTCCGGCCCTTAGCCTTGAGGAAGGTAGGCATCTGCGTTTCGATCTGCAACCGGCCAAGCCTGCCGGATTGCGTCAGATTCTCCGTCCGCGGAACAGATGAACCAGGCCGATCAGGATAGCGATGATCAGCACGATATGGATGACGCCTGCGGTCACCTTGAAGGCGAAGACGCCCAGCGCCCACAGGACGAACAGGATCAGCGCGATGGTCAGCAGCATTGAGGGTCTCCGATGCGTTCCTCCCGCCCGCCCTTTGCCGCTTCAATCCGCGAGGGGCGGCGCGGTTCCTGTGGCGTTGAACCTATTCACCGATAACCATTTGTTCGGAACCGCTTGCTAGGGCTAGCAACATGGGGACGAGACCCATCATCAGGCGCGCCGGCATCCGGCACGATTCCGGCGCGGCGGGGGCCGTGTGGATTGTCGTGGGCACGTTCCTTGCGCTGGTGGCGCTGACCGCAGCGCTGGTGGCGGCTTTCAGCAATTCCACCAGTATCGCCGACCGCTTTGCCCGGACCGAGGAGCAGCGACTGGTCGAGCGCTTCATCGAGCGCACCGAGCGCCAGATCCTCGAAGCCGACCGGCTGCAGATCGCCTGGGACGATGCTGTGGTGAAGCTCAACGCGCCTGACGCCGAGCAATGGGCACGCAACTTCCTCGCCGGCTATTTCTGGGGCAGCCACCGGATCGACCGGATCTATCACGTGCGCTTCGGTGGGACGGCGGTGCGTTGCTGGCAGGGCGCGCACCTGACGCAGGACTGCCGTTTTGGCCAGATTGGCCTGACGGTGAAGCAGTTGATCCGGCGGTCCGTGCGGGGAGATGCCGGCAAGGCGGCGGTTGCGGAGTGGCGGCCACAAGGCGGCGTGCTCTGGCCGTTTGACAGCAAGGGTCTGCCCATGTCTCGCGGGCTTTCGGCGATGACATCGTTCGATGGCCGTCCGGCCATGGTCGCGGTGGCATCGGTCGTGCCGGATACCACGCCTTCCCTGATGCGCGCGGAGCCGGATTACATCGTCCTGCTACGGTTCGTCGACGATCGCGTGATCAACGACCTGCAGTCCTCGCTGTTGCTCGACGGGGTACGTTTCTCGACTGAGCCTGACAGCGATCCGGCGCGTAACTCGCTGGCAGTCACCGATGCGGAAGGGCAGCGGATCGGCTGGTTCTCGTGGATATCCAAGCCGCCAGGTCCTGCGATCCTGCGCCAGACTGCGCCATTGCTGGCGATCTACATCCTGTTCTTCGTCGGCGTCGTGGCGGGCGGTGCCATCATCGTGCGGCGGATGCGGCGGACGACGAGCGAACTCGTCGCGAGCGAAGCGCAGGCGCAGCACAATGCGCTGCACGATGCCATGTCCGGCCTGCCCAACCGCGCCCACTTCATGCAGCGCTTGCGGCAGGAACTGGCGGCCTGCGTCGAGCAGTCCGAATTGGGCGATGTCTTCGTGGCCTATGTCGACATCGACCGCTTCAAGGTCGTCAACGACACGCTTGGCCACCATGTCGGTGATGAACTGGTTCGGCAGGTGGCGCTGCGCATGCGCCGGTCACTGCCGCCGGGGGATTTCCTGTCGCGTTTCGGTGGCGACGAGTTCGTGCTTTTGCGTCGCTCGACCGGGGGGCGGGTTGCGGCGGATATGCTGGGGCGTCAACTGATGGCCATTGCGCGCGAACCGTTCGTGATCTCCGGCAACAGTCTCGAGGTCAGCTTCTCCTGCGGCATCAGCTGGGGGCCGGAGCAGAGCGAGGATCCCGGCGAACTGCTGCGCCGCGCCGACATTGCGCTCTATCGTGCCAAGCAGCGCGGGCGGGCGCGCTATCGTCGCTTCACGCGCGATATGGATGCCTCGGTGAAGCTGCGGCTGGAGATGGAGATGGAACTGCGCCGCGCCATCGTGCGCGACGAGCTGACGCTGGCCTATCAGCCGGTGGTCAATGCCGCCGACGGGGCGGTGCTTGGCTTCGAGGCACTGCTGCGCTGGCACCATCCGGAGAGAGGCCCGATCCGGCCGGGTCTGTTCGTGCCAGTAGCCGAGCAGGCCGGGCTGATGCTGTCACTCGGCAACTGGGTGCTGCGCCGCGTCTTCACCGAATGCCAAGACTGGGCCGACTGCGAGATCTCGGTCAACCTCTCACCGCTGCAGATCATGGCGGGCGATTTTCTCCAGACCATGGACGCGCTGGTGCGCGAGACCGGGGCAGACCCGCGCCGCTTCATCCTGGAAGTGACCGAGGGCGTCATGCTCGACCGTTCGGACCATGTCGTCGACGTGCTCAAGGGCCTGAAGTATCGCGGCTTCCGCATCGCGCTCGACGATTTCGGGATCGGCTATTCGTCGCTCAGCTACCTGCGCTCTTTCCAGTTCGACCGCATCAAGATCGACCGCTCGTTCGTGCAGAACATCGAGGCGGACCTCGATGCGCATTCGATCCTGCGCGCCATCGTCTCGCTGGGCCACACGCTGCGCATGAAGGTGGTGGCCGAGGGCGTGGAAACGCCGATGCAGCGCGCGCTCGTTCAGGCTGCGGGATGCCAGATGATCCAGGGGCACCTGTTCTGGGAGGCAATGGCCGGGGAGGAAGCGAAGGCCCTGATCGTGCCACCCGAGCGCAAGCAGCGCCGCCTGGCCTGAGGGATCGGGGCCAGCATACAGGGCCTGATCAATTGAATTCCGGGGAGCCTTGGCCCGAACGGTTGGGCCGGCTTGGGGGTCAGCCCTTTGCGGACTTCGCCGTAGAGGCGTCTGCCGTGACCGTACGGGGATAGATGAAGCCGTGGGCGGGGCTGGCGCGCAGGCCGACGGACTTGGTCGGTGCGTACCACACGCGCACTTCGCTCCAGTCACCGGCTTCCGAAACGTCCACGGCCATCACGCCCTTTTCGACCATGCCCGGACCCGACCAGTTGGCGTGGTCGATCAGGATGTGGCGATCGTCGACGACCTTGCGGACGACAGCGACGTGGCCATAGGGCATCGAGCGCGTGCCGCTGAAGGCAAGAACGGCGCCGGCCTTGGGCTGCTGGCCACGGTCGTAGGTGCCGGCGGCGTTGCTCCACCAGTCGCGCGCGTTGCCGCTCAGCTGGACGTCCGAAATCTGGCGGGCGTAGGTCACGCACTGGAGGCGGGCCTGGGCAGCGGTCGGCAGGGCGACGACTGCAAAGAATGCCAGAAATGCTGCGACCGCGTTCTTTATCATGGGCAGCATCTCTAAGGATTTCGCGGGATTCGAGGAGTCCGGCGCCCTTCCGTTCATCCTGCCGCAATCACAACTCGTCTCGCTTCGTCGCAAATCGACGGGTGCTTGTGGATAAAATCACAATCTCGTGCGTTTCCCGCTGCAGGCGGACGCTCAATTGCATTTGGCAAAACCAAAAGGGCGCCCGGTTTCCCGGACGCCCCTTCGTCTTCTCGCTGATCGGTTGGATCAGAGCGAGTAGTACATGTCGAACTCGACAGCCGACGGCGTGGTTTCCCAGCGCATCACTTCCGGCCACTTGATCTCGACGTAGGCTTCGATCTGGTCCTTGGTGAACACGCCACCCTGAAGCAGGAAGTCGTGGTCGGCCTCGAGGCTTTCCAGCGCTTCACGGAGCGAACCGCAAACGGTCGGGACCTGGGCGAGTTCTGCCGGCGGCAGGTCGTAAAGGTTCTTGTCCATGGCTTCGCCCGGGTGGATCTTGTTCTTGATCCCGTCGAGACCGGCCATCAGCAGCGCTGCGTAGCACAGGTAGGGGTTGGCCATCGCGTCGGGGAAGCGGAACTCGACGCGCTTCGCCTTGGCGCCAGCGCCATAGGGGATGCGGCACGAGGCCGAACGGTTGCGGGCCGAGTAGGCGAGCAGCACGGGAGCTTCATAGCCCGGCACCAGGCGCTTGTAGCTGTTGGTGGTCGGGTTGGTGAAGGCGTTCAGCGCCTTGGCGTGCTTGATTACGCCGCCGATGAAGTACAGGCACATTTCCGACAGGCCGGCATAGCCGTTGCCGGCGAAGAGCGGCTTGCCAGCTTCCCAGATCGAGATGTGCGTGTGCATGCCCGAACCGTTGTCGGTCTTGATCGGCTTCGGCATGAACGTGGCGGTCTTGCCATAGGCCTGGGCGACCTGCTGCACGACGTACTTGTAGACCTGCATGCGGTCAGCCGTCTGCACCAGCGTACCGAAGGTCAGGCCGAGTTCGTGCTGGGCCGAGGCCACTTCGTGGTGGTGCTTGTCGCAGGGCAGGCCCATCTCGATCATCGTGCGGACCATTTCGCCACGGATGTCGACGCAGCTGTCGACCGGAGCGACCGGGAAGTAGCCGCCCTTGGCGCGCGGACGGTGGGCGAGGTTGCCGCCTTCGTAGTCCTTGTTCGAGTTGGTGGGCAGCTCGATGTCGTCGATGCGGAAGCCGTTGCCGTCGTAGCCGTCGTAGAACTTGACGTCGTCGAACAGGAAGAACTCGGCTTCCGGACCGACGTAGACGGTGTCACCGAAACCGGCCGACTTGACGAAGGCTTCTGCGCGCTTGGCGGTCGAACGCGGGTCGCGGGCGTAGAGTTCGCCGGTCGAGGGTTCGACGATGTCGCAGCAGATGATCAGCATCGGCGAGGCCGAGAACGGATCGACATAGACCGAGTCGAGGTCGGGCTTGAGGATCATGTCCGACTCGTTGATGGCCTTCCAGCCTTCGATCGACGAACCGTCGAACATCAGGCCGTCTTCCAGTTCGTCTTCGCCGAGAACGGTCGAGACCATGGTCAGGTGCTGCCACTTGCCCTTCGGGTCAGTGAAGCGCAGGTCGACCCATTCGATTTCCTCGTCCTTGATGCGGGCGAGGATGTCCTTTGCAGTTGCCATCGCTGGTCCTTCTTCTTCATTGCCTCCGGTGGAGAGTGCCGGAGGGTATCTGGGGTGGTTGTCGTCTGGAGGCTTGCCCGTCCACAGGCCCACCCCCGCTATGCTGCCCGCCGGGTCAGACCCGTCGCGGCATCAAACTTGTCTCGTCGCTACGGTCAGATAGCGTCGTCGTTGCGCTCGCCGGTGCGGATGCGCAGGGCGCTCTCGATCGGGATCACGAAGATCTTGCCGTCGCCGATGCGACCGGTCTGCGCTGCCGCCGCGATCGCTTCGACCACGCGGTCGACCAGCGCGTCGCCGACGACGACCTCGAGCTTCACCTTGGGCAGGAAATCGACGACGTATTCGGCCCCGCGATAGAGTTCGGTGTGGCCCTTCTGGCGGCCAAAGCCCTTGGCTTCGGTAACCGTGATGCCCGATACGCCGATCTCGTGCAGCGCTTCCTTCACTTCATCGAGCTTGAAGGGCTTGATGATCGCTTCGACCTTTTTCACGTCGTACAGACCCCTGCAACGCAAGCCGAAACGCAAAAGTGGCGCTCCGGCAATTTATCCCGAGTGTGGCGACGACGTTACAAGAATCGTGCCACCCGCTCAAAGGCAGCACTAGGCCATCGCGCTGCAACGCGAAAGCCGTAAAATCAGGGCCTCGGCAAGATTTGAATCGAATGCGCAAGTCTGCCATGCGCAAGATTGCGCGGCATTGTTCAAATCATGCACAAATTTTGCGCAGGCGTTGCCTGTTTTTTAGGCAGAGTACGGCGGCTTGTCCAACCCCTTGGGGCTGGCGGTGAAGATTTCGCAGCCGTCCTCGGTGATGCCGATCGAATGCTCGAACTGTGCCGAGAGCGAACGGTCGCGGGTCACTGCCGTCCAGCCATCGTCGAGGATCTTCACGCCCGGCTTGCCGAGATTGATCATCGGCTCGATCGTGAAGAACATTCCCGGCTTGAGCTCCGGCCCGGTCCCGGCGCGCGCGGCGTGGACCACTTCGGGCGCATCGTGGAACAGGCGGCCAAGGCCATGCCCGCAGAACTCGCGCACCACGCCATAGCGCTGCTTCTCGGCATGGGCCTGGATCGCCGCGCCGATGTCACCCAGCCGCGCGCCGGGCTTCGCCTGCTCGATCCCGATCATCAGGCACTCATAGGTCACGTCGACCAGTCGCTTCGCCTTCAGCGGCACGTCGCCGACCAGATACATGCGGCTGGTATCGCCATGCCAGCCATCGAGCAGGGGAGTGACGTCGATGTTGACGATGTCCCCGTCCTTCAGCGTCTTGTCCGAAGGAATGCCGTGGCAGACCACGTGGTTGATCGAGATGCAGCACGAATGGGTATAGCCGCGATAGCCCAGCGTTGCCGGCACCGCGCCGCCGTCGAGCGTCATCTGCCGGACCACGTCATCAAGATGGTCTGTCCGGGCTCCCGGCACCACCAGCGGCGCCAGCGCATCGAGGATTTCAGCGGCCAGCCGCCCGGCCTTGCGCATGCCCTCGAAGCCCGCAGGTCCATGGAGCTTGATCGTGCCGTCGCGCAGCAGAACGTCGTGGTCTTCAACAGTCAGATATTCGGTCATGCCGCCCATGTAGCGACAAAGCCGCTGGATTGCGAGGTGTTCGCAAGCGCCATTTCATCCCGCAACGAAAGCGGCCTTGAATTCGGTCCTGACCGCGTCGAGCACCTTCTGCGTCACCGGCAACGTGACTTCGTAATCCCCTTCCGCATAAGGTCCCGCGGCATAGGGCGAGACCAGAATGCCGATGCGATTGAATGTCTTGCCGTTAGACGAGCCAAGAATAACTGTCTGATCGGTGGGATCGATGCACTCGCTGAACTCGGGAATGTCGCCCGTGTCAGGCCCCGACCGCTTCTTCGCGCGCTGCCGGTCAAGCTCCTGGCAGAATGCCGAGCGGATGGCGCCCGCCAAGGCGGCCTTCGAGGCAAACAGGTCAACCGGCGCCCGGCGCTTCCCCGCAATGCGGTCCCACAGCAGGGTGTCGAAGCCATAGTTGGGATGTGCTCCACCGCTGTAATAGCCGACCAGCGTCGAGAGGCTGAGCCAAGTGGGCAGGTCGGTCACGACCTTCCACTCCACGCTATGGGTATAGGGGTGGTACGGAAATCCGTTCGCCTTTGCTGACTTCTGTCCCTCGCTCGCTTCCGCCTTCAACTTGCTGCGCGCCTCGTCCAGTTCGGAGTCGAGCAGTGCCTTGACCCCGGGCACTGCCCCCGCGCTCGCTGGATAGGAGTAGTCGAACACATAGAGGTCGTTCTCTTCATGCACCGTGCGCGCATTGACTGGCGTCTGTGCAGGCGGCTCGGGCGGGGTCGGTGCGCTGACGGCCGCCTCGGTGCTCGGCGCCGGGTCAGGGGCCTTCTCGCTCGAACAGGCTGCCAGCAGCGCCAGCGGGGTCAGCAGCAGCACACGCATCAGGCAATTTCCTCTCGCAACGCGCCGCGCTCTGCGGCATGACCTTGGCCAAGATGACCGACAAAAACGCACTGATCCAGCCTGATCGCGGCCAGCAGGCCACGCCGCTCCACCTCGTCGACAAGGCGACGCTGCCCGACTTTCTCAAGAGCCTTAACGCAGGACAACGCGCCGCCCTTGCCGCGCAGAAGTTCGAAGGTGGCGGCTACGAGCATGCGATCGTCCCTGATGGTGACGCGTGGTTCGCCGTTGCCGGCGTCGCAAACGTCAACGACCTGTCGTCGTGGTGCATGGCAAAGCTTGCCGACGTCCTCCCCGGCGGCACCTACCGCCGCGCTGGGGGCGAACCCGGCAAGGCACTCCACGGCTGGATCACCGGCCAGTACCGCTTCGACCGTTACCGTAAGGACGCCAAGGATGCCGAACCGCGCATCCTCCTGACCAAGGACGTCGCGCTGATCGAACCCGCGCTGGCCGAGGCAACGGCTGTCCTCATGGTCCGCGATCTCGTCAATACCCCGGCCGAGGACATGGGGCCGCTCCAGCTCGAGGCCGAGGCTCGCGCGCTGGCCAAGCGCCACCACGCCGAGGTTCACATCGTCTCGGGCGATGCGCTCGAGCATGACTACCCGATGGTACACGCCGTCGGCCGCGCCGCCGCGCGCAGCCACGCGCCGCGTCTGATCGAGATGGAGTGGGGGGATCCGAAGCACCCGCGTGTCGCCATTGTCGGCAAGGGCGTCTGCTTCGATTCGGGCGGGCTGGACATCAAGCCCTCGTCGGGCATGGCGCTGATGAAGAAGGACATGGGCGGCGCTGCGCACGCTCTTGCGCTGGCTGGCCTGATCATGGCGATGGGCTTGAAGGTGCGGCTGCATGTGCTTGTTCCTGCAGTCGAAAACGCGATCTCCGGCAACGCGTTCCGTCCCGGTGACGTCCTCCGTTCGCGGGCCGGGCTGTCGGTCGAGATCACCAATACCGATGCCGAAGGGCGGCTGGTGCTGGGCGATGCACTGACCCGCGCCACCGAGATGAAGCCGGACCTCGTCATCGACTTCGCCACCCTGACCGGCGCAGCCCGGGTTGCCTTGGGCCCGGATCTGCCCGCGATGTTCGCGCGGCAATCTCCAACTGCCATGCAACTCCTCGAGGCAGGACGGCAACTCGACGACCCCTGCTGGCAACTCCCCCTGCACGAGGGCTACCGCGAGTACCTCAAATCCGACGTCGCCGACCTGCAGAATTCCCCCGCCAACGGTTTCGCAGGGGCGAGCGTCGCGGCGCTGTTCCTCGATCGGTTTGTCGGCGAGGGGATCGATTGGGTCCACTTCGATACTTTCGCCTGGCGTCCGGTTGGAAAGCCGGGTCGGCCCAAGGGCGGGGATGCCCTCGGCCTGCGCGCGGCATGGGGGTTGCTCAAGGCGCGGTACGCCTGAAATGCACCACAGCTTGCCTGATGACGCGCGCGCGGCTAATCGCCCGGCTTTCCTGTTGCGGGGACACCCTGAATTGACCGTCGAAGCCATGCCTCTTTCCACCGACCTGCCGACCGGCCCGCTCCAGCTCGCGCGCCCCGCCGATCGTTCGGACAAGCCGCATCTGCCGGTGCGCGGGGACCTTGCGCATATCGGCCTCGCCGGGAAGTACTTCGTGCCGCACTACGCGGTGCCGATGGCGCATGACGTGAAGGCGGATACGGTCCTGCGCGCCGCCGGAAAGCCCGACGCGGCTGACCTTCGCCCGCTTGCTGCAGGCGAGGTGTTCGACGTGCTCGATATCGCGGGCGGCTGGGCTTGGGGTCAGGCGAAGGCGGATCTGCTCGTCGGCTATGTCGAGATGAGCAAGCTGGAAGCCGTGAAGTGACCACCTCGGTCTTCATCGATGGCGCTGCCGGGACCACCGGTCTCGAGATTGCCGAACGGCTCGCCGGTCGCAGCGAGTTTTCGCTGATCGCGCTCGACGATGCGCGGCGCAAGGATGATGCGGCTCGCGCCGAGGCGATCAACGACGCCGATGTCGTGATCCTGTGCCTGCCGGACGATGCTGCACGCGACGCCGTGGCGATGATCCGCAACGATCGTACCCGCGTGATCGACGCCTCGACCGCGCACCGCGTCGCCGATGGCTGGACCTACGGCTTTCCGGAGATTGTCGGTCGCGAAACCGTGGCCGAGGCCAAGCGCGTGTCGAACCCCGGCTGCTACCCGACCGGCTTCATCGGTCTGCTCGCGCCGCTGGTCCACAATGGCCTGCTGCCTGCGGCCTGGCCCTATAGCTGCAATGCCGTTTCGGGCTATTCCGGCGGCGGCAAGGCGCTGATCGGCCGGTTCGAGGAAGACACCGACATCGCCTGGCGCGGCTATGGCCTGACCTTTGGTCACAAGCACGTGCCCGAGATGCAGCGCTATACCGGCGTCGCCATCCCGCCGCTGTTCAGCCCCGCCGTGGTCAATGCCCATCGCGGCATGGTCGTCGAGATCCCGCTGCCTTTGGGCGTGATGCCCGGCAATGTTCCGGCAGAACTGCTCCGCGCTGCGCTCACGCAGTTCTACGATGGCTCCCCCATCGTCACCGTTGCGCAGGACCTGCCTGCCGACGGCGAGATGCTGATGCGCGCGTCGATGGAGCCGTGGGATGGTCTTGCCCTGCATGTCATGGGCAGCGCCGATGGCGAGCAGGCGCGTCTCGTCGCGGTGCTCGACAATCTCGGCAAGGGGGCGAGTGGTGCTGCGGTGCAGACGCTCAACCTTATGGCCGGTCTCGACGAGACGGCGGGCCTGCGGCTTTAATTCCCAACAACAAAACTGCTGCGTCCCCGCGAAGGCGGGGACCTCGGTGCTTTTAGGCGAGCTTGCGTAAGACGACTGAGGCCCCCGCCTTCGCGGGGGCGCAGGCGCTTTGCGTGCCTTTGCCGCTCATGCACCAAAAAAGAGGGGCGGCATTGCGAGATGCCGCCCCTTCAGTTTCTGGAAACGTGACGCAGAGACTGCGTTACGTGGACTTAAAAGTCGGCCTGGAAGCCAACCTTGAAGTAACGGCCCAGGATGCCCTGTCCGCCCTGGATCGGGTTGTAGAGGTGTGCACCGTAAGTCACGACATCGACCGGCGGCATCTTGTCGAACAGGTTCAGCGCGGTGAGCGACAGCGTGAAGCGGTCGTTGACCTTGAAGCGCGTCTGCAGGTCGAACGTGATGTAGCGCGGCACGTTGCAGCCCGAGGGGCTGTAGCCGGGGTTCTGGCCGCAGTCCTTGTAGAGATCGCCCTGGTCCATCGCCGAGAGATTGTAGCCACCGAAGTAGTTGACGGTGGTGTTGACCTCGAAGTTGTCGTCGAACTGCAGGCCGTTCAGCCAGTAGCCGTGCCACTTCGGCGTGCCCGACCCGGCGGTCAGGTTGAAGTTGCCCAGCGTGCCGTCGTAGCGTTCAAGCCCACCACCGCTGTTGGTCAGGTCCGATTCCAGCTTGATGATGTAGCTGGCTTCGAGATGGCTGATGAAGCGGATGTTGTCGGTGAGGTTGAGCTTGCCGTCGATCTGGAAGTCGAGGCCCGAGACAGTCTGCGTGTTGGCGTTGATCAGCTGCGACTGGATGAAGGCGATGCGTGGCGTCGCATTCGGGAAGTCGGGGCTGGGGGCGTCAGCAATCACCGTGTAGCCCGCCGGAATCGGCTGTCCGGTGTAGTAGGCCTCAAGCGCAGGGGAATTGGAAGGCTGCGTGATCACGCCGGTCTTCTTGATGTTGTAGTAGTCGACCGACAGCGTGAAGTTGCGGACCGGTTCGAACACGAACCCGGCGGTGAAGCTGCGCGACCTTTCCGGCTTCAGGTTCGGCGAGGCCAGCGTGGTCTGACCGTAGGAACCGGAGCGGATATAGGTCGGGCAAGTGCTGTACCCGTTCGGATTGGCGTCGGTGGTGGCACCGGTATTGCAGCCGTACTGCGCCAGATAGGCGTCGTTGAAGATGCCAGCGCCGTTGGTCACGAAGCCCGTGGTCGGCAGGGCGTTGGCTTCACCGAACGAGGGGATGCGGAAGCCCTTGGACCAGGTGCCGCGGATCAGCAGTTCGTCGATCGGCTTGAACTTGATGCCGGCCTTGGGGCTGAACGCGTTCTGGCCGCTCGAGTACTTGTCGTAACGACCGGCGAGGTTGATTTCGACCTTGTCGACGATCGGCGCGTTGATTTCGGCAAAGCCCGAATAGACCCAGCGGCTGCCCTTGGTGCCGAAAGCGTTCAGCGTGAAGTAGCGCTGCGTCGGACCGAAGTAGTCGGGGTTGCCCGAAGGCGCGTCGACTGCTTCGTAGCGTGCCCCGGCACCCACTGCGACCTGCAGCTTGCCGCCCGGAAGGTCGAACAGGTCCGCACCGAGGGTGCCCTGGAACTGCACCTGGTCAGAGGTGGCGTTCAGGACCTGCGTCGGACGCAGGAAGTCGTTCTGCGCCTGGGTGTTCTGGGTCGGATCGACGAAGTTGTAGGTGCCGCGTGCAATCGCCGTCAGCAGGTTGGCAATGTAGACATAGCCTTTCTGCGTACGGCGCAGATCGTCGTGCATCGCCGTCGCGCCGAAGTCGAAGTTGATGTTGTCGGTCAGGTCGCCCTTGATACCGATCGCACCACGATAGGCGCGATTGCGCGTTTCGTTGAAGGTGGCCTGATCGAACAGACGGCCCTGAATGCGGGCAAGTTGACCGTTGGCCGCGAACGGGTTGTTCGGGTTGAGCGTGCCGTTGGTGGCGTTGCAGCCCGTGTTGAGACCGCTGGCATCGCCCACGCCATTGGCGCAGACATAGACCGGCAGGGTCAGCGCGAACGAACCCGGCGCGCGGCTGGCGGAATTGTTCGACGTAGAGAAGCCGGGGAAGAGAATGCCGGCGTTCGCGTTGCGCGCGATCGCTTCAGGCAGGCTCTCGTAGGACGAGCGGCTCTGGATGAAGTTGAACTCGGCGTAGCCTTCGATGCTGTCGGTCAGCTTTGCAGTGACGCGGGCCGAAACACCCCAGCGCTCGATTTCCGGCTGGATCACGCCGTACTTGCGGGTCAGGTCGATGGTGCAGGTCTGCAACGGGGCCGCCGCGTTGTCCGGGTCAGCAATCTGCGCTGGCGTCAGGTTGTAGGCGCTGTCGCAACCAACATTGTTGAGCAACTGGAAGCGACCGAGCGCTGTCGTGTTGGTGGGATCATAGGGACGGACGATCAGCGGGCCACCGGCGCCGGTATAGCCGGCTGCCGTGGGCGAGTTGATACGGTCATCGCTGCCGCACTCTCCATCACCCGGAGGGCACACGCCGCGCAGGTCGTCCGTGTTGAACGGATAGGGACGGTCGCGGTTCATGAGCTTGTTGCTCTTGTAGTAGAACCCCGAGACGTAGGCGTTGTAGCCGTCTTCCTCGATGTCGCCCGTGCCTGCTGTCAGCGACAGACGGTACTGCGAGGCGTCACCACGATCCGAGATGCCCGCTTCGCCGCGGGCGCGCACGCCCTTGAATTCGCGCTTGGTGATGATGTTGACCACGCCGGCGATGGCGTCGGCACCATAGGCTGCCGAGGCGCCGTCACGCAGGATCTGCGTGCGTTCGACGATGTCGTCGGGGATGGTGTTGAGGTCGACGAAGTTGCGCGAGCCGTCATCGGCCAGCGGGTAATAGGCGGCGCGCATGCCGTCGAACAGCACGAGCGTCGAATTGGTCGACAGGCCGCGCAGCGAGATTGCCGATGCACCGGCGGCGAAGGCGCCGTTGGCGGTGAAGGAGTTGGTCAGCGCCGGGCCGTTGTTGGCGGCCAGCGACTGCAGGCCTTCCTGCACGGTGGAGATGCCGCGCTGGTCGAGGTTCTCCTGCGTCACCGTAGTGACCGGCGAAACGGTCTCGGTGTCGGTGCGGCGCAGGATCGACCCGGTTACGACGATGGTCTGGGCATCGCCGCAGCTCGGATCGTCAGGCGTGGTGCTGCAATCGACGCTCTGTGGCGCAGAGGTCGTCGCCGCATCCTGGGCGAAGGCTGCGGTGGAGATGAGCGCAAAGCCCATCGCCAGAGGGGTCGCGCCCGAGCGGAGCGCGGAGAGATACTTGATGTTCACGTGGCAGTCCT
>JBKBUD010000177.1:0-3761 GCA_046290865.1 Novosphingobium sp. | reverse complement strand
GTCTGCCAGGCGCTGATAGGCGCGCGCTTCTTCCACCGGGTTGAGGTCTTCGCGCTGCAGGTTCTCGATCAGCGCCAGCGCCGCAACATCGCGATCGTCGAGCTTGCGGACGATCGCGGGAATCTCGTGAACGCGCGCCTTCTGCGCCGCGCGCCAGCGCCGCTCACCGGCAACGAGCTGGTAGCGCCCGCCCGAAAGCGGCCGCACGACAACGGGCTGGATCACGCCGCGCGCTGCGATCGACTGCGCAAGCTCCTCCAGCGCGTCCTCGTCGAAATGGCGGCGTGGCTGTTCCGGATGCGGTTCGATCGAGGCAACCGTCAGCAGCGCCAGTCCGCCATCGCGGCTTTCGGCCACATCGGCGGGCGAGACCGAGATGCGCGCGATCGGCTCCTCGCGCCGGACTTCTCCCATCAGCGCGCCGAGGCCACGGCCAAGTCCGGTCCTGCGCGGAGGGTTATTTGCAGGCGCTTGGGCCTTCACTGCGTCCTCGCCGCTCATGCCGCTTGTCTCCTCTCGGGCAGGCGACCGATCAGTTCGCGCGCCAGTTTCATGTAGGCCTGCGATCCGGGGCAGGCATGGTCATAGATCAGCGCCGGCAAGCCATGGCTCGGTGCTTCGGATAGGCGCACGTTGCGCGGGATCACGCTCTCGAACACGAGATCGCGCAGGCAAGAGCGCACGTCATCGGCGACCTGGTCGGTCAGGCGATTGCGCCGGTCGTACATGGTCAGGACGATGCCAAGAATGCCGAGGTCCGAATTGAACCGCTCCTGCACCCGCTCAACCGTCTGCAACAACTGGCTCAGTCCTTCGAGCGCGAAGAACTCGCACTGCAGTGGCACCAGAATCGTGTCGGCCGCCGTCAGCGCATTCAGCGTGAGCAGGCCGAGCGAAGGCGGGCAATCAATCAGGCAGATGTCATGCCCGGTATCGCCGTTGAGCACCTTGCGCAGGCGATGCGTCCGGTCCTCGACGCTGACCAGTTCCACTTCGGCGCCCGAAAGGTCGACCGTCGCGGGCACGATATCGAGCCCGGGGATGCGCGTCTCCATCAGGCAATCGGCAACCGAGGCCTGATCGATCAGCAGATCATAGGACGAGCGCTCGCGCTCCCCTGCCGAGATACCGATACCGGTGGAACAGTTGCCCTGCGGATCGAGATCGACGAGCAGCGTCTTCCACCCCGTCGCCGCGAGTGCTGTCGCGATGTTGATCGCCGTAGTGGTCTTGCCCACCCCGCCCTTCTGGTTTGCGACCGCGATCGTGATCATGCGCGTTTGCCCTTGGCCTTCGAGGTTCGCGGCGGATTCCCACCAAGCAACCGCCCGACGATTACACCAGCACTCGCATCCGTCAGGGATTGTTCCACGTGAAACACGTGATTCCATGATTCGGGGAGCATCTGCAATTCTTGCGCCGCCCCTGCCCCTTTCGGCAACAGCCAGACCGTGTCCGGTGTGGAAAAGCGTGCGGAAAGAGTCACCAGCTTGTCCAACGGGGCGAAAGCGCGTGCGGAAATCACCGAATGCGGGCCTGACGGCAGGTCCTCAACGCGCGAGAGAACCACGCGGACATTTGCCAGCCCGAGGACGTCGGCCGCACGTTGCAGCCATTCGGTGCGGAGTCTGCGCGAATCGACCAGGGTCACCGGGCGATGCGGCTGCAGGGCGGCGATTGCCAGTCCGGGGAAGCCAGCCCCTGTGCCAAGGTCAAGCCATTCGCCGTCCGGGAGTGTTTCACGTGAAACATGGAGAAGCTGCGCCGAGTCGACGATGTGCCTGACCCACACGTGCGGCAAGGTTCCCCGCGCCACGAGATTCTGGCGTTCGTTCTCTTCCAGCAGCAGCGCCACCAACTGCCCCAGTCGGTCCATGCCTCGCGCGTCGACGCCAAGCACCTCGCGCAACCATGCCTGTGCTTCAGCTTCCGTCACGATGGTCATGCCGCGATCCTTCGACGCGCGTGGACGAGCAGGCTGGCCAATGCCGCTGGCGTAATCCCGGCGATCCGTCCGGCCGCGGCGAGGGTATCGGGCTGCGCCTTCTCGAGACGCTCGACCATCTCGCGCGACAGGCCAGGTACCTCGGCAAAGGGAAAACCATCGCCCAGAGGCACATGATCGGAAGCGCGAAGATCGCGCAGTTCGGCATCCTGTCGTGCGAGGTAGGGCGCATAAGCCGCGTCTTCCTCGACCTCTTCGCCAAGCAGCGGATCGAACGTCTCCTCCCCAAGCCACGGCCGCAGGGTTTCGAGCGTGACTTCCGGGAAGCGCAGCCATTCCGTCAGAGAGCGCCGCGTCCCGTCGGCTCTCACCGGCATGCCGGCACGGTTGAGTTCCGTCGGCGTCGCTTCCTGCGCCAGCGCATTTTCAAGTCGCTCGCGCTGCGCCTGCCGCGCCTCGAACCAGCGCGCCCGCTCCTCGCCAATGCACCCTACTGCAAGACCGATAGGGGTCAGTCTGGAACTGGCATTGTTCGCGCGAAGTCGCAGGCGATATTCCGCTCGCGCGGTCAGCATGCGATATGGCTCGCTCACCCCGTGCAAGGTCAGGTCGTCGATCATCACTGCCATGTAGCTGTTGGCGCGATCGAGTTCGGGAGCCTCGCGCTCCAGCACGCTCGCCGCAGCGTACATCCCAGCGACGAGGCCCTGGGCCGCCGCCTCCTCGTAGCCGGTCGTGCCGTTGATCTGCCCCGCGCAGTAGAGACCGGGGATCGCCTTGACCTCGAGACTCCGACGCAGCGCGCGCGGGTCGATGTGATCATATTCGACCGCATAGCCCGGCACTGTAATCTCGGCCTGTTCCAGCCCTTCCATCGAGCGGATCATCGCTACCTGAACGTCAGTCGGCAGCGAGGTCGAGACGCCGTTGGGATAGACGGTAGAGTCGTCCAGCCCTTCGGGTTCGAGGAAAACCTGATGGCCATCGCGATCGCCGAAGCGGTGGATCTTGTCCTCGATCGAAGGGCAATAGCGAGGACCCTGCGCGCCGATCGCGCCGGTGAACAGGGGCGAGCGATCGAGTCCGCCCCGAATGATATCGTGCGTCCGCTCGTTGGTCCGGGCAATCGCGCAGAATACTTGCGGCAGCGGACGCGACTTGGTCAGCGGCGACATCGTCCACGGATCGGCGTCGCTGGGCTGTTCGGGCAAGCGCCCCCAGTCGATGGTGCGGCCGTCGATCCGAGGCGGCGTTCCGGTCTTGAGCCGAGCCATCGGCAAGTCCGCTGCGCGCAACTGCTGCGCCAGACGGTGCGCCGAATCCTCTCCGATGCGTCCACCGTCCATCCGCTCTTCGCCCCGGAACAGGCGTCCACCGAGGAAGGTGCCGGTGCACAGGACCACGGCCCTGCCCGCAAGCCGCGTTCCATCGGCAAGGTCGATCCCGGCCACGCGGCCTTGTTCGAGGTGCAGCGCTGCCGCCTCTCCGCCCACCACCGTAAGGTTCGGCTGTGCGGTGATCATCGCCTGGATGGCTGCCTTGAAGCGCTTGCGATCCGCCTGAACGCGCGGCCCCTGCACGGCACTGCCCTTGGACCGGTTGAGCATGCGGTAGTGAATCGCTCCGGCATCCGCCGCCCGCGCGATCAGTCCGTCAAAGGCATCGACCTCTCGCACGAGGTGTCCCTTGCCCAGTCCACCGATCGCCGGATTGCAGCTCATCGCGCCAACCGTCGCCGGATCGAACGAGACGAGCGCGGTGCGCGCTCCCATCCGCGCCGCGACGGCGGCCGCCTCGACGCCGGCATGTCCGCCGC
>JBKBUD010000176.1:1769-3769 GCA_046290865.1 Novosphingobium sp. | reverse complement strand
GCCAAGACCGACAAGTCCTCGCCGATCTACGGCATGCCGGTGTTCGACGTCGACAAGGCCAAGACGATCTTCTTCGTCAAGCGCTCGATGGGCGGTGTCGGCTATGCCGGCGTCGACAACGACGTGTT
This sequence comes from Novosphingobium sp., assembly GCA_046290865.1. Classification (GTDB taxonomy): domain Bacteria; phylum Pseudomonadota; class Alphaproteobacteria; order Sphingomonadales; family Sphingomonadaceae; genus Novosphingobium. The sequence continues at coordinate 3,641 of JBKBUD010000176.1, read as the reverse complement.
CTACATGGACCAGACGATGATGCTCCTGGCCGACGCCAAGAAGATGGTCGAGGACATCGTCAAGGCGCTGCAGCACTGATGCGGGGCGCAGGCACCGCGCTGGCGATTGCGCTGGCGCTGGCAGCCTGCGCGCCCTCCAAACTGGCTTATGGAAAGGTCCGCTCGGCTCTGGTCGACGCGGGCCTTTCCGATTCCAACGCCTCGTGCATGGCAACACGCATGACCGACCGCCTGAGCATCGGCCAACTCAAGCGGTTGCAGGCCCTCCAAGGCCCAAAGCGAGGCCTTGCCGACTATGTCGCCACGGTGACTGATACGCGCCATCTTACCGCATTTCGGCAGACGAACTCGTCTGGATCGCGGGGCGGGTGGAGGTGCTCCAGGCACTGGTGAGGCGCGCCTGCGAGGCGCGCATCGAGGATCTTGGCAAGGCGGCCTGAGGGCAGGATTGGTTCTTCACGACGAGCCATCGTGACTGCTTGCTCGCGTCCAAACACCATCCCCTTCCGAGACTGAAACACGCCCCTGTCCGGAGCCGGGGAGGACACGCAACCCGCACCGGTGCGGACCGTGTTGCCGCGCTTGGCGCGGCTGCCCGCACCACTCCTTCCGGCGGGGTTTCCTCGCTGCCGCTCGTGCGGTCCTCTCCGCCTCCGGACCTTTCGGGGCTCAGTCGAAGGGATGGTCCCTTGGACACTCTGAAGAGCTTCAAAAGGAATTCGCCATGAAGAACACCGTCATCCTCGCAGGCTTTGTCGGCAACACCCCGGAAGTCCGCAACCTCCAGAACGGAGCCTCGGTCACCGGCCTCTCCATCGCCACCACTCGCCACTACAAGGACGGCGAGGGACATCGCCAGACCGAGACCGAATGGCATCGGGTCACTTGCTTCAACGGTGTCGGCAAGCAGGTCGCAGAGCACGTCGCCAAGGGCGCCCTGGTCATGGTCACCGGCCGCATCCACTACACGCGCTGGACCGACAAGGACGGCCAGGTCCGCTACGGTTGCGAGATCATCGCCGAGCAGGTCGACTTCCTCGCTAAGGCCAAGGAGAAGGCGGCAGGCGATGCCGAACTTCCCCTGGAGGAAACTGCGGAACCCGCTCCTGCCAAGATCACTCGGCGACGCTCGAAGTAGCGTAGTCTCGCGATCACCAAACCGGCCCCGGCGGATCCATCCGCAGGGGCCTTTTTTCTGTTCAATTCTATCCCTTCATGTCGCGTCGAAGCGAAGTTGGCAGCGCCTTTTGAAGGCGCTGAGACTGTTGGCAATTCGCCCCCTTGTGATGGCTATTTGGTAGCCAGGACGGAACAAAACTGGAAAATTTATGTCCGACCTACTCGCCTTTCAACGCTCAGGGGGCTATACCACCTTCTGGAAAGCCCTGATTTCCGGGGGTTTCCGTCGAGAATCGCAACTCACGTGCACAGGCCCTCTGAAGCTGTTTTGGAAGGCACACCGTACACGGCAGGGCCGTAGCCTAGAAACCCCGAAAATCCTGCGTTTCTGGCGTGCGGGATCGAGCTGCAGCTGGCTGCAGTCAGGTGCCGATCTCTCCAACTCATTGTAATTTCTGCAGTTTGTAACTGCAGCGGACTGCAGCTGGCAGGCCTAGGACATCTATGTAGTGTCTGACCTTCGCGGCTCTTTGCGCTGGTCGGATGCGCTGCTCCTTACGGGCCTAAGCCCTATAGCGCGGCCTTGACCATCGAGTTGCGCGCGCCTGTGGCCGACACGTTCGCCCGTTACGCCCGTGGCAATACCACCGTAGCCGCGTCGATGATCCTCCCAAAGGCATCACCTACGCTTGCGCGATCCACCAGATCGACCTTCCACGGTAACGCGGATTCGTCGAATGCTTCGGCAAGTTC
>JBKBUD010000176.1:0-1669 GCA_046290865.1 Novosphingobium sp. | reverse complement strand
AAGGGCGCCGGCATGGCTGCTTTGCATTCGACAGGCTTCGGCCATCAGCGTAGAGTGCGCGAGCGATGGCCGAACCGCGTTCCTTGTCGAAGGGAATGCGGATGCACCAATTCAGGAATGTCGGCGTTGCACTGGCCGAAGCGCAGCTTCGCCGGGTCGATGCCATGGCGCGGGATCTCGGCACGTCGCGCTCGTCCATGATCCGCCAGTTGCTCGATGTCGCGCTGCCGTTCGTCGAGGCGGGGCACGGGGTGAACCTCACCAGGCTGATCGCGATCATCGAGAGCACGCAGGCGGCGACCGATCGGCTGCTGACGCTGGCTGATCCGGACTTTGCCGAACGGCTTCCCGGGCTCACCATCGAGCGCTTGAAGGCTTACCACGATGCGTGAGCGCGGTATCCGTTTCGACGGCCGGCCGGCGACGGTCCGCCATCACTCGGCGCGCGGGAAAGTCGTGCGCAATGCGGGGCACTTCACCCGCGGGTCGCAGCTGCTGACCCACGAAGTGCTGATGACCTGGCAGGGGGTGAAGCTGCCGCTGGTGATCGGCTTCTTTGTCGTCTCGATACTCGCTTCGTTGATCCTTACCTTCCGCATGGAAGACCATGAGATCCAGCTCTTGCTGATGAAGCTTTATGCGCTTGCCTGGGACATGGTCGATTTCGACCCGCATCACGCGATCAACCTGACTCTGCCCTCGGACCGGACGATCCGGATCCCGATGGGGGCGGTGCCTTACAATGGCGCGGTCCGCATCGCTTGGGACAAGGCGATGCGCTGCCTCCTGGCCGCCGGGATCGGGGCCACCTTCCTCACCGTGCCGCTTACGATCTGGTTCATCGACATTTCGCGCCGGCGAGGCCTCGAAATCCTCAAGGAGCGGCACGAGCGAGGTGCCATGCTGGTCGAGCGCGCGGTGCTCTTGCGCGAACTCGCGGACCATAACCACGCCGAACTGGCGCGCGAACTTGCCGCGATTGATTCGGCACTCGATGCGCGCCGAGTGGCAAAGATTGCGCCCGCCCGGCGGATCGCGCTGGGTGTGCCTGCGCCGTATGACATGGCGGGGCTCCCGTACCCCTGGCGGCTCGAGCAGAGCCACGCGATGCTGATCGGCACGACCGGCGCGGGCAAGACCACGCAATTGCGCGATTTGGTTCGGCAGGCCCGACTGCGCGGCCATCGCTGCGTGATCTTCGACCTGACCGGCGCTTTTGTCGAAGCGTTCTACGATCCGGCGCGTGATCATATCCTCAATCCCATGGACGAGCGCTGCCCGCCCTGGACGATCTTCAATGACTGCGAGAACTACGCCGACTTCACCGCGGCCGCCGCGGCGCTGATCCCGAGCGATGGCGCGAGTGCCGAGCCGTTCTGGGCGATGGCCGCGCGCACACTGTTCGTCGAGATGTGCGTGAAGCTTGCCAGCGACGGTTTCACCTCGAACGGCGCCATCGCGCACCACCTGATGCACGCCGACCTGTCGGCAGTGCATCGCATGCTCGAGAACACGATAGCCGATCCGCTGACCGCGACGCAGGCGGCGCGCATGGCGGAATCGATCCGCGCGGTGTTCAATACCAATGCGCAGGTCCTGCGCTTCCTCCCCGATCCGACTGAGGACGGTCTGCCGCCGTTCTCGATCAACCGCTGGATGCGCGAGCAGC
>JBKBUD010000021.1:0-32046 GCA_046290865.1 Novosphingobium sp. | reverse complement strand
CCAGTTCGATCACGTGATCGAGCTTCTTGCCGCGCGAGGCCAGCAGTTCACCCAGCGATTCCGCCTGGGGGGCGGTGCGGGGATAACCGTCGAAGATCGCGCCCTGGCCATCCGGCATCGCGTCGAGTTCGTCACCGATCAGCGCCGAGACGATCTCGTCCGAGACCAGCTCGCCAGCTTCCATCACCGCCTTGGCCTTGAGGCCGACCGGCGTCTGCGCCTTGACCGCCGCGCGCAGCATATCGCCCGTCGAGAGCTGCTTCATGCCGTGGCGTTCGACCAGACGCTGGGCCTGCGTGCCCTTGCCCGCGCCCGGAGGCCCCAAAAGGATGATGTTCAACTAACCGTCCCCCTCATGCGGCTGCGGCTGTCAGCGCAGCCGGCCCTTCAGTTTAGCCTTCTTGATCAGGTCGCCATACTGGTGCGCCAGCAGGTGCGACTGGATCTGCGTGATCGTGTCGACCGTGACGTTGACCACGATCAGCAGGCTGGTGCCGCCGAAGAACAGCGTCCCCATGCCCGTCTCCGCCATGATGAATTCCGGCACGACGCAGACCACGGTGATGTATGCCGCACCCAGCACGGTGATGCGAGTTAGCACATAGTCCAAGTAGGTCTGGGTGTTCTTGCCCGGACGGATGCCCGGAATGAACCCGCCGTTCTTCTTGAGGTTCTCGGCCGTCTCTTCCGGGTTGAACACCACGGCAGTGTAGAAGAACGAGAAGAAGATGATGCCCAGCGCATAGAGCAGCATGTAGAGCGGCTTGCCGTGCCCAAGGTACTGGTTCAGCGAGACGATCACCTGGCCCATCGTCGTGTCCGGCGAGATCGACTTGCCCGCAAACTGGGTGATCGTCAGCGGCAGCAGCAGCAGCGAGCTGGCGAAGATCGGCGGAATCACACCTGCGGTGTTGAGCTTGAGCGGCAGGTGGCTGCGATCGGCATTCATCATGCCGCGCTGCGTCGCGCGCTTGGGATACTGGATCAGCAGTCGCCGGGTCGCACGCTCGAAGAAGCAAATCGCCAGAACGAGCGCCAGCAGCATGATCACGATGCCGACAATCAGGAACGGCGAGATCGAGCCGGTGCGGCCGCCTTCGAACAGGTTGCCGAAGAACTTCGGCAGCTGGGCGACGATACCGGCCATGATGATCAGCGAGACGCCGTTGCCGATGCCGCGCGAGGTGATCTGCTCACCCAGCCACAGCAGGAACATCGTGCCGCCGATCAACGAGATGACCGCGCCGACGCGGAACAGCATGCCGGGGTTGACCACCGCCTGGATCCCGCTCGAGGCGCCGTATGCTTCAAGCCCGGAGGCGAGCACCCAGCCCTGGATGGCGGTCAACAGCACGGCGCCATAGCGGGTGTACTGGTTGAGCTTCTTGCGCCCGCTCTCGCCTTCCTTCTTCATCGCGGCCAGAGCCGGATGGAGCGAGGCGGCCAGTTGCACCACGATCGACGCCGTGATGTAGGGCATCACGCCAAGCGCAATCAGGCTCATGCGCTCGAGCGAACCGCCCGAGAACGCGTTGAAGATGTCGAGAACGCCGCCGCGCGTCTGGTTGTAGAGCGTCTCCATGATCAGCGGGTTGACGCCGGGCAGCGGCACGAAGCTGAGGAACCGGAATACGATGAGCGCACCCACCGTGAACCAGATGCGCTTCTTGAGCTCGGTTGCCTTGGAGAAATTGGCCAGATTGAGGTTGCTGGCGATGTTGTCGGCGCGTGATGCCATTTCGGGGTTCTAAGCCTTGCTGCGAAACCGGGCCATTGGCCGCGAGCGTTTCGGACGTCTTGAGCTAGCCCATATAGTGCGGGGCGACGAAAGTCGAACCCCTCCAATGCCGAAATCCCCGCCCGACTGGCGGGCGGGGACCGGAATGGTGCTTACTTGGCCTTGTTGGCCGCAGCGCGAGCTGCCTTCTTCTCGGCTTCGCTCGGGCCCTTCTCGATCACCGAGACCGAACCGCCGGCCTTCTCGACCGCAGCCACGGCGCTCTTCGAGGCACCGGCAACCGAGAATGCGACCTTGGCGGTCAGTTCACCCTTGGCGAGCAGACGGACGCCGTCCTTGCCGCCACGGGCCAGGCCAGCGGCCTTCAGCGCAGCGTGATCGACAGTGCCCGAGATGTCGAGCTTGCCGGCATCGATCGCCTTCTGGATCATGCCGAGGTTCACTTCGGCGTGGTCCTTGGCGAAGATGTTGTTGAAGCCACGCTTCGGGATGCGCATGTGGAGCGGCATCTGACCGCCCTCGAAGCCGTTCACGCTGACGCCCGAACGTGCCTTGGCACCCTTCTGGCCGCGACCGGCAGTCTTGCCCTTGCCCGAGCCGATACCGCGGCCCACGCGCATGCGACCCTTGCGGGCGCCATAGTTGTCGTTGAGTTCGTTGAGCTTCATGTTCTGCACTCGCTTTCGCTTTGAGACGCGCTTCGGAAAGGGCGCCGCCTAGCCCATCAGGCCGGGCTTGTCACCCCCTCACAGGACCGGGCGCACCTGCTCCACGGCCCCAATGGAAAACCCCGGCACATGGCCGGGGCGTCCCTTTTCCCGCCAGGGAAGCGATGGTCAGTCGACCACGGCCACCATGTGGGGAAGCTTGGCAATGGCGCCACGCACTTCGGCCGTGTCTTCCAACTCGACCACGCGGTGCATCTTGCCCAGGCCCAGGCCGACCAGAATCTTCTTCTGGCTTTCCGGGCGACGGATCGGCGAACCGATCTGCTTGATCTTGATCGTAGCCATGACCGATTACTCCGTGATGGCGTCGGCAGCAGCTTCGGCTTCGACTTGCGAAGCGCCACCACGGCCGAGGAGATCTGCAACCTTCTTGCCACGACGCTGGGCAACCGACTTCGGCGAAGTCTGGTCGGTCAGCGCGTCGAAGGTGGCGCGGATCATGTTATAGGGGTTCGAGGTGCCGACCGACTTGGTCACCACGTCGGCGACGCCAAGGCTTTCGAACACGGCGCGCATCGGGCCACCGGCGATGATGCCGGTACCGGCCGGAGCCGTACGCACGTTGACCTTGCCAGCGCCGAAACGGCCCTTGCCGTCGTGGTGCAGGGTGCGGCCTTCCTTCAGCGGCACGCGGACCATGGCGCGCTTTGCAGCGGCAGTGGCCTTGGTGATCGCTTCAGGCACTTCGCGAGCCTTGCCCTTGCCGAAGCCTGCACGGCCCTTGCCGTCGCCGACAACGACGAGTGCTGCAAAGCCGAAGCGCTTGCCGCCCTTGACGGTCTTCGAGACGCGGTTGATGTGCACGAGCTTTTCGATCAGCTCCTCGCCACCTTCCTCGTCGTTGTTGCCACGACCACGACGGTCGTCGCGACGGCCACGACCGCCACGCTCGCCACCGCGATCATTCCCGCCACGACCGCGACCGCGACCGCGACCTTCGCGCTGCTCACCACCGGTCGCTTCGACCGGGGCTGCGCCTTCCAGGTTGGTTTCGTCAGCCATTGTCAGAACTCCAGGCCGCCAGCGCGGGCAGCGTCAGCCAGCGCCTTGACGCGGCCATGGAACAGGAACCCGCCGCGATCGAACACGACGGTGGTGATGCCGGCAGCCTTGGCCTTCTCGGCGATCTCGGTACCAACCTTGACGGCGGCATCGACGTTCGCGCCGATCGACTTCTGGCCCTTGACCAGCGTCGAGGCGGCAGCAAGAGTCTTGCCTTCCGCGTCGTCGATGATCTGGACGTAGATGTGACGGCCGGAGCGATGCACCGACAGGCGGGGACGACCGCCCGAACGAGCCTTGAGCGCCGTGCGGACACGGCGGCGGCGGCGTGCGAAGAGAGACAGCTTTGCCATTACTTCTTCTTCCCTTCCTTGCGGAAGATAAACTCGCCGCGGTACTTGATGCCCTTGCCCTTGTAGGGCTCGGGCTTGCGCCAGCGACGGATTTCGGCGGCAACCTGGCCGACCTTCTGCTTGTCGATGCCCGAGATTTCCACCGTGGTGTTGTCAGGGGTCTTGATCTCGATGCCTTCCGGCACCGCGAAATCGACATCGTGGCTGTAGCCAAGCTGCAGCTTCAGGTTCTTGCCCTGGGCGTTGGCGCGGTAGCCGACACCGGTGATCTCGAGGACCTTGGTGTAGCCCTGCGTGACGCCGGTCACGAGGTTGTCGACGAGGGTGCGCTGCATGCCCCAGAAGGCACGCGCCGACTTGGTGTCGTTCGCAGGCTTCACGAGGATCGTGTCGCCATCGACCGTGTAGCTGATCTCGTCACGGAGCGTGAGCGTCAGGGTGCCCTTGGGGCCCTTCACGGTCAGCACGCCATCCGCGATGTTCGCGGTGACGCCGCCGGGGATCGCCACCGGCTTCTTGCCGATGCGGCTCATCAGAACACCTCCGCCAGCACTTCGCCACCGACGTTGGCAGCACGTGCTTCGGCATCCGAGAGCACGCCCTTCGGCGTCGAGACGATGGTGATGCCAAGGCCGTTGCGGATCACCGGGAGTTCCTTGGAACCCGAGTAGACGCGGCGGCCAGGCTTGGAGACACGGGCAACATGCTTGATCGCAGGCTGGCCTTCGAAATACTTGAGCTCAATGCGCAGCTGCGGATGGGCGCCGGTGGCGTCCTCCGAGAAACCGCGGATGTAGCCTTCACGCTGAAGGACTTCGAGCACGTGCGCACGCAGCTTGGAAGCGGGCGAGAGGACCGAGTCCTTCTTCGCCTGCTGGCCGTTGCGGATGCGGGTGAGCATATCACCCAAGGGGTCGGTCATAGCCATCGGATGATCCTTACCAGCTCGACTTGGTCAGGCCGGGGATAAGGCCCTTGTTGCCCTTGTCCCGCAGCTCGATGCGGCACAGGCCGAACTTGCGATAGTAGCCACGCGGGCGGCCGGTGGTTGCACAGCGATTGCGCACCCGGGTCGGGTTCGCGTTGCGCGGCAGCTCGGCCATCTTCAGGCGGGCAATCAGACGCTCGGTTTCGTCGAGCGACTGGTCGTCAGCCGTAGCCTTGAGCGCAGCATACTTCGCCGCAAACTTCTGAACGAGCTTCTTGCGCTTCTCGTTCTTGTTGATGGAACTCAGTTTCGCCATGGACTTAAGCTCTCTTCTTCAATTCTGGATCACGCGGCCTGCTGCTCTTCAGCAGCTTCCTGCGGGAACGGGAAACCGAACAGGCGAAGCAGCTCGCGTGCTTCGTCATCGGTCTTCGCGGTCGTGGTGACGATGATGTCCATGCCACGCACCTTCTCGATCTGGTCGTAGCTGATCTCCGGGAAGATGATCTGCTCCTTCAGACCCATCGCGTAGTTGCCGCGACCGTCGAACGACTTCGGGTTCAGACCACGGAAGTCGCGGATGCGGGGCATTGCGATGGTGATGAGGCGGTCGAGGAATTCGTACATGCGTTCGCGGCGCAGGGTGACCTTGCAACCGATCGGCATGCCTTCACGCAGCTTGAACTGCGCAATCGACTTCTTCGCCTTGGTGATGACGGGCTTCTGGCCAGCGATCAGCTCCATTTCGGCAGCTGCGGTCGTGACCTTCTTCTTGTCCTGGCTCGCTTCGCCCACGCCCATGTTGAGCGTGATCTTTTCGATGCGCGGGATCTCCATCGCGTTCTTGTAGCCGAACTTGGCCTGCATCGCGGCAGCGATCTCGGCGTCATACTTCGACCGCAGGCGCGGAGTGTACTTGTCAGCCATCAATCGTCTCCCCGGACTTCACGGCCACGCGGACCTTCTTGCCGTCCTTGGTCTCGAAGCGGACGCGGGTGGGCTTGCCATCCTTGTCTGCGACCGAAACCTTCGAGATGTGCAGCGGAGCCTCGAAGCGGTCGATGCCGCCCTGGGGGTTCTGCTGGCTCGGCTTGCGGTGACGGGCAGCGATGTTCACGCCCTGCACCACGACCTTCTCATCCTTCGGAAGGACCTGAAGAACGGTGCCGGTACGGCCCTTGTCCTTGCCCGAACGAACGACGACGGTGTCGCCCTTCTTGATCTTCGCGGCAGCCATTACAGCACCTCCGGCGCGAGCGAGATGATCTTCATGAAGCCCTTGCCGCGCAGTTCGCGAACGACGGGTCCGAAGATACGCGTACCGATCGGCTCTTCGTTCTTGCCGACGAGCACGGCGGCGTTGCTGTCGAAGCGGATGACCGAACCGTCGGTGCGACGGACGTCCTTCTTCGTGCGAACGATGACGGCGCGGTGCACGTCGCCCTTCTTGACGCGGGCACGCGGCTGCGCCTCCTTGACCGACACCACGATGATGTCGCCGACGCTTGCGAACCGACGCTTCGAGCCACCCAGTACCTTGATGCACTGGACGCGCTTGGCGCCGCTGTTGTCCGCCACGTCGAGATTGGATTGCATCTGGATCATTGATCCGGTTCCTTCTCACTGGCTTGCCGGAACCAGTCCGGCAGTTCCAAAACAGTAGCCGGGGCCGCTACACGACTTCTGCCGTGAAGCAACCCCAAACTTTGGCTGACGACCTATCAGACGTCCGCTTCGATGGCGGTGCCCTTGCCGGCCTGGACGCGGTCGATGACCTTCCACGTCTTCAGCTTCGAGATCGGCGCGGTCTCTTCGATGCGCACGGTCTCGCCGGTCTTGAAGGCATTCGCCTCGTCGTGGGCGTGATACTTCTTCGAGCGGCGGATGATCTTCCCGTAGAGCGGGTGCTTCACCTTGCGCTCGACCTTCACGACCACGGTCTTGTCGGTCTTGTCGGAAACGATGGTTCCGACCAGAATACGCTTGGGCATAGTAGCTTCCTTACGCCTGGGCCGACTGAGAACGCTCAGTCTGCAGCGTCTTGATGCGCGCGATGTCGCGACGGACTTCCTTGATGCGCGCGGGGCGCTCAAGCTGGTTCGTCGCGCCCTGGAAACGCAGGTTGAACTGCTCGCGCTTCAGCTCGGCGAGTTCAGCGTTCAGCTGGTCGTCGCTCTTGGCGCGAAGGTCTTCGATCTTGGCCATCATTCGACTCCCAATCACTCGCCGCCAAGGTGCGAAGTGTCACCCAGGCGGGCAACGACCTTCGTCTTGATCGGCAGCTTCATCGCGGCGCGGCTGAATGCCTCGGCCGCGAGCGGGCCGGGGACGCCGTCCAGTTCGAACAGGATGCGGCCCGGCTTGACGCGGGCTGCCCAGTATTCGATCGAGCCCTTGCCCTTGCCCTGGCGGACTTCGGCGGGCTTCTTCGAGACCGGCACGTCGGGGAACACGCGGATCCACAGACGGCCCTGACGGCGAATGTGGCGCGTGATCGCACGGCGGGCCGCTTCGATCTGGCGAGCGGTAACGCGTTCCGGTTCCAGGGCCTTGAGGCCGTAGGAGCCGAAGTTCAGGTCCGTGCCACCCTTGGCCAGGCCGTGGATGCGGCCCTTGAAGGTCTTGCGGAACTTGGTCTTCTTCGGTTGCAGCATGGTGCTTCTCTAACCTCGAGGATCAACGAGCCGGACGGACGCCGGAAGTCTGCGCTTCCATCATCAGTCGGTCCTGGGCCATCGGATCGTGACCGAGGATCTCACCCTTGAAGATCCAGGTCTTGATGCCGATGATGCCGTAGGCGGTCAGTGCCTCGGCTTCGGCATAGTCGATGTTCGCGCGCAGCGTGTGCAGCGGAACGCGACCTTCGCGATACCATTCGACGCGGGCGATTTCCGCACCGCCGAGACGGCCGCCGCAGGTGATCTTGATGCCTTCGGCCCCAAGACGCAGGGCAGACTGCACGGCGCGCTTCATCGCACGACGGAAGGCAACGCGGCGGACCAGCTGGTCAGCGATGCCCTGGGCCACGAGCTTGCTGTCGATTTCCGGCTTGCGGATTTCGACGATGTTCAGCTTCACGTCGCTGCCGGTCATCGTGGCAAGCTTCGAGCGAAGCTTCTCGATGTCCGCGCCCTTCTTGCCGATGATGACGCCCGGACGAGCGGCATAGATCGACACGCGGCACAGCTTGGCAGGACGCTCGATCACCACCTTCGAGATCGCTGCCTGCGGCAGGGTCTTGACGATGAACTTGCGGATCTCAAGGTCTTCCTTGAGCATCTGCGCATAGTTGCGACCTTCCGCGTACCAGCGGCTGTCCCAGGTGCGGTTGATCTGCAGGCGCAGACCGATGGGGTTCGACTTGTGACCCATGATCAGGCCTCCTCAACTTCGCGGACCACGATCCGGAGCCGCGAGAACGGCTTCAGGATGCGGGTCGACTTGCCGCGACCACGGGTGTGGAAGCGCTTCATCGTGATCGACTTGCCGACCGAGGCTTCCGCCACGACCAGAGCGTCGACGTCGAGGTTGTGGTTGTTTTCCGCGTTGGCGATCGCCGAAGCGAGAACCTTGCGTGCGTCAACCGCCATGGCCTTCTTCGAGAACGCGAGGATGTTCATCGCGTCTTCGGCCTTGTGACCGCGGATCAGCGCAGCCACGAGGTTCAGCTTCTGCGCCGAACCGCGGATCTGCGTGCCGACCGACAGCGCTTCCTTGTCGCCAACGCGACGGGGTGCCTTAGGCTTGCTCATCAGCGCTTGCCCTTCTTGTCCGCGGCGTGGCCGGGGAACGTGCGCGTCGGCGCGAATTCACCAAGCTTGTGGCCGACCATCTCTTCCGAGACGGAAACCGGGATGAACTTGTGTCCGTTGTAGACGTTGAACGTCAGACCAACGAACTGCGGAATGATGGTCGAACGACGCGACCAGGTCTTGATCGGGCCAGCGCGCGAACCTGCGTCCTGAGCGGCTTCCGCCTTCTTCAGGAGGTGCAGCTCGACGAAGGGGCCCTTCCAGACGGAACGTGCCATGTGGTCTTACCTCTTCTTCTTCGCGTGGCGCGAACGAATGATCATCTTGTCCGTCGACTTGTTGTGACGGGTGCGGGCGCCCTTGGTCGGCTTGCCCCACGGAGTCACAGGATGACGGCCACCCGAAGTACGGCCTTCACCACCACCGTGCGGGTGGTCGACCGGGTTCTTGGCAACGCCGCGGGTCAGCGGACGCTTGCCGAGCCAGCGGTTGCGACCGGCCTTGGCAAGGTTCGTGTTGGCGTTGTCGGGGTTCGACACGGCACCGACGGTGCCCATGCAGTCACCGCGCAGGTAGCGCTGCTCGCCCGAGTTCAGGCGAACGATGACCATGCCGCGGTCACGACCGACGAGCTGGACATAGGTGCCTGCCGAACGTGCGATCTGCGCGCCCTTGCCCGGCTTCATCTCCACGTTGTGGATGATGGTGCCGACCGGCATCTGCGACAGGAGCATGGCGTTGCCAGGCTTCACGTCGGTCTTCTCGCCGGCAACGACGGTATCGCCAACGGCGAGACGCTGCGGAGCGATGATGTAGGTCTGCTCGCCGTCCTCATACTTGATGAGAGCGATGAACGCCGTACGGTTGGGGTCATATTCCAGACGCTCGACGGTCGCCGGCATGTCCCACTTGCGACGCTTGAAGTCGATGAAGCGGTACTTCTGCTTGTGACCACCGGCGATGCCACGCGAGGTGACATGACCCTTGTTGTTGCGGCCGCCGGTCTTCGACTTGCCTTCGGTCAGCGCCTTGACCGGCTTGCCCTTCCACAGCGACGACTTGTCGACGAGGATCAGGCCGCGCCGGGCGGGGCTGGTCGGATTGTAGCTCTTGAGTGCCATGGTCTAGCCTCAGATCCCGCTGGTGACGTCGATCGACTGGCCAGCAGCCAGGGTCACGACAGCCTTCTTGACGTCGGAGCGCTTGTAGGGCTTGCCCTTCCAGCGCTTGGTCTTGCCCTTCTGCGTCAGGGTGTTCACCTTGGTGACCTTGACGTTGAACAGGGCTTCGACCGCTGCCTTGATCTCCGGCTTGGTTGCCTTTTCGGCGACCTTGAAGACCACGGCGTTGTTTTCGCTGAGCAGCGTCGCCTTTTCGGTGATGTGGGGAGCCACGATCACGTCGTAGTGACGCGTGTCGATTGCGTTAGCCATTGAAACGCGCCTCCAGCTTTTCGACAGCAGCGCGGGTCAGCACCAGCGTGTCATGCTTCAGGATGTCGTAGACGTTCGCACCGACCGCAGGCAGCACGTTGACGCCGACGATGTTGCGGGCGGCCTTGGCGAAGTTGTCGTTGACCGCATCGCCGTCGATCACGAGGACCTTGCGGCCCCAGTTGGCCTTGCCCAGCTCTGCGACCAGAGCCTTGGTCTTGGCTTCAACGTCGAGGTTGTCGACGATCACCAGACCAGCCTTGGCCTTCGAGGACAGCGCCATCTTCAGACCGAGCGCACGAACCTTCTTGTTCAGCGAGGGGTTGAAGTCACGAACGCGCGGGCCATGGGCCTTGCCGCCGCCGATGAAGATCGGAGCTGCACGGTCACCGTGACGAGCGGTACCGCCGCCCTTCTGGTTGCCGAACTTCTTGCCGGTGCGCGCGACGTCGGAACGTTCACGAGCCTTGCGGGCAGTGCCACGGCGCTTTTCAAGCTGCCAGGTCACCACGCGGTGCAGGATGTCGGTGCGGGGCTCGATGCCGAACACGTCGTCCGACAGTTCGACTTCACCCTTACCGGCCGTGCCGTCGAGATTGAGGATCTGAACCTTCACGACTTAGCCCTCCTGACCTTCGGTGGCTTCGACAGCCGCGACGTTGTCCGCCGGGGTGTCGGCAGCTACCGAGTCATTGCTGTTGGCGGCCTGCTTGAGGCCTGCGGGATAGGGCGCTTCCGCGTGGCGCGAGACCTTCACGGCATCGCGAACCAGCAACCAGGCATTCTTCGAACCAGGGACCGAGCCCTTCACGAAGATCAGGCCACGCTCGTCGTCGGTGCGGACGACTTCGAGGTTCTGCTGGGTGCGCTGACGGTCGCCCATGTGGCCGGCCATCTTCTTGTTCTTGAAGACGCGACCCGGATCCTGGCGGTTACCGGTCGAACCGTGGGCACGGTGCGAGATCGAAACACCGTGGGTGGCGCGCATACCGCCGAAGCCCCAGCGCTTCATAGCGCCCTGGAAGCCCTTGCCCTGGGTGTTGCCGGTGATGTCGACATACTGGCCAGGAACGAAGTGCGAAGCGGCGATGGTCGAGCCGACGTCGAGCAGCGCATCATCAGCGACGCGGAACTCGGCGACTTCCATCTTCAGCGGAACTTCTGCCTTGGCAAAGTGCTCGCGCTGCGGCTTGGCAACGTTCTTCTGCTTGGCTTCGCCGGCACCGAGCTGAACCGCGACGTAACCGTCACGATCTTCAGTGCGAACCGAAACCACCTGGCAATTTTCTAGCGACAGGACAGTGACCGGCACGTGCCGACCATCTTCCTGGAAAAGGCGGGTCATCCCCACCTTCTTCGCGATCACGCCGGTGCGCATGATCCATACTCCATAACAGAGGCATGCCGGGCCCATCCCGACATGCGTGTTCAGCCCGTATGTGAAGCGCGCCCCCGACCGGGCTGAATGCCACCGCATGAACGGAAGCAATCGGGGGACGCTTGCCCGGCGGTGTCCGAAGGACGGTGCCGGAGGTATCCCATTGTCAACGAGGCTTTTGTTACCCCGGAAACTCTGGCCCTTCATCGAGATGAAGGTCTTGGCCGAACAAGTCCGACCAGAAACTTTGGGTCGTTACGGACGACCCGGCCGGAGCGGACACTGCTTGCGGCAGCTCGCTCGATCAGCAACCTCAGGCCAGCTTGATCTCGACGTTCACGCCGGCCGCGAGGTCCAGCTTCATCAGCGCGTCGACAGTGGCCGCATTCGGCTGCACGATGTCGAGCAGGCGCTTGTAGGTACGGACCTCGAACTGCTCGCGCGACTTCTTGTCGATGTGCGGACCGCGGTTCACGGTGAACTTCTCGATGCGCGTCGGGAGCGGAATGGGGCCCCGGATCAGCGCGCCGGTGCGGCGGGCGGTATCTGCAATTTCTCCAGTGGCCTGGTCGAGCACACGATGATCAAAGGCCTTGAGGCGAATGCGGATATTCTGGGCGTCCATGTCCGTTTACCGATGCGAAAGAGCAAAAACAAAAAGGCCAGTCGACCTGCCCTCTACCCCACCCCATTTTCTGAAGCTCGGGGAGAGCGGGCCAACTGTCCAAAAGCGATCAGTCAGTAAAAAACCGACCGGCGAGGAGAGCGAATCTCCCCGCCGGTGCGCGGCCTATATTACTTCGTGATCGTGCTGACAACCCCCGAACCGACGGTACGGCCGCCTTCGCGAATTGCGAAGCGCAGACCCGGATCCATCGCGATCGGAGCGATCAGCTTGACAGCCAGGGTGACGTTGTCGCCCGGCATGACCATCTCGGTGCCCTCGGGAAGGATCACTTCGCCGGTCACGTCGGTGGTGCGGAAGTAGAACTGCGGGCGGTAGTTGGCGAAGAACGGCGTGTGACGGCCACCTTCGTCCTTCGACAGCACGTAGACCTCAGCCGAGAACTCGGTGTGCGGCTTGACCGAACCGGGCTTGCAGAGAACCTGGCCACGCTCGACTTCTTCACGCTTGATGCCGCGGATCAGCGCACCGACGTTGTCGCCGGCTTCGCCCTGGTCGAGCAGCTTGCGGAACATTTCGACGCCAGTCACGGTCGTCTTCATGGTGTCCTTCAGACCCACGATTTCGACTTCTTCACCAACCTTGACGATGCCGGTTTCGATACGGCCGGTCACCACGGTGCCGCGACCCGAGATCGAGAACACGTCTTCGACCGGCATCAGGAAGGGCTTGTCGGTCGGACGCGGCGGCTGCGGGATGTACTCGTCAACAGCAGCCATCAGCGCATTGATCGAATCACGGCCGATGTTGTCGTCACGGCCTTCGAGAGCGGCCAGAGCCGAACCCTTGACGATCGGAATATCGTCGCCCGGGAAGTCGTACGACGACAGCAGTTCGCGAACTTCGAGTTCGACGAGCTCGAGGATTTCCTCGTCGTCGACCTGGTCGACCTTGTTCATGTACACGACCAGAGCCGGCACGCCGACCTGGCGGGCGAGCAGGATGTGCTCGCGGGTCTGCGGCATCGGGCCGTCAGCAGCGTTCACGACCAGGATCGCGCCGTCCATCTGGGCGGCACCGGTGATCATGTTCTTCACGTAGTCGGCGTGACCCGGGCAGTCGACGTGCGCGTAGTGACGGTTGGCGGTTTCGTACTCGACGTGTGCGGTCGAGATGGTGATGCCGCGCTCGCGCTCTTCCGGAGCCTTGTCGATGTTCGCGTAGTCGGTGAACGTCGCGCCACCGGTCTCAGCGAGAACCTTGGTGATTGCGGCGGTCAGCGTGGTCTTGCCGTGGTCGACGTGACCGATGGTGCCGATGTTGCAGTGCGGCTTGGTCCGCTCAAACTTAGCCTTGGCCATTGTTCAAACCTTCTTTTCAATGTGTGCAGATACTGCGGGAAATGGACGGCACCCGCTGAATCGAGCGCCGCCCCTAATGCTATCCGTGCTCTTATGCAAGCTTCGCCTTGAGCTCGGTCGCGACGTTCGCCGGGACCTCGTCGTAGTGGTCGAAGAACATCGAGTAGTTTGCACGGCCCTGGGTGAACGAGCGGAGCTGGTTCACGTAGCCGAACATGTTTGCCAGAGGCACCATGGCGACGACGGCCTGGGCATTGCCGCGGCTGTCGGTGCCCTGGATCTGGCCACGACGGGAGTTGATGTCGCCGATCACGTCGCCGAGATATTCGTCCGGCGTGATCACTTCGACCTTCATGATCGGCTCGAGCAGCTTGATGCCGGCCTTCTGGGCGGCTTCGCGCATGGCACCGCGGGCGCAGATTTCGAAGGCCAGGGCCGACGAGTCGACGTCGTGGTACGCACCGTCATAAAGCAGGACTTCGAAGTCGATGATCGGGAAGCCGATCAGCGAGCCCGTCAGCGCGGTTTCGCGGAAGCCCTTTTCGATCGCGGGGATATATTCCTTCGGAATGTTACCGCCCTTGATCTCGTCCTTGAAGACGAAGCCCGAACCACGCTCGCCCGGCGTCACCTTGACCTTGACGCGGCCGAACTGGCCGGTGCCACCCGACTGCTTCTTGTGGGTGTGGTCGAGGTCGATCGGCTTGGCGAGGTATTCGCGGTAGGCCACCTGCGGCGCACCGACGTTCGCCTCGACCTTGAACTCGCGCTTCATGCGGTCGACAAGGATTTCGAGGTGGAGTTCGCCCATCCCCTTGATGATCGTCTGGCCCGATTCGTGATCGGTCGAGACGCGGAACGAGGGGTCCTCGGCCGAGAGACGGTTGAGCGCGATGCCCATCTTCTCCTGGTCGGCCTTGGTCTTGGGTTCCACCGACAGTTCGATGACCGGCTCGGGGAATTCCATGCGCTCGAGGATGATCGGCTGCTTTTCCGAGCACAGGGTGTCGCCCGTGGTCGTCTCCTTCAGACCGGCCAGAGCAACGATGTCGCCGGCATAGGCGGTCTCGATGTCTTCGCGGTTGTTGGAGTGCATCAGCAGCATGCGGCCGACCTTCTCCTTCTTGTTCTTCACCGAGTTCAGGTAGCTGCCCTTGGTCAGCGTGCCCGAGTAGATGCGGGTGAAGGTCAGCGAGCCGACGAACGGGTCGTTCATGATCTTGAACGCCAGCGCCGAGAACGGCGCGTCGTCCGACGTCGCGCGGCTGTCCGGCTCGTCGGTGTCGGGGTTGATGCCCTGCACGTCCTCGATGTCGAGCGGCGAAGGCAGGTAGTCCACGACTGCATCGAGCAGGCACTGGACGCCCTTGTTCTTGAACGCCGAACCGCACAGCACCGGCACGAAGGCCTGGCCGAGCGTACCCTTGCGGATGAGCGCCTTCAGCGTTGCGACGTCGGGCTCGTTGCCTTCGAGATACGCTTCCATCGCCTCGTCGTCCTGTTCGACGGCGAGTTCGATGAGGTTGTTGCGGTACTCGGCAGCTTCGTCCGCCATGTCGGCCGGGATTTCTTCATAGAAGAATTCCGCGCCGAGCGATTCATCCTTCCAGATGATCGCGCGCTGTTCGACGAGGTCGACGAGGCCCTTGAAGTCGCTCTCTGCACCGATCGGGAGATACAGCACCGCAGGCTTTGCGCCGAGGCGGTCGATGATCGTCTGGACGCAGTACTTGAAGTTTGCGCCGGTGCGGTCGAGCTTGTTGATGAAGCACATGCGGGGGACGTTGTACTTGTCCGCCTGGCGCCACACGGTTTCCGACTGGGGTTCGACGCCGGCGACGCCGTCGAAGGCGGCTACGGCACCGTCGAGCACGCGCAAGCTACGTTCGACTTCGATGGTGAAGTCGACGTGGCCGGGGGTGTCGATGATGTTGAGGCGGTGGTCGTTCCAGAAGCAGGTGGTGGCGGCCGACGTGATCGTGATGCCGCGCTCCTGCTCCTGCTCCATCCAGTCCATGGTAGCGGCGCCGTCATGGACTTCGCCGATCTTGTAGGACTTGCCGGTGTAGTAGAGGATGCGCTCGGTCGTCGTCGTCTTGCCGGCGTCGATGTGCGCCATGATGCCGAAATTGCGATAGCGCTCGAGCGGATGGCTGCGTGCCATGGTGCTATTCCTTGGGTCTATGGGGGAGCCGGGGAGGCTCCGCCCATATGGTTACGTTCGTGACCGTTTAAAGACGGACCAGACTTACCAGCGGTAGTGGCTGAACGCGCGGTTGGCGTCGGCCATGCGGTGGGTGTCTTCACGCTTCTTGACGGCGTTGCCACGGTTGTTGGCAGCATCAAGCAGTTCGGCCGAGAGGCGCGCGGCCATCGTGGTTTCCGAACGGTTGCGCGCAGCCGTGATCAGCCAGCGGATGGCGAGAGCCTGGGCGCGCTCGGGGCGAACCTCGACCGGGACCTGGTAGGTCGCACCACCGACGCGGCGCGAGCGCACTTCGATCTGCGGACGGACGTTGTTCAGCGCATCGTGGAAGAGCTGGACCGGGTCCGCCTTCGCACGGGTCTGCATGGTTTCGAGCGCACCGTAGACGATGCTTTCGGCAACCGACTTCTTACCATCGAGCATGAGGTTGTTCATGAACTTCGACAGAACCTGATCACCGAACTTCGGATCGGGCAGGATGACCCGCTTTTCCGGACGACGACGACGTGACATATTGTGTACTCCTTCGGAGTGCGGCCCACCCATCCGGGTGTGCCTTCCGGCTCCGGCCCGCTCCGCGTTTCCGACCTTTTTGGCCGGCCACCCAGAAGCCACCTGGTCGGTGGCTGGGTGAAGCGAAGGACCTAGACCCTATTGAACCTTACTTCGGACGCTTGGCGCCGTACTTCGAGCGGGACTGCTTGCGGTCCTTGACGCCCTGCGTATCGAGCACGCCGCGCAGGACGTGGTAGCGAACGCCGGGAAGGTCGCGAACGCGGCCGCCGCGGATGAGCACGACCGAGTGCTCCTGCAGGTTGTGGCCTTCACCCGGGATGTACGAAATGACTTCGCGGCTGTTGGTCAGGCGGATCTTGGCGACCTTGCGGAGAGCCGAGTTCGGCTTCTTCGGGGTGGTCGTGTAGACGCGGGTGCAGACGCCGCGCTTCTGCGGGTTCTGCTCCATCGCAGGGACCTTGGACTTGGCCTTCTGCGGTTCGCGGCCCTTGCGGACCAGCTGATTGATCGTGGGCATGTGAAAACTTCACCTGTAGTTCTGGCGCTTCGGGCCGAAGGTGAAGGAATGCGGATGCCGCAAATGCGCAAAACGGGAAAGCCGGGCCGCAAGGCCCCTTCCCCCGCACGCAATCACGAACCGAAACGCTCCACCCGCAACTTTCGCCGCCGGGTTACTTTGACGGATTACCTGGCAGAACCAGACGCACCGGCAATGTTCAGCTCAAGCCAGAGGCACAGCGAGGCCGCACCTGTGGAAGTGCGCGCCCTTAGGCGGGTTTGGAGGTGGGGTCAAGGGGTGCGTCGCGACGACGAACTAACAGAAACTGGGGCAAGCCTGTTGCTCGCCGACACTTCCAGAAGTGTCCAGCCGGGTCCGGACTGCGAATTTATCAAGCCGTTCATTTACCGCGGGCCGTTGATCAACGGAGCATGGAGCAAGGGACTGCCGGGGTTAGCGTAACGCGACATTCCTGCCACCGCCTCGGAACGGCGCACAGTGGTCGAAACTTGTCCATCATGCCCGATTCCGGGGCATGCCAGGGCGATGGCCCTCGCCTTTTTTCCTTCGCTCTTTTCCGTTGGCAGTTTCCGCTTTCCTACATTTAACCGTATGGGTTAATCTGGAGTATGGATGAGATCGAGCGGAAAGCGCGTGGCGGGGACAGCCCGGCCGGGCATGTGGCACGGCAGCGGACTTCGCGGGTGCGGCGCGTGGATGACGTGGACGATTCGCTGCTGGACTTTGCGCCCTATGTGCATGTGGCGCCGCGGCGCAATTCGATCACGCCCGACAAGCAGCGGCGCTTCATTGCCGTGCTGGCGGCGACGGGGATTGTCAGCCATGCGGCGCGGAGCATCGGGGCTTCGATGGAGGCGCTTTACAAATTGCGCCATCGGGCGGGGGCCGAGGATTTTGCGCGGGCGTGGGATGCGGCGGTGGAGCGGGGCTATTCACGGCTGGAGGATTGTGCGCTGGAGCGGGCGATTGCCGGGGAGGAGCGGCCCATCGTTTCGGGCGGGCAGGTGGTGGGGACGTGGACGCACCACAACACGGCGCTGCTGATGTTCCTGCTGCGCGCGCGGCGGCCGGAAAAATTCGGCGCCGTGCGGCTTGCCGATCTGCGGCCGGGCCATGCCATCTATGAAAGCCTGCGGGCCGAATGGCTGGCGCAGTGGCAAGCCGAACGCGAGGCCCAGGCGGACGAGGTGCGCCGATCCTTGCGCGCCCGGTTGCTGGACATGCGCGATGCCATGCTGCGCGAGCGTGCGCGCGGCGAGGGCCGGTCAGTCGACTTCGGGGATGTGGATGGGCGTGGGCGCGGCCAGCCGCAGGGCATCGGCGATCTCGATCACATCGGCGATGATGCGCGCCTCGGCCGGAGTCAGCCCTTCGAAGCCGGGGAGGAAGGCGCGGCAGGCCTGGATGAGATTGGCGGGGGAGCGTTCAAGTTCTGACCGGTATTGATCGAGCGTGTGGCAGCCATCGATATTCGACCACAGGACGCCGCCCGGCCCCGGCCTTTCGTGATAGGCCCAGAGGGCGTGGACGGCCCGCTCTACCGCAAGGCGCACCTGTTCGACCACGTTGGCACCGGCCGCCTTCGCCCTGAGGCGCTGGCGATAGCGGCGCTGGCGTTCGGCGTTGGAGAGCGGCATGGCGCCTGTGTTTACCGCCGGGCCGGGGGCGGAGATATTCCGTTACGTTACCTATGGCGGGTGCAACCGTTCGTTTCATCGAACGCGGTCGGCCGGTGCCGCAAGCCCATGACCGATGGCAGGGGCGCACATGCCGGCACTGCCTTGATCTGGGTCAAGGCGGGATTGTATGTGTTGCATATCAATTGCCGTCATCAAGCCTGTTGTGGGAGGGCGATTCGATGACGAGTGATCCGGTTCGCGACGACAATGCGCGGCGCAAGGCGATACCGCTGTTCGATGGCGATCTGGCAAGGCGCGGCTATGCGCTGAACGCCATGTGCTTTTCCTTCAACGAGGAAGCCAACCGCAAGGCGTTTCTGGCGGACGAGGAAGCATACTGCGCGAAGTTCGGCCTGACCGAAGAGCAGCGCGATGCGGTGGCGCGGCGCGATGTGCTGGCAATGCTGGAGGCGGGCGGAAACGTCTATTATCTGGCCAAGCTGGCCGGGATCTTCGGACTGGGCGTGCAGGACCTGGGCGCGCTGCAGACGGGCATGTCGGTTGACGCGTTCAAGGCGATGCTGGTGCGTCAGGCCGAGGCGATCCCACAGGGTGCCAGAGTGCGGGAGGCGGTGTGATGGCAAAGATCATCGGCGGCTATTTCACCAGCCACGTGCCGGGCATCGGCGGGGCGATCGTGCGCGGCGATCAGGAAACGCCCTACTGGAAGCCCTTCTTCGACGGGTTTCCGCCGATCCGCGCATGGCTGGCCAAGGAGAGGCCCGATGTGGCGGTGGTATTTTCCAACGACCACGGGCTGAACTTCTTCCTCGACAAGATGCCGACCTTCGCGGTGGGCGCCGCGCCACAGTATGACAATGCCGACGAGGGCTGGGGTCTGCCGGTTTACAAGAGCTTCGAGGGGCACCCCGCGCTTTCGTGGCACCTGATCGATGCGCTGGTGCGCGACGAGTTCGACATCACCACGTGCCAGAAGATGCTGGTGGATCATGCCGTGTCGATCCCGTTCGAACTGGTGTGGCCGGGCGTGGAAGCCTGGCCGGTGAAGCTGGTGCCGATCTCCATCAACACGGTGCAGTATCCCCTGCCCAGCCCGAAGCGGTGCCTTGCGCTGGGACGGGCGGTGCACCGCGCGCTGATGAGCTGGGGCGGCGACGAGCGCATCCTGATCTGTGGCACGGGCGGCCTTTCGCACCAGCTTGACGGGCCGCGCGCAGGATTCATGAACCCGGAATACGACCTGTTCTGCCTTGATAACCTTGCCGCCAATCCCGAAGCGCTGACCGGCCATTCGGCCGAAGAGGTGGCAGAGCTGGCGGGGACGCAGGGGGTGGAGATCCTGAACTGGATCGCCGCGCGCGGGGCGATGGGCGATACGCCCATGACCGAGGTGAGCCGCAACTACCACATCCCGATCAGCAATACGGCCGCCGCCAGCCTGCTGCTTCAGGCGGGCTGATCGTTCACCGCAAGCAGGGCAAGTTCGGTCCGGTTCTCGATGCCGAGCTTCTGATACATGGTGTGGAGATAGACCTTCACGGTGCCTTCTCCGATGCCGAGCTGGGCGCCGATATCGCGGTTGCGCATCCCGCGCGCGACGAGCGCGGCGATTTCGCGCTCGCGCGGGTTGAGCTTGCCCAGCGGCCCCTCGCCCGATGGCCGGAGCGACAGATCGAGCGCGCGTTGCAGGATGGCGGGTTCAATCGCCTTGTGACCGGCATGGACCCGCGACAGCACATCGACGAGGCCGTCTTCGGCCCCGTCCTTGGAGACGATGCCCTGCACCCCCGCCCGCATGACCGCCATGAGCTGGCGATCGTTGATGCCCGCGGTGAGCAGCACGACCGGCCGGTCATCGCCGCGCGCCCGCAGGGCTTCGAGCACTTCGACCCCGTTCATGCCGGGCATGTTGATATCGAGCAGGACAATGGCCGGATCATGCGTCCGCACCGCATCGAGCGTTTCCGCGCCGCTTGCCGCCCCTGCCACGACGGTGAAAGGGCTGCCGCGCAGCACCGCTTCGACCCCGGCGCGGATAAAGCCATGATCATCTGCAACAAGGACGGGAATCATGCCTGTTCTCCGGTTGGAAGTGCGATCACGAGACATGCGCCTTGCGCGGTGTCCTGCAATTCGAAACTGCCGCCAAGCGCGGCGACGCGTTCGGCAATCGACCGGGGCCGCGGGGCCATCCCGTCGACACTGGCAAACCCGCCGCCGTCATCGCTGATGGTAAGGTGCAAGGTGCCGTCCCTGCTGGCAAGCCCGATCTCGACCGCGCTGCACTGTCCATGGCGGGCGGCATTGGCAACGCCTTCACGCACGAGCTGGCGCACTTCATGGGCGATGTGCAGGGGCAGCAGGAGCGGATGGTCTGGCGCATCGAGACGGGTCCGGATGTGCCAGTGCGCCCCGGTCTGGACGAGCAGATCGCTGAGTTCGGCCACGAGATCGGTCTCGCGCTCGCCGTCCTCGCCCCGGCGCAGCCGATCGATAAGCTGGCGAAGCTGGCTCTGCTCTTGCCGCAGCGCGTTCTTGATGGCGGCGATTTCGGGTTCGGGATCGTTACCTTCGCTGATCCAGCGGCGCAGCGCCTCAAGCCGGAACAGGGTGCCCGCAAGGAACTGGGCAAGGCTGTCGTGAAGATCGCGGGCAAGCGCCTGACGCACCGCATCGGCGGCCGAAACGCGCGAGAGGCGGGCGGTTTCCTCGCGGTCGAGCGCAAGGCCCAGTTCCTGTCCGATCGCGGTGAGCAGGGCAATGTCATCGCGGCAGGGACCATCGATGGCCCAGGCGACAAGCTGGCCCGACCCCATGACGCTGCGCACCGGGGCCACCAGCCCCTCGTCGATGCCGAGCCGGTCGAGCAGGAGCGAGGACACCGGACCAGAGCGCGCAAAGCACAGTCCGCCTTCGCCCGAAAGACGCAACTGGCGCTGACGCCGGGTGCTGAACAAGGCAGGCGAGCCGGGGTTGAGAAGTTCTTCGGCCATGCCATCAGGCATGAGCCGTTGCACGTCGATCCCGTTGGGGCCGAAGATGCGCAGTTCGATCCACGGCTCCTCGCTGCTGGCAAGGGCGAGCGCCACCCGCCAGGCACCGAGCGCGCTGGCAGCCGCGGCGAGCGCGGGATCGATCACGCTGTCGCGCCGCTCTCCGGGAACGCCCGGCGCTTCGGGCAGGCTTACCGCGCGCCCGGTGCCGCGCGCCGTGCTGAGCCACAGGAGCATGGAGGCGAGAAGCACGATATAGATGACGCGACGGCCAAAGCGCAGCAGGTCGATCTGATAGCCGAACTGGTAGAGCGTGAGGCCGACGGCGAGATTGATGACGAGCAGCGCCGCAGCCGTGAGCGCCGTCACACGCCAGTTCCAGCGGACCATCGAGGAAATCAGCAGGAAGGCCGCAAAGGCGAGGAACGGTGTCTGAAACTCGCTGACGGGAGTTTCGGTGAGATAGACCGAAGCCAGCAGCACCAGCATGTCGACCGCCTGCGCCACTGGCGCGAGACGATGGTCATACCACCAGCTGTAGCGCGCGACAGCCAGCAGCAGCAGCGCCCAGCCAAGATAGGCTGCCAGCACCGGCGCACCGTAGCCATAGCCGAAGCCGCGGAACGGCAGAGACGGTTCGGCGATGAGAACGCCCCAAAAGGCCAGGGCGAGAACCAGACGCGCAGCCGCAACCGCGAGGCCGGTGTTGCGCTTTCTGGTCGCGTTATCCTGCAAAGTGCAGCTCTCTCGATTCGTAACGGCGCGCACTCAGCGCGCAGGGCAAGTTCCGGCTATGCACCAGAAAATCGGGCTTGCCCATAAACCGGCGTTCGCACCTCTTTTGACTTTGGTTAAGGAAAATGCCGTTGGAATCGGCATTCGCGTTAACAGACAGCCATTGGAACCCGCGCGGTTTTGCGGCACAATCGCGAGACCGGGTGTTTACCTTTATCAACCCGAAACGGGCCTTTCTGGGTGTTGCAAAAAAGATGACCGTAGCCGGCGACGTGTTCGACAATCCTCTGGTGGAGCTGACCGCAAAACAGCGCGAGGTGCTGGACCTGCTGATCCAGCACAAAACCTCGAAAGAGATATCGCGCCTGCTGGGCATATCGCCCCATACCGTGGACCAGCGCATCATGCTGGCCCGCGCCAAGCTGGGCGTGGCGACGCGCGGCGAGGTGGCGCAGGCCTACCGGCGGCTCGTCGAGACATACGAACAACCCGTATATGAAATATCCCATATCGGCTTTCCGCCCCTGCCCCGCGATGATGCAAAGCAGGACGACACGGCAGTCGCGGCAGACCAACCGGAAGGGGTGCAGCAACCATCCCCGACACAGACCGGAACGGCTGCAAGCCTGATCTCCGACATGCCCGCCTTCCTCCGCGAAGGGCAAGGCAAGGCGGACCGGAATGATGGCATCGCGGATTACCGTGTCCTCCCGGAGATGTTCGACGGGCCGAATGGCACGCTCGTCAGGCTCAGCTTCATCGGCGGCCTGACGGTGTTCCTGATCCTGATCGTGCTGGGGGGGCTGAGCATGTTTGCACAGCTGGGAACCCTGCTCGACGGCTGACGGCCAGCCGGCCGGCCCTGAGGCATCTTCTGTCAGGAACGGGATGACCGGTGCGGGGGCACTGCCATCCCTTTGAACAGGGGCCGGTGCGCCGATGAGGCGCACGGGTGGGAGCGACAATGAAGATGACCAACGTGACCGATTTTTCCGCCGCCGCGAACGGCAAGGATGCCTTGTCCGGCAAGACGCAGGCCAATGCCATGACCGTGCACGGTCTGCGCATCACCCGCGATCTGCACGACGCCGAAGCGGCGCTGGACGAAGCCCTGATCCGGCAGGCCAATCTGCTGGCAACGATGGTGCGCGCCCGGCGCGAAACCGCGGTTGGCCCGTTCACCGGCCAGGAAGCCCTGCTTCGCCTTGCGGCAAGCCAGAAGGCCGTGCTGGAAGCAAGCGGCGAACTGGCGCGGGTGCACGGAAAGCTGCTGGCCGTGGGCCAGGAAGTGCGCTCAGGACTGGTTGACGATTGCCCCGCGGCGGGCTCGCTTGACGATGGGAGCGCCGACGCGGCCCGTCCCGCTGGCATGGTCCGTGCCGCCTGACAGCGTGGCAGGGACAATGCACGCCAAAACCGGACATTGCATGAGCCATCAGCGCATGAGCGATCAGCGCCATGGCCAGACGCGACCGACGCATCGCGGGACCGGCGATCCCGCGATGCCGGAGTTCGGCCAATGACGGTGATCTGGGCCTTGCGGATCCTGACAGCAGCAATTCTGGCTTTTGCCCTGCGCAAAGGGGATGAGCCGGAGAGGCTGGTGGCGGCAATCCTGATTGCAACCATCGTGCTCGACATCCTCAACCACGCCATGTTCGGCTTCACCGAGTTCTTCGTGGTGAACCCCGGCCATCTCGTGATCGACGGGTGGGGCGCTCTGGCTCTGCTGTGGGTGGCGCTGCGCGCCAACCGTGGCTGGCCGATGCTGGTGAGCGCGGCGCAGATCATCGTGGTTCTGGGCCATCTGGCCAAGATCATCGATCTGTCGCTGGTCCGTTTCGGCTACTTCGCGATGACCCAGTTGCCGATCGCGATTCAGGCCATGGCCCTGTTTGCGGGAACCTGGGCGCACATGCGGCGCGAGGAGCGGATTGGCCGTTATCGCGGCTGGCGTCTCGCCTGAGGCGACGGCGGCAACCAGCACCACATCATACCGAAGGACAGATGCGGGCAACCGGCGCGGGTTTGCCGCAGCCCTGGGGAGGGTTGCGGCAAGCATCACCCCCGCCCCGGAAGCGCGCCTCTGTCAGAACCGAAACATCCTTTCAGGCCCGATGCAAAGGTTGCGGGCCTGCCTTCAGGGGAGCACGATCATGACCGTTCGTTCCATGCGCGCCGCGTCTGGAAGCAACCCGGTGCAGCTGGCCGGTCGCCGCAGCATCGCCCGTTCGCTCCAGCCGGTGCCCGCCATCACGGCGCTTAATCCGCAGAGCATCGCGCGGCACACCGCGATTGCCCGCGCGGTCTATGCCTGCCGCCGACGCCGCCACAAGTTCCTGCCTGCCGACCTGTTCGGCGAGCCGACCTGGGACATCCTGCTTGACCTCTACATCGCCGAGCGCGAGGAGCGGCGCGTGCCGACCACCAGTGCCTGCATCGGTGCGCATGTGCCGCCGACGACCGCGCTGCGCTGGCTACGCATCCTTGAAGCGCGCGGCCTTGTGGAGCGCGAGGACGACGGGCGCGACGGACGGCGCACCTTCGTGCGGCTGACGCAGAACGGCCTCATGGCGGTGGATGCCACGCTGAGCATGCTGGGCGCCGCGATCGACGACTTGCAGATTACCGCTGCGCCGGATGAAGCTGATGCGCCACAGGAAAGCGCCATGCTTGAAGCGGCACAGTGAACGCTTCCCCGGAAGGCCGGGCGGAATTGCACCCGCCGCCCGGCCGACCGGGGTGTGCGCAGGATTAAAGCGAAAAATCTGACCGGGCGTCAGAAACCGGCTTCGATGGCCACTCGGATGGCGTCGGCACTGGTCTTCACATCGAGGCCCTTGAGCACGGCAGACCGGTGCATCTTGACCGTCCGTTCGCTCAGCCCCAGCTCGTAGGCAATCTGCTTGTTGAGCTTGCCCGCAGCCATGAGCACCAGGATTTCCTTCTGGCGGCGGCTCAGCCGTTCGACGCGTTCGGCCGCATCGCTGCGCCGCACATCGTTGGCCTGCCCCTGCTCCTCGGCGATTTCCACCTGCGAGCCGAGGAAATATTCGACCTCGCCATTGGCATCGAAGATAGGCGCCACCATGACCGCGTTGCGGAAGCGGGTGCCGTCCTTCTTGTAATTGATGATCTCGACCATGACGGGCTGCTTGCGCCAGATGCCGTCGCGCAGGATGCGCGCCTTGTCATCCTCGGTGCCCGAACCGCGCAGGAAGCGGCAGTTGCGACCGATGATCTCCTCGCGGCTGTAGCCGGTCAGTTCCACGAAGGCATCGTTGCAGGCAATGATCGGGTTGTCCGGCAGGCGCGGATTGCTGATGACGGCGGCCGTCGGGCTGGAAGCGATCATCTCGGCTATGGACATGGGGCATATATAGGCGATCTGCGCGCGATTTCCAGCCCGTGCCCTTTGGTCCGTGTTGTTTGCAAGGGGCGTGCGGCGCATCCGGGGACCATCCCGAAACGCCGCAATCCGGAGCGCAGCCGCCGATGAACGTCTATTCTCCATCCATCGCCGCGCAGACGGGAATGGCCGACGTGATCGGCGCGGACGGCAAGCTGGTGGTCCCCGCCGAAGTGGAAGATGCAATCCGCACGCTGATCCGCTGGGCGGGCGACGTGCCCGAACGCGAGGGCCTGCTCGACACGCCCAAGCGGGTGGCGCGGGCATGGCGCGAATACTGCGCCGGCTATGCCGAGGATCCGGGGCTGCACCTTTCGCGCACCTTCGAGGAAGTGGGCGGCTATGACGAGGTGGTGCTGCTGCGGGACATTCCCTTCCAGAGCCACTGCGAACACCACATGGCCCCGATCATCGGCACGGCTTCGATCGCCTATCTGCCGAAGGACCGCGTGGTGGGAATCTCCAAGTTGGCCCGCGTGCTGCACGGCTTTGCCCGCCGCTTGCAGGTGCAGGAACGGCTGACCGCCGAAGTGGCGCAGTGCATCTGGGACAACCTTCAGCCCCAGGGCGTGGCCGTGGTCATCGAAGCGCAGCACGGGTGCATGACCGGGCGCGGCGTGCGCACGCACGGCGTGGGCATGGTGACAAGCCGGATGCTCGGCTGCTTCCTTGAGGACGCCAGCAGCCGCAAGGAAGTGCTGAGCCTGATGGGACGTGGCTGAACGCCCGAAAACATCCATGAAAATGCAAGTTGCCATTGTGGGCGCCGGCATGGCCGGTCTGTCCTGTGCTTCCCGGCTGGTCCGTTCCGGGCACAAGGTTTCGCTGTTCGACAAGGGACGCGGCCCCGGCGGGCGCATGTCCACCCGGCGGATGCAGACCCCGCTGGGCGAAGCGCACTTCGACCACGGCGCGCAGTATTTCACCGTGCGCGACCCCGCCTTCATGGCGCAGGTGGCGCGCTGGTCGGCCAGCGGCGTGGCCGCGCCCTGGCCCGCCGCCGGAACCGGCGCATGGGTGGGCGTGCCCACGATGAACGCGGTGGTCAAGGAAATGGCCGATCAGCATGACGTGAGCTTCGGCTGGCACGTGCGAGGGCTGGTGAAGCGCGACGGGCGCTGGTTCCTGACGGGCGATACCGCCAGGGAGGAACGGGCAGAGGCAGGCCCGTTTGACGCGGTGGTGGTCTCGCTTCCGCCCGAACAGGCCGCTGCGATCGTGGCGCTGCATGACCTTTCGCTTGCCGCCACGGCGCTGGCAGCGCGCTCGCAGCCCTGCTGGACGGGCATGTTCGCCTTTGCCGGGCGCGTTCCGAGCGCAAGCGACACCGTGCGCGATTGCGGCATCATCGGCTGGGCGGCGCGCAACGCGGCCAAGCCCGGCCGCAAGGGACCGGAAACATGGGTGGTGCAGGCCAGCCCGCACTGGTCGGCCAAGCACATCGACGACAGCGCCGAGGACGTGGCCCGGCGGCTGCTGCATTCGCTGGGCGAAGCGCTTGACATCCTGATGCCCGAACCGGTCGTCTCTGCGGCGCACCGCTGGCGCTATGCCATGTCGACCGGCAGCAATCTGGGTGCACTGTGGAGCGAGCATTCGAAGATCGGCGTCTGCGGCGACTGGCTGCTGGGACCGCGCGTGGAGAATGCGTGGATTTCGGGACGGCACCTTGCGGCCAAGATGATGGCCAGCGTGCCGCAGGAAGTGGCCTGAGCGGACCCAGCCTCTCGACAGGCACCGCCAGCCATGCCTAAACGCCGCTCATGAACAAGGCAGAGACACATGAAGCCCCGATCCGGGGAGGTTTCGTCCCGGTCAGCGAAGGACCGTGGGCCGGTTGGTGGAAGTGGTCGGGCAAGGATCCGTTCGAGGATGGCACCGGCCCGTTCTTCGTGAAGCGCGACGAACGCGGGATCGTGACGGGTTTTCGCCCCGAAGCGAAGAACCTCAACGGGCACGGCATCGTCCACGGCGGGGCGCTCATGACCTTTGCCGACTTTTCGCTGTTCATGGTGGCGGCATCGGGCGGTGACGAGGTGAGCGGCGTGACGGTGACGCTGAACTGCGAATTCGTGAGCGGGGCGCAGGCCGGAGACCTGCTGATCGCACGCGGGGAATGCGTGCGCGCAGGCGGAAGCCTCGTCTTTGCGCGCGGCACCGTGCTGCGCGCGGGGGAGAACGGGGCCGAAGAGGCGGTCCTGACCTTTTCCGGCACGATCAAGCGCGCAAAGCGCATTTCGCACTGAAGACAGCGGCCCTGAGGCACAGTGGCGATCATGGAACCAGAAACGGCGCTGTGCGAGACGTCCGCCAGCCTCCGGACCTAGCGTCTGGACGTGCGCGGCTTCCAGTAGCTGTCGAAGACCGTATCCAGTCTCCGGCCATCGGCGCAGACCATGTCGGCGTGCACCTTGATCGAGCCACGGCCCGATCGTGAGATGAAAGTCATGGTCCGAAGGGTAAAATCCTTCAGAATCTCGGACACGTCGGCCCACGCCAGAACCTGCTGCTTCCCGCCCCGATCATAGCGTAGCCCGTCTGTGTCGATGTAGAGCGTCGGACGGCCGGGAAAGCGGTTTCGGGCCGGGAGGTAGAATGCCCCTGCCAGGAGCAGTCCCGACAATGCCAGGGGGGTAATCGCCCTGTCAGACTGGCCAATGACCACTCCGAGCAGAAGCAGAAGCACGAGGGCTGCCATTGCCAACACGAGCCAGATTTCGTTCCACGAGGGTGGCGCGGGACGGAAAATCATGGGTGTGGATGCCACGTTTCACCTTGACCCAGTGCGCTGAAAATATTCGCCCGAAGGCTATCGTGCGTTCAGCAGCATGAAAAGCACCGCCGCGTGAGCGCCTCAGGCCGCTTCTGCCGCGACCTCGCGCATCTGCTGGCGCAGCCAGGCCAGACCTTCATCGTCGGCGCGGGACTGGTGGAACTGCATCATCTCGTTCATCTTCGGGAACGGGAAAGGCATTCTGGCCCAGGCGAGATCGAACCGGCTGGCGATCTGGCGCACGAGGCGTTCGTGCAGCACGGCAAGGCGCGACGTGCCCGCGATGAACCACGGCGCGGAGGCGAAGCTGGACACGGTGACTTCGATGGCCCGATCACAGCCCATGCGCGCCAGCGTGGAATCGGCAAAGGCGGGAACCCGGTTCGATCCGAAAGCCACCGTCACATGCCCCGCGGCAAGGAAATCCTCCTCGGTCAGCCCGCGCGCGAAGACAGGGTTGCGCGCCCAGCCGACAACGACCTGTTCCTCCTCGAACAGGACTTCGTGCGGGTGCCATGCGGCAAGGAACGGTTCGGGCGTGATGAGCAGATCGGCCCTGCCCGATTCCAGTTCGCCGATGCTGTGTTCGGTGGGCAGGAGAATCTCGATCCGCAGATGCGGCGCGATCGTGGCGAAGCGGTGCATGAGGGGCACCAGCACGGCCACCATGATATAGTCCGAACCGATCACCCGGAAACAGCGATTGGAGGTGGCGGGATCAAACGCGGTGGGCGCGGTGATGGCGCGTTCCACCCCGCGCAGGGCAAGCTGGATCTGGGGATGCAGGCTTTCGGCAAAGGGCGTGGGGTGCATCCGCTTGCCCACGGGCACCACGATCTCGTCGCGGAAATAATCGCGCAGGCGGCGCAGCGCGGCGCTGGTGGCAGGCTGGGTCAGGCCGATGCGTTCGGCGGTGCGCGTGACGCTGCGCGTTTCCATGAGAGCATCGAAGACGACCAAGAGGTTGAGATCGAGCCCCTTGAACCGCATGGCTGCACTGCTCCCGTTCAATCAGAATGTGAATGATGCGTGACTTAAACCACAATCGCCGCAAATTGTGAAGCGAATGGCACAGATTGGCGGCGCAGGTGGTTGAAATGATTTAATCGATCAATTAACACCCGTGTCAAGAACACCGTTGCGGGAGATTCGGATGGCAGGGATGCTGGAAGGCAAGGTCGTGGCCGTAACCGGCGCGGGGCGCGGGATCGGGCGCGAAGTGGCGCTGCTGTGCGCGCGCGAAGGCGCGGCCGTGGTGGTGAACGATCCCGGCGTGGCGCAGGGCGGCGACGGCGGCGATGCCGGGCCGGCAGAGACCACCGTGGCCGACATCAAGGCGGCGGGTGGCAGGGCCTGGGCCAACCTTGCCAGCGTGGCCGATCCGTCAGGCGCGGCCAGCATCATCGAGGATGCGGTCCAGCGCTTCGGGCGGATCGACGCGGTGGTGAACAATGCCGGCATCCTGCGCGACACGATCTGGCACAAGATGAGCTACGAAGACTGGACGAGCGTCATCGACGTGAACCTGACCGGCGCGTTCAACGTGTCGAAGGCGGCAACCCCCTATTTCCGCGAGCAGCAATCGGGCAGCTTCATCCATTTCACCTCGACCAGCGGCCTGATCGGCAACGTGGGGCAGGCCAACTATTCGGCGGCAAAGCTGGGCCTTGTGGCGCTTTCGCATTCCATCGCGCTCGACATGGCGCGCTGGGGTGTGCGGTCCAACTGCGTGGCGCCGTTTGCATGGAGCCGGATGACCGCCTCGATCCCGGCCGAAACGCCCGCCCAGAAGGAACGGGTGGAACGGCTGAAGGCGATGAGCGCCGACAAGATCGCCCCGCTGGTGGCGTTCCTTGCATCGGACGCGGCAAAGGACGTGAACAACCAGATCTTCTCGGTCCGCAAGAACGAGATCGTGCTGTTTTCCAAGCCTCGCCCGGCGCGCTCGATGGTGAAGCTGGAAGGCTGGACGCCCGCGAGCATTGCGTCCGAACTGATCCCCGCCTTCCAGAGCAGCTTTGCGCGCGCCGACGAAGTGACCGCGCACGTCTTCCCTTATGATCCGGTCTGAGGACACCACAGCATGAGCACTGCCAACCCCGGCAACGCGGGCATGGACCCCGAAATCTTCGCCCAGTTCATCGAGCAGTTGCGCCGCTATGTGCGCGAACGGCTGATCCCGGCCGAGGACGACGTGATCGCGCAGGACCGCATCCCTGACGAAATCCTTGGCGAAATGCGCGAAATGGGCCTGTTCGGCATCACCATCCCCGAAGAGTTCGGCGGGGCGGGCATGAACATCAGCCAGTATATCGAGACGGTCAAGCAGATGAGCTATGCCGCGCCTGCCTATCGTTCGACCATCTCGATCAACATCGGCATGACCGGAAGCGCGATCAAGAACTTCGGCACGCCAGAACAGAAGGCCGAATGGCTGCCGCGCATTGCCAGCGGGGAAATCGCCTGCTTCGGCCTGACCGAGCCGGGATCGGGATCGGACAGCGCCGCCATGCAGACCACCGCCGTGCGCGATGGCAACGGATACCGGCTGAACGGCACCAAGCGCTATATCACCAACAGCCCCTGGGCGAAGATCGGCCTCATCATGGCGCGCACATCCAAGGAGGCGCTGCCCAAGAACGCGCATGTTTCGGCCTTCATCGTGGATATGACGACGCCCGGCATCACCGTGGGCAAGCCCGACAAGAAGATGGGGCAATCGGGCGCGCACATTGCCGATGTCATCATGGAAGACGTGCATGTCCCCGGATCGGCGCTGGTCGGCGGGGAGGAAGGGCGCGGTTTCCAGATCGCGATGCAGAGCCTCGACAACGGGCGGCTTTCGGTTGCGGGCATGGGCGTGGGCATGGGGCGCCGCGCGCTCGACACCGCGATCCGCTATGCCAGCGAGCGCAAGGCCTTTGGCGAACCGATCGCGAACTTTCAGCTTATTCAGGCCATGCTGGCCGACAGCGAAGCCGACCTTTATGCCGCCGAGTGCATGATCGCCGATGCCTGCGCGCGGGCCGACCGCGGCGAAAACATCCAGCGCAAGGCCGCCGCCGCCAAGCTCTTCGCCTCCGAAGCCTGCGGGCGCGTGGTGGACCGCTGCGTGCAGGTGTTCGGCGGGGCAGGATACCTTGCCGAATATCCGGCCGAGCGCTTCTTCCGCGATGCGCGCATCCTGCGCATCTACGAAGGCACCAGCCAGATCATGCAGCTTCAGATCGCCAAGCACATGCTGCGCGAGTTCGCCCGCGAAGGCTCGGTCTGGTAGGGCATGTACCAGCTTCTGTCGGGCCTTTCGATCATCGAGGTCTCCTCGTTCGTGGCCTCGCCCACGGCGGGTCTCTATTGCGCGCAGATGGGCGCCGAGGTCATCCGCATCGACGACCGGCGCGGCGGGCTGGACTATCGCCGCCAGTTGACCACGCGCGAGGGGCGCTCGCTTTCATGGGAGAACCTGAACCGCGCCAAGAAGAGCGTCGCGCTCGACCTGCAATCGGACGAGGGGCGCGAACTGGCGGTGGAACTGGCGCGCGGCTGCGGGCAGGTCATCACCAATCTGCCGCCGGACAGTTTCATGGCGCACGCGCGCATGGCCGAGGGACGGCCCGATCTGGTTTCGGTGCGCATCCTTGGCTGGCATGACGGGCGTCAGGCCATGGACTTCACCGTCAATGCGGCCACCGGCTATCCGCTGATGACGGGACCGGAAGAGTGGGACCCGGAAAGTGCCCCGCCGGTGAACCAGATCCTGCCCGCGTGGGATTTCATCACCGGGGCCTATTGCGCCTTCGCGCTGCTGGCGGCGCTGCGCCACCGCGATGCCACCGGCGAAGGCAGCGAAGTGCGCGTGCCGCTGGGCGATGTGGCGATCGGCACGGCCTTCAACGCGGGGGCGGCGCCCGAAATGCTCTATCGCGGGGCCAACCGCGAACGCATCGGCAATGCCA
>JBKBUD010000175.1:0-3802 GCA_046290865.1 Novosphingobium sp. | reverse complement strand
CTGCTCGATGAATTCGGCCTGACCCGGCTCCGCTCAAGCCCGGCGATGGCGCTTTCGGGCGGTGAGCGGCGGCGCTGCGAGATTGCCCGTGCACTGGCCGCGCGGCCCTCGATCATCCTGCTCGACGAGCCCTTCGCCGGCATCGACCCGCTCTCGATCAGCGACATCCGCCATCTGGTGAAGGACCTTTCCGGGCGCGGCATCGGCGTGCTGATCACCGACCACAACGTGCGCGAGACCCTCGACATCGTCGACCGCGCCTGCATCATCTATGGCGGTCAGGTGCTGTTCGCGGGCAGCCCCGAAGCACTCGTGGCCGATGCCAACGTCCGCAGGCTCTACCTTGGCGAGGGCTTCACGCTGTGAGCCAACGCGGCATCTGATGCGGGTCTCGGGGGGGCATTAGGACATGGCGCTCGGGCCAAGGCTGGACATCCGGCAGACCCAGTCGCTGGTGATGACGCCGCAGTTGCAGCAGGCGATCAAGCTGCTGGCACTGTCCAATCTCGAGGTCGAAACCTTCATCGGCGAAGCTCTGGACGCCAATCCGCTGCTGGAGATCGGCGAGACGGCTGCAGGCGAACCGTTGGAACTGGCGCCTGAAGAGCTGCGCCGGACACATCTTGAATCATCGCCTGTAGACCAACTCGTATCCGAGGGACGCGTGGCCGAGGACCGGCCCCTCGACATCGACACTTCCGCGCTCGACCGCGACCGCGACACCGGTGATGCCAGCACCTTCGAGCTTTCGTCATCACGCGAGATTGGCAGCGGTGCTGAAGGGCTGGACATCGACGAGCGCGGTCGCAGCGAGGAGACGCTGGCCGAGCACCTCCATGCACAGATCGGCGCGGAGACGTCAGACCCGCAATTGCTGTTCGTGGCGCGCTGGCTGATCGACCAGCTCGACGAGGCCGGATACCTGACCCTCCCGCTTGGCGAAGTGGCCGAAGCCCTGGGCCTGTCGGCGGTCGTGGTCGAACGCGCGCTAGGGCTGGTCCAGTCGCTCGACCCGACAGGAGTGGGCGCGCGCAATCTCGCAGAGTGCATCGCGCTGCAGGCCAGAGAAGCGGACCGCTACGATCCGTGCATGGCCCGGTTGATCGACAATCTGGAACTCGTCGCGCGGGGCGAAGTGGCGCGATTGAAGCGACTTTGCCAGGTCGACGACGAGGACTTCACCGACATGCTGGCGGAATTGCGCAGCTACGACCCGCGACCCGGGCTGCGCTTTGGCGGCGGGATGGCCGAAGCCGTCGTGCCCGACATCCTGATTCGCAATGGCAAGGATGGCGGTTGGGACATCGCGCTCAACCAGGCGACCCTGCCCCGGCTGATCGTCAACCGCAGCTACTACGTCGAGATGCGCGGGGCCTGCATGACCAAGGACGCCAAGGCCTGGCTGGGCGAGAAGCTCGCGGACGCCAACTGGTTGCTGAAGGCGCTCGACCAGCGACAGAAGACGATCCTGAAGGTCGCCGCCGAGTTGGTGAAGCAGCAGGACGGCTTCTTCCGCCACGGCGTTGCGCATCTGCGCCCGCTGACGCTGAAGACCGTGGCCGAGGCGATTTCGATGCACGAATCGACCGTGAGCCGGGTGACCTCGAACAAGTATCTGCACTGCGACCGGGGCACCTTCGAGCTGAAGTACTTCTTCACCTCGGGCGTCGGCTCCTCCGATGGCGAAGGGGCTTCGGCCGAAGCGGTGAAGGCCGCGATCCGACAGTTGATCGATGCCGAGGATCCCAAGGCGATCCTCTCGGACGACGCGCTGGTCGACCTGCTCAAGGCGCGCGGGTTCGATCTCGCGCGGCGCACCGTGGCCAAGTATCGCGAGGCGATCGGGCTTGGCAGTTCGGTACAGCGGCGGCGGCAGAAGGCTCTGGCCGGGGTGCGCTGACTGGGCTAGCCTCGTCGCAATTGCAACGTTTCCCGGGGTCAATCCTGCCATGAAGTTCAAGCTGTTCGTCGCGGCGGCACTCGCCACCGCCGCATCGCCGCTGTGCGCGAAACCCGTCGAGTTCCGCATGGTGACCGAAGGTGTCGACATCGGCCGCTATGTGGTGGACCGCGAGGGGCGCAAGGTCAGCATCGATTACGACATCAAGCAGAACGGCCGCGGGCCGACGATCCGCGAAATGGTCACGCTCGACGCCGAAGGCGCCCCGGTCGACTGGCGCATCACCGGAAAGACCACCTTCGGCAATGCGGTCAACGAAAGCTTCCGGCGCACGGCGACGGGTGCAAGCTGGACCGACCTTGCCGGCAAGGGGGCGATCGCGGGCAAGGATGCCCCGCGCTTCTACGTGACGCAGAACGGTTCGGTATTCGATCTGGCCGTCCTTTCGAAGGCGCTGCTCGCCGCACCTGGACATACGCTGCCGGTAGCGCCCGGCGGAACCGCAACGATGACCGAAAGGGACCGCCGCAGCTTTGACGGCCCGGACGGAAGGATCGATGTCACGATCTACGAACTGGGCGGTCTTGCCCTCGATCCCGACTATGTGGCGCTGGATGGTTCCGGCGAACTGTTTGCAGTGCTGACGGACAGCACCGTGCTGGTGCGCAAGGGCTACGAGAAGGTGTCGGAAGGCCCGCTGATCGCGCTTGCCGAAAAGCTCGGGGCCGAACGCTTTTCGCGGCTGCAGGCCGAAAACGCCAAACGCTATGACGGGCCGGTCCGCATCCGCAACGTGCGCCTGTTCGATCCGAAGGCCAAGGCGCTGACCGATCTGCGCGACGTGGTGGTGTTCGGCAACCGCATCAGCGAAGTCGTTGCAGCGCGAAGCGAAGGCACGCCCGGCGAAACCACCATCGATGGCGCAGGCGGCACGCTGGTGCCGGGCCTCTACGAGATGCACGGCCACATCGGCCAGCAGGATGCCCTGCTCAACGTGCTGGCAGGCGTGACCACGGTGCGCGACATGGGCAATCGCGACGACGTGCTCGACAAGCTGGTGGCGCGGATCGACAATGGTGAACTGGCCGGGCCGCGCATCGTCCGGTCCGGCTTCATCGAGGGCAAGAGCCCGTTCTCGGCGCGAAACGGCACGCTGGTGGCGACGCAGGACGAAGCCATTGCCGCTGTGCGCAAGTATGCCGCGCGCGGCTTCTGGCAGGCCAAGCTCTACAATTCGATGAATCCCGACTGGGCTCCGGCAGTCGTGGCCGAGGCGCATCGGCTCGGCATGCGGGTGGCGGGGCACGTCCCGGCATTCTCCAGTGCCGATGCCATGATCGCTGCAGGGTTTGACGAGATCACCCATGTCAACCAGCTCATGCTCGGCTGGGTGCTGAACCCCGGCGAGGATACCCGGACGCTGTTCCGCTTCACCGCAATGCGCCGGTTTCCGGCGCTCGACATCAAGTCGGCCAAGGTGCAGGCAACGCTCGATGCGATGGTCTCCCGACACACGGCGCACGAGCCGACCATCGGCATCCACGAACTCGGGCTGACCGCGCTTGACGGGCGGCCCAATCCGGGGGCGGTCGACTATATCGACCACATGCCCCCGGCCGAGCAGCGCCAGCTCAAGCAGGCCCTGTTCGGGACCGACACACCGCAGGAGCGCGCGCAGTACGTGGCGGCTTATGGCAAGGTGCTCGAAACGCTGATCGAGATGAACCGCAAGGGTATCCTGCTGATCCCCGGCACCGACCTTGGCGGCGCGTTCAACTATCACCGCGAACTGGAACTGTTCGGCAAGCTGGGGATGACGCCGGGACAGGTCCTGTCGCGCGCCACGCTGGAGATGGCCACCTACCTTCATCAGGACCAGCAGCTTGGCTCACTGGAGCGGGG
>JBKBUD010000174.1:0-3811 GCA_046290865.1 Novosphingobium sp. | reverse complement strand
AGGCGCTCATGCAGGACTACCTTTTGCGCAACCAGCGGCTCGCCGCCAAGAACGGCGCGATCTCCGCAGACCTTGCCAGGTCGCGCAGCGCCCTTGCTCCGGCCTTCCTCGAGCCTGTCCTGACGGTACGGCCAGCCTACATCGAGGCGGCTTTTACCGAGGTGGACAACGCCTACGCCGACAAGGGCCGCGACCTAATTCGACAAGAGATCTCGGCCCTTAAGGCCAAGCTGCTGTCATGCTGAGACGGCGACCGGCAGGTGAGAATATAAGAATTCATAGAAATTTTTGGGAACCACAGGTTTGGATACGAGTTTGAAGTACGCAACTCTTACGACCGGCTTTTGCGGAGTGACTGCCTTGGTTCCGATTCCAGCCCACTCCTACCGCCGCGATAGCTCGCACGGGGACGAGGCCTGCACGCCGCGTGCGGCCAAAGACAGGGCCGTCATGACCGCGTTCAAGCTGGCGGTGGCGTTCAACTTGCTCATCTGCCTCCTGCTGCTTCCCGAGCTTTTCGCGCGGGGCGATGTGGCAACGGCAAACCATCTATGCCGCCCTTACAACGGCTTTTGACCAGACCGCTTAACTAAACCACGCTCCACCGTTGACGTTGATCGTGCTGCCGGTGGCAAAGCTCGCGTCCTCGCTGACGAGATAGGCGACCGCGCCGGCCACTTCGTCGGGCTTGGCCAGGCGCTTCATCACGCTGTCGGCAGCGACGGCGGCCTTCACCTCATCGGGCAACGGTGCATAGATCGGCGTCTCGGTCGCGCCCGGATTTACCGCATTCACCCTGATGCCGCGCGGAGCAAGCTCGCGGGCCATGGCGCGGGTCATCCCCAGCACCGCCGCCTTGGCGGTGACATAGGGCACCGGGCCATTGCCGGCGAGGGCGGCGGTGGAGCCGATGTTGACGATCGCTCCGCCAGTACCTTGCTCCACCATGATACGCACTGCCGCGCGGGAGCAGCGGAACGCGCCGTCGAGCGTGACCGAGAGGACGCGGCTCCAGCCTTCGTCGGCGCAGTGAATGGTCTGGTCGGCAAAGGCGTTCTCGTCGCCCCCTGCCCGCGCTGCTTGGCCGGCGTAGTATTCGGGCATGCCATCGCCCGGCGCGCTACCGATCCCGGCATTGTTCACCAGCACGTCGACGCCGCCGAGCTTGGCGACAACTCGCGCAAAGGCAGCATCGACCGACGCCGTATCGGAAATATCGCAGGCCACGCCGATATGCGGCGCCCCCAGCACTTCGCCCGCCTTTTCAGCCGACAGATCAAGCACGGCCACCACCGCGCCCTCATCGGCCAGACGCCGCGCGATGGCCGCGCCGATCCCCTGGCCACCACCGGTCACGACTGCACGCTTTCCTGCCAATCGCTTCATCATGTCCGTCCCCAATCTTCAGGCCTCGACTTCGGGCCGCCAGGCGACGCCGTTGATGTGACCACCGCCGTCGACGTAGAGCGTGTTGCCGGTCATGTAGCTCGAGGCCTCGCTTGCGAGAAACACGGCGACCGGACCGATATCTGCCGCCGCTTCCCCAAAGCGGCCCACAGGCACCTGTCCCACAATCGCCTGCGCCATCTCCGGATTGGCATCGAAATAGTCGCGCGCGGCCGGGCTCAGCGCCGAGGGGCAGATCACGTTGGCAGTGATGCCATGCCCGCCCCATTCCACCGCTGCCGTCCGGGTCAGCGCACGCACCGCTTCCTTGGCTGCGTTGTAGGCTGCGGTGAACATGTGCGCGTTGACCCCGTTCAACGAACCGAGATTGATGATCCGTCCATACTTGTGCGCCTTCATCAACGGGAACGCTGCACGCATCGCCCAGAATGCGGACCAGTAATTGACCAGGAACGAGCCTTCCATGTCCTCATCGCTGTGGTTCTCGAGACGCTTGGGAAAGCTCGCTCCGGCATTGTTGACGAGAATGTCGAGCCGCCCGAGCGCGGCAGCGCAAGCCGCGACCATGGCATCGACCTCGCCGCGCGCGGTCACGTCGACCTGAAAGGACAGTGCGTTCACGCCATATGTCTCGCGCAAGTATAGGGCCTCGGTCTCGGCAACATCGATGCCGCGCTGGGCGATCATTAGATCGGCCCCTGCTGCTGCCAGCGCGCGGGCAATGCCCTGCCCGACGCCCTGGCCGCCACCGGTAACCAGCGCGGTGCGCCCGTGGAGTAGTCCTGCCATCTGTCCCTCTCAGCCTGCGAATGGATAATCGGTATAGCCGCGCGCGTCGTCACCGTGGCCGGTATAGAAGGTGGTACGGTCGCCCTTGGCCAGCGCTGCGCCGGAGCGGAAGCGTTCTACCAGGTCGGGGTTGGCGATATAGGCATAGCCAAACGAGACCGCTTCGGCCTT
This sequence comes from Novosphingobium sp., assembly GCA_046290865.1. GTDB lineage: Bacteria > Pseudomonadota > Alphaproteobacteria > Sphingomonadales > Sphingomonadaceae > Novosphingobium. Next base: position 1,444 of record JBKBUD010000174.1, on the reverse strand, counting down.
GCCCTCGGCAATCACCGCATTGGCCTTGTCGAGCGTCAGCCCGCAGTTCTCTATGACCGCACCTGACCAGTGGGCGCGGACCAGATCCAGCGAGTCGAAGCCCGCATTGGGAACGTGGATCAGGTGGCAATACGCCAGTCCCATCCCGTCGATCGCTTTCAGCAAGGTGGTGTAGGTCTCGACAGGATCGGCATCGGCCATGCCGTTGAAGGTCACCCCCGGACAAATGCGCAGCCCCACGCGCCCCGGCCCGACCGCTGCCGCCAGCGCGGCCAGCACCTCGACCACGAACCGCACCCGGTTCGCCGCGCAACCGCCATAGGCGTCCTCGCGCTGGTTCGAGTTCGAGGAGAGGAACTGCATCGGCAGGTAACCAGAGGCACAATGCAGCTCCACCGCGTCAATCCCGGCGTCTCGCGCATTGCACGCCGCTGCTGCGTATTCGGCAATGACGCCCGCAATCTCCGGCACTGTCAATGCGCGCGGCATTTCGGTCGGCACCGGCACGCCATCGGGGCCAGGGATCGGATCGGGACAGGGAATGGCGCTTGGAGCGACTGTCTCGGCATCCGCCGCCTTGTTGGCTCGCACCGCCGCACGGCCGACGTGCATCAGCTGCATCGCGATCAGCCCGCCTTGCCCATGGACCGCATCGGCCACCTTGCGCCAGCCATCTACCTGCTCTGGCGAATGAATCCCCGGCGTGCGCCAGTAGCCTTTACCATGGGGCGAGGGCTGAGTGCCCTCGGTGACGATGAGCCCCGCGGAAGCACGCTGGCGATAGTATTCGACCATGAGGTCGGTCGGCTCGTCAAGCGGCCCAGCGCGGTCTCGCGTCATTGGTGCCATGACCACCCGGTTACGCAAGGACAGGTCACCGATCTGCGTAGGCGAGAAGACGTCGGCCATGGCGTTCAGCTCCGCACGCGGGGTTTGGGGAGCGGCGCACCGCGGCGCATCGTCTCGATGAACTTTTCCAGGGGCGCGGGCGGCTCTACCGGACCATCGTGCGGCTGGCCTTGTCGCGCCCAGTAGGTTTTCCAGCTCGGGAACAGGTCGTGGAAGCTACCGTGATAGGGCGGCACGCCCGGCCAACGCATCTTGCGATCGCCCACCGGCGACTTGTTGATGTCGCTGGCGTACCAGTACAGCGGCAGGCGGCGGCGGAAGTACCAGCGACCGTCGATGCGCTCGTACTGATCGAAGTACATCATCTGCATCAGCACCCATTCGGCGCCGCATTCGTGCTCGTTCTTGGAATAGACCACGCCTTGGGCGTGGTCAGGATCGTCGAAGTCGATCACGTGGCCGCCGATGTGATGACTGGTGCCGTCGAACTGCATCGAATGCGTCTCGTCGAACCAGTCACGCAGTGCCTTGCGGCCCGACTTACCGCCCCCGACGCGGACGTCCTCGGGGAACAGGTTCACCCAGGCATCGCCAT
>JBKBUD010000173.1:0-3831 GCA_046290865.1 Novosphingobium sp. | reverse complement strand
TGATCGCGATCAGCTCCGTCATCGAGCCCTGCCTGCACCGGCTTCCAGTAATGCGCGCCCAGTGCGCCGGTAAGCGCGGCCGAGAAGACCGTCTTGCCGATGCCGGTATCGGTGCCGGTGACGACGAAAGCGGTCATCGCAGGGCTTCGGACAGAGCTGCACCGAGAGCATCGACATCCTCGGTCGTGGCGTTGAGAGTCAACGAGATGCGCAAGCGGCTCGTGCCTTGGGGGACGGTCGGCGGGCGGATGCCGCGCACGTCGAAGCCCTTGGCCTGGAGCGCCGAGGCGACCGCCATGGTCCGCGCATCTTCGTGCAGGATCAGCGGCAGGATCTGCGAGCCGCTCGCCTCCACGCCAAAAGTCGCGAGCACGCATTCGGCGTGGGTGACGAGACTGCGCAAGGTCTCGCGGCGCTGCGGTTCGTCTGCCATGATGCGGATCGCCTCGCGCACTGCGGCGCAGACCAGCGGCGAGGGGGCAGTCGAGAAGATGAAGGGGCGACCTCGGTTGACGAGGAAGTCGCGCACGACCTTGGCGCCGAGCACCAGCGCGCCTTCGCAGCCCATGGCCTTGCCGCAGGTGCGCAGCACGATCGTGTCTGCCCGGCCATCAAGCCTGGCCGCGATCCCGCGTCCGTCCGGTCCGAAGACACCGGTGGCGTGGGCCTCGTCGATCAGCATTATCGCATCGTGGCGTTCGGCGACCTGCGCCATTGCGGCGACCTCAGCCATGTCGCCGTCCATCGAGTAGAGCGTCTCGAAGGCCAGCCAGATGCGGCCGGTGTTGCCCTTGGCACGCCATTCGCGCGCGGCATCGTCGAAGCTCTGCGGATCGTTGTGCGCGGCGCTGACCGCCGTGGCGCGGGTCAGGCGCAGGCCTTCGTGCATCGAAGCGTGGACGAGTTCGTCATAGACGATCAGGTCACCGCGTTGCGGCAGGGTGGAGAGCAGCGCAACGTTGGCGGCATAGCCCGCCGAGAAGAACAGCGCGGATTCAGTGCCGAAGAAGTGCGCGGCTTCCTCTTCCAGAAGTTCGTGCTCCGGATCGTTGCCGCGCAGGAGGCGAGACCCGCCCGAGCCGAGTGGTACGCCGCGCGCGATGGCCTCCTGCACTGCCGCCGCGAGCCGGGGCGAGGAGGACATCGCAAGGTAGTCGTTCGAAGCGAAGTCGATCCCGCGCCGGGGAGCAAGGCTGCGCAGGCGGGCTTTTTCGCCGAGGGCTGCAAGATCGGCGGTGTGCGCCGACCACAGCGATCCGGTGCGGGTTACGCTGTCAGCCATCAGGCGGCGCAGCCTCCCGAGCAGCCTCCGACGGACTTCATCGCGCGTCCCTTTAATTCACGGAGGGGTTCTTCGCCCTCCATCGGCTTGAGGCCGAGGCGGGTGAACATCGCAGCATCGGCATCGTCGCCGACGTTGGCGGCGGTGAGCAGCTTGTCACCGGTGAAGATCGAGTTGGCGCCGGCCATGAAGCACAGTGCCTGCGTTGCTTCCGACATCGATTCGCGGCCTGCCGAGAGGCGCACCATCGACAGCGGCATGGTGATGCGCGCGACTGCCACGGTGCGGACGAACTCGATGTCGTCGATCTTGGCGAGCGGCGTATCGGCCAGCATGTCGCCCAGCACGGTCCCCTTGATCGGCACGAGGGCGTTCACCGGCACGCTTTCAGGATGCTGTTCGAGCGTGGCGAGGGCGTGGACGAAGCCGACGCGATCGGCACGCGTCTCGCCCATGCCGACGATGCCGCCCGAGCAGACGTTGATTCCGGCATTGCGCACGTTGTCCAACGTCTGGAGACGGTCGGCGAAAGTGCGGGTGGTGATGACTTCCTCGTAGCGTTCGGGCGAGGTGTCGATGTTGTGGTTGTAGTAATCGAGGCCCGCTTCGGCGAGCTGCGCGGCCTGCCCCGGCGTCAGCATGCCCAGCGTCATGCAGGTTTCCATGCCCATCTCGCGCACGCCCTTGATCATGGCGATGATCGCCGGCATGTCGCGCTCCTTGGGGTTGCGCCATGCCGCGCCCATGCAGAAGCGCTTCGACCCGTTGTCCTTGGCCTGCGCGGCGGACTGCAGCACCTTCTGCACTTCCATCAGCTTGGTGGCCTCGACGCCGCTGTCCGCCTTGACCGACTGCGAGCAGTAGCCGCAGTCCTCGGGGCAGCCGCCGGTCTTGATCGAGAGCAGCGTGCACAGTTGCACTTCGCCCGCGCGGTGGTGGGCGCGGTGGACTTCGGCGGCGCGGAACACCAGTTCGGTGAACGGCAGGTCGAACAGCGCGGCGATCTCCTCGCGCGTCCAGTCGGTGCGGACGGCGCTGGCAGGAGCAGTCGTTTCGCGCTGGCGGAGCAGGGTGTCTTGCACGGCGGGAGTCCTTCGGAATCTTTTGAGCTAGGCGGCCCTTAGCGCAAATCACTGCAACATGCTCAAGTGAATTAGCAAAGCTGCAAAACGGATTTTTGCATTTCACGCTGCGCAATCTGCCGTGACCGCATCAGGAGGGGCCAAGGCCGAAGGCAGATCGTTCGATGTCGATGTAAACCTTGCAGATCTTGGCCATCGTGATGATGTACATCGCCGACGGCGGCAGGTTCATGTAGTCGTTGTTCTTGTACATGAACGTGATGTTCTCGGCCATGGTGTCGGCCCCGGTCTTGAGATCGAGCAGGCATTTCGTCCGTCCCCGCTTGACCATGGCTTCGGCGAGCGTGTCATCGGCGTAGATGAAGTTCTGGCTGTCATTCATGCCTTGCGCATAGGCGGCGCGAGCTTCGGGCTTCATCGACAGCCATTGCTTGCGGTCATTCACGTAACCGGCCGCGCTGGCCATCGATGAGCAACTGAACGCGAGCAATATGGCGAGCCGTTGCACCAGGATCCTGGTTTTCAAGTTGCACCTCCTTGGGCGAATCCGCTGCTTCGTGGCGAAGGGGATCGCCGCTTCACCGTCATAGGCGAAGTCACCGACAGGCCGGTGGTTGATGCCTCCATAACGGTGCCGATCCGGATTGGATGTGTCCCCAAGAGCCGATGCCGCCCCAACCGGCAAGATTGCTGCGCTATCGCTTGCCCTAGTGTCCCTGAAATAATCCAAATTCGAGAGAGACAAGTTCAATTTGGATTGCACTTAAGTTGACTTGGTTAAGCCTCAGGTCAAGTTGTGCGGCGACGAGCGGGTCGATGCTTCCAGATTGACCGGCTGCGCCATGAATATTTGACCAAATAAAATTGCCATTTCGGCGATTATTTATTCGCAGCGCTCTGCGGATAGAATTTCTGCGTCCAAAATTACCGGGAGGTTTAGATGACGAGTCTGAAGACCAGATTGTTGCGCAGCACTACGCTGCCGGTTGTGGCACTGATGGCCATGCCGGCCCACGGTCAGGTTGTGAATGCTGACACCGTGAACGCAACGACCGTCAATGCCGGTACGGTTAACGCGACGACCATCAACGCCACGACAATTACCGCCACCGACATCTCCGGAGATCTAACAGGCAGTGTGACCGGCAATGTCACCGGCAATGTGGTCGGCAACGTGACCGGCAACCTCACGGGCAACGTTACCGGCGATGTCACCGGCAATCTGACTGGTGACGTGACGGGTAATGTCACTGGCGATGTTACCGGCAACATGACAGGTGATGTCACGGGCAATGTGGCCGGCGACGTGACCGGTAACCTCACGGGCAACGTTACTGGCAATGTCACCGGCAATCTGACCGGCGACGTGACGGGCAATATCACGGGCGATGTTACCGGCAACTTGACGGGTGATGTCACGGGCAGTGTCACCGGCGATGTGACCGGTAATCTCACGGGGGACGTGAC
>JBKBUD010000172.1:0-3853 GCA_046290865.1 Novosphingobium sp. | reverse complement strand
AGGTCAATCTCGAGAACATCGCCCAGACGGTGTGGACCTCGACCGACCAGAACGGCGCCACCGTCGCCTACCCCGACACCTGCGTCGGCACCGACAGCCACACCACCATGGTCAATGGCCTCGGCGTGCTCGGCTGGGGCGTTGGCGGCATCGAAGCCGAAGCCGCAATGCTCGGCCAGCCCGTCTCGATGCTCATCCCCGAAGTGGTCGGCTTCAAGTTCACCGGCGAGCTCAAGGAAGGCGTGACCGCCACCGACCTCGTGCTGACCTGCACCAACATGCTGCGCAAGCATGGCGTGGTCGGCCGCTTCGTCGAATACTACGGCCCCGGCCTCGCCGCGCTCAGCCTTGCTGACCGCGCAACGCTCGCCAACATGGCTCCGGAATATGGCGCCACCTGCGGCTTCTTCGGCATCGACGAGAAGACGCTCGACTACATGCGCCTGACCGGCCGTGAAGAAGCGCAGATCGCCCTCGTCGAAGCCTATGCCAAGGAGCAGGGCTTCTGGATCGATCCGTCGGTCGAGCCGATCTTCTCCTCGACCCTCGAGCTGGACCTCGGCACCGTCGTGCCCTCGCTCGCCGGCCCCAAGCGCCCGCAGGATCGCGTCTCGCTTCCCGAAGTCGACGACGTGTTCAACGCCGACATGGCGAACACCTACAAGAAGACTCCGGCCCGCGTGCCCGTCGAAGGCAAGGACTTCGACATCGGCGACGGTGACGTGACCATCGCTGCGATCACCTCGTGCACCAACACCTCGAACCCGGGCGTGCTGGTGGCTGCAGGCCTCGTCGCAAAGAAGGCCAACGAACTCGGCCTCAAGCCCAAGCCCTGGGTCAAGACCTCGCTGGCTCCGGGTTCTCAGGTCGTCACCGACTACCTGAACAAGGCAGGCCTCCAGGAGCACCTCGACGCGGTCGGCTTCAACCTCGTCGGCTACGGCTGCACCACCTGCATCGGCAACTCGGGTCCGCTCGCCGAACCGATCAGCAAGGCGATCAACGACAACGGCCTCGTCGCCGCCGCCGTGATCTCCGGCAACCGCAACTTCGAGGGCCGCGTCTCGCCTGACGTGCGCGCGAACTTCCTCGCATCGCCACCGCTGGTCGTTGCCTATGCGCTGAAGGGCACCGTGGTCGAAGACTTCACCACCACCCCGATCGGCAAGGGCAAGGACGGCCAGGACGTCTACCTCAAGGACATCTGGCCCTCGAACAGCGAAGTCGCCACCACCATGGCCGGCTGCATGGACCGCGCCATGTTCCAGGCGCGCTATGCCGACGTCTACAAGGGCGACGCGCACTGGCAGGCGATCAACGTCACCGGTTCGGAAACCTACTCGTGGCGCGCCGGGTCGACCTATGTCGCCAACCCGCCGTACTTCGACGGCATGTCGATGACGCCGGCCCCGGTCAGCGACATCATCGAGGCCAAGCCGCTGCTGATCCTCGGCGATTCGATCACCACCGACCACATCTCGCCGGCCGGTTCGATCAAGGCTGACAGCCCCGCCGGCCAGTGGCTGATGGAGCACCAGGTCTCGAAGGCGGACTTCAACTCCTACGGCGCACGCCGCGGTCACCACGAAGTCATGATGCGCGGCACTTTCGCCAACATCCGTATCAAGAACGAGATGGTCCCCGGAGTCGAAGGCGGCTTCTCGCGCTATGGCGACGAAGTCGGCTCGGTCTATGACGTTGCCATGAAGCACAAGGCCGCCGGCACGCCGACGGTCGTGATCGCGGGCAAGGAATACGGCACCGGCTCCAGCCGCGACTGGGCAGCCAAGGGCACCAACCTGCTTGGCGTCCGCGCTGTCATCGTCGAAAGCTTCGAGCGCATCCACCGCTCGAACCTCGTCGGCATGGGCGTGCTGCCGCTGCAGTTCAAGGAAGGCCAGAACCGCACCTCGCTGGCGCTCTCGGGCGACGACACCTTCACCATCAAGGGCGTTGCCAACCTGCAGCCGCGCCAGGACGTGGAAGTCGAAGTCACGCGCAAGGACGGCACCAAGCTGACCTTCACCGCGCTGTGCCGCATCGATACCGCCAACGAAGTCGAGTACTTCATGAACGGTGGCATCCTGCACTACGTGCTGCGCAAGCTCGCTTCGTAAGCAGCGGCTTCAGGCCAGACAGAAAGGGCGCGGCGGACCTCGGTCCCCGCGCCCTTTTCTGTGGTCGGCGTATTTGCTGCGAATGCCCACCCCCAGCCCCTCCCGCTTGCGGGAGGGGAGTCTCCGAACAGTGCCTTGCCCTCCCGCAGGCGGGAGGGCCGCGAGACTTGCTGAACGCAGTGAAGTTAGTCGCAGCGGGGTGGGCCGCTCACGGCGCCCTCAGGGGCGAGAACTACATCCGTTGCACTCGGGGTCGCGCGCAATGCGCATCGTGCGCAGGGAAGGCTTGAGACCGGCCAGAACGTGCAACTGGCCCCACTGGGGATCGCCAAGCGTCGAGACCCCCTCCAGCAGCACGCGCATCGCCGCCATAGCCCCGAAGGCGCCGACCATGCCAACCATCGCGCCCAGCACACCCAGATCGGCGCAAGTGTCGCAATCCTCGGCGTCGAAGGCATCGCCCACGAAACAGCGGTAGCAGGCGTGGTCTTCACGGTGCCCGGCAAAGTTCGCGACTTGCCCCTGGAACCGCCCCAGCGCCGCGCTGGTCAGCGGCACGCCCGCCTTCACGCAGGCGTCTGACACGGCAAGCCGCGTGGCGAAGTTGTCGCAGCCATCGAGCACCACATCGGCCCCGGCGATCAGGCTGGCAGCATTCTCCCGGTTGATGCGTAGAACATGCGCCGAAACCTCCAGCGCCGGGTCGAATTCACGCACCCAAGCGGCGGCGGCCTCGGCCTTGGGCTTGCCGATGTCAGGCTCGGCATAGATCGTCTGGCGCTGCAGGTTACTCGCCTCGACAACGTCGTCGTCGACCAGCGTCAGACGCCCCACGCCCGCCCCGGCGAGATACTGCAAGGCAGGCGAGCCGATGCCGCCCATGCCGATCAGCACGATATGGCTCCGCGCCAGTTTCGCCTGCCCCATCGCGCCGACTTCAGGCAGGACGATATGGCGGGCGAAGCGATTGAGGCGATCTGGCGTCATGCGACGCAGTTAGGGGCTGCGGGGCGGAAGAGAAAGAGAGTTCACGCAGAGACGCAGAGAAGAAGTGGAGGCGCAGAGTGGTTGGGCGGGGCCGATAGGCCCCTTTGCCCATTGAAAATCACGTCAGAGGCCTGGGGAGAGATTGTCGAGCGGCTTTGCCGCAAGGACAAAGTCTCTCCGCGTCTCAATTTCTTCTCTGCGTCTCTGCGTGAAACCACTCAGTCTTCCAGCTGCCGCAGCAGCGTGCGCACGTCGCCGTCCATGTCGGCATCGCGCGTGCGCAGTTCCTCGATCAGGCGCACGGCATGGATCACCGTCGAGTGATCGCGACCGCCGAACTTGCGGCCGATCTCCGGGTAGGAGCGCGGCGTCAGCACCTTGGCGAGGTACATCGCCACCTGGCGCGGACGCACCACGGCACGGGCGCGGCGCTTGGAAGCCATCTCGGTGCGGTCGACGCGATAGAACTGGCAGACCGTGCGCTGGATCTCGTCGATGGTGATGCGGCGGCGGTTGGCCGAGAGGATGTCGGTCAACTGCTCTTCGGCCAGCTGCAGCGACACCGGCTGCCCGGTCAGCTGCGCATAGGCGATCAGCTTGTTCAGGCCGCCGACGAGTTCGCGCACGTTGCGGTTGATCGTGCGGGCGAGGAACTCGATCACGTCGGCAGGCACTTGCGTGCTGGCGAAACGACCGAGGCGATGCTCGAGGATCTTGCGGCGCAGTTCGATATCGGCGGGCTGGATGTC
>JBKBUD010000171.1:0-3859 GCA_046290865.1 Novosphingobium sp. | reverse complement strand
CGCAACCCGGCAGGAAGCCTTGCTGCGAGGGCGGCGCGTGAAGGACAGGACGCCGGAAGTCGAGGGGTCACCGGGTCCGGACGCGAAGTCGATGGTGGTCATGGTGTGCGGGTCTTCCGAAATAGCTGAAGCAACCGCGAAAGCGCGGAAACTTTACTCTCGATGAACCAACGCAGGGGCGGCGATAGGGTTGCATTGCAATGCAACAAGAATGGGGGCCAAACCCGGCATCCCGTCGCAAACCTCTGTCATTCCGTCATTTTTGTTGATCCAGGTTGCAATCACACGTGAATGCAGCGCAGCAAAATGGCCTCAGGGCGCGAACCAGCGCTGCTCCCAGCCATACGTGGAGGCGACCGGACGACCTTCCGCATCGGTCGCCGGGCGGAACCGGAAGCGCTCGCTCGCAAGGCGGCAGGTAACGGCGTCTGCTTCGGGTACTCCACTGGCGCGCCAGACCCGGCACCCGGTGACCCGCCCTTCGGCACTGACATCGAGCAGGATGACGACACGCTTGCCGATGCGCTCCTGCTGGCTCTTGGCCGGGTAATCGCGCGTGGACCGGATATCGCCCGAAATCTTCTCGGCCTTGCGGGCAAGTCCTCCGCCCGAGCCGTTGCCACTGGCCCCGCTCCCCGTGCCCATGCCCTCGCCGCCGCCACCCGTCCCCTCGCCCCTGGCGGCAGCGCCTGAGCGGACATCGTTGCCGGTGGCGGCGACGGGCGGCGCAGGTTTAGGGCGAGAGGGGACGCGCGCGCGGGCAACGACAGGCTTGGCCTTTGCCTTGCGGCCCTCGGCTCCTGATGCACCTGAAGGTTCGGGCGCCGTGGGCGAAGGCGTCGGCTTCGGCTTTTCGAGAGGAACGTCGAACGTGCGGGCAACGTAGGTATCGGCCTCGTCTCCGGTCCTTGCCGGCACACCGCCGAAGCCATGGATCACGCCCCACAGCACGAGAAGGTGCAGGCACAGCGCCAGTGTTGCCGACAGGACGCGATCACGCCCGCTCCTGCCCCGGCGGGCAAAGATCTGCGAATCCGGCGAAGCGATGTTTCCCATAGCCCCCGAAAACCTCTGATCCCGGCCTTCGATCCCTGATAACCATGTTAGACGGTTTGCCGGGATGCGCAAAGGCTGGGGCCTGCGATCAGCCTCGGGATTCGAGCAGACTGTCCGTCCGTGCCAGCGAGACCAGCCTCAGGCCATGCGCCGCAGCCTGATCCACCGCCAAGGTGGACGCTGCCGATATCGTCACGAGCAACGGCACTCCGGCGATAACCGCCTTCTGCACCAGTTCGAAACTGCACCGAGCGGTCAGCAGGACGAAATGCGCAGAGACGTCGAGGTCAGCCCGCGCCGCCGCACCCAGCAGCTTGTCGAGCGCATTGTGTCGGCCGACATCCTCCCGCACCAGCATGATGTCGCCATCCGGCGTGCAAAGCGCTGCAGCGTGCGCCGCACCGGTCGCCCGCCCAAGCACCTGATGCTCCCTTAGCGCCGACGTTGCCCGGAACAGCGCGTCCGGAGCGACCTCGATCCGCGCCCTTACCGGCTCCAGCGGGCGCATCACCTGCTCGAGGCTTTCTATACCGCACAACCCGCAGCTGCCCTCAGCCAGGCGCAGGCGCGCGCGTTCGAGCAACGGCGCGGCACCTGACGCCGCAAGCTGTATCCGCAGCATCCATCCCCCAGCCTCCACCGAGGCGGCATGTGCCGAGATGAACTCGGCGGGAGATGCCACAAGCTGTTCGGAAAGGCAGAAGCCGAGTGCGTAGTCCTCAAGGTCAATCGGCGTTGCCATCATCACGGCATAGCCGACGCCATTGATCTCGATCGCAACAGGCGCTTCGTCGATCACGTCACGGGTGATGGCACACGTGGGTCGACCATCGGCGAAGTGCTCGCGGAAGCCGACGTCGCGCGCGCCTTCAACCGGCATCGGAGCCTTGGACCTGCGGATCGGTGGCGCGCGTCTGCGGTGCCGGAATGCGACCGTCGGCAATCCGCGCCATTGCCTCGGCCGCGACCGAATCGAGACCGGCGGAGCCTTGCGCGATCAGCGTGTCGATCATGCGCGGCGTCCAGAACGCGGTGATGTGATCAGCCACCGCCGCCACGGGCTTGTCGTCATGCACCAGATTGCGCGCGATCTGGTTGGCCATGTAGGCGAGCTTTTCTGCCGTGTGCCCGCTCATTCCGCAGGCTCCATCGCGCCTTCATGGCCTGCGATGCGGCGCGATCGCGTGGCTTGGGCCTCGTAGTCTTCCTGCCAGTCGGTCGGGCCGTTGGACGGCGTGATCTGCACTGCGGTGACCTTGTATTCCGGGCAGTTCGTGGCCCAGTCCGAATAGTCGGTGGTGACGACGTTGGCCTGCGTCGCCGGGTGGTGGAAGGTGGTGTAGACCACGCCCGGCGCGACGCGATCGGTCACCAGCGCGCGCAGTGTGGTTTCGCCCGAGCGGCTGGCGAGTTTCACCCAATCGCCCGACTTGAGGCCACGGTTTTCGGCATCGGTCGGGTGGATTTCGAGCAGGTCTTCCTCGTGCCACACGACATTTGCGGTGCGCCGGGTCTGCGCGCCGACGTTGTACTGGCTGAGGATGCGGCCAGTTGTCAGCAGCAGCGGGAAGCGCGGGCCGGTGCGTTCGTCGGTCGGCACGTAGTCGGTGACGACAAACTTGCCCTTTCCGCGCACGAAGCCGTCGATGTGCATGATCGGCGAACCATCGGGCGCCTTGTCGTTGACCGGCCACTGCAGCGAGCCTTCGGCATCGAGACGCTTGTAGTTCACGCCCGCGAAAGTTGGCGTGAGGCGCGCGATCTCGTCCATGATCTCGCTTGGGTGGGTGTAGTTCCAGTCGAGCCCGATGGCGCGGGCCAGTTCCTGCGTGACCTGCCAGTCCTCGAAGCCGTTGAGAGGCTCCATCACCTTGCGCACCGGCTGGATGCGGCGTTCGGCGTTGGTGAAGGTGCCGTTCTTCTCGAGGAAGGTGGAGCCGGGCAGGAAGACGTGCGCGTAGTTCGCGGTCTCGTTGAGGAAGAGGTCGTGGACGATCACGCACTCCATCGCGGCAAGGCCCGCCGCGACGTGCTTGGTATCGGGATCGGACTGGAGAATGTCCTCCCCCTGTATGTAGATCGCCTTGAACTGCCCGTCGGTCGCCGCATCGAGCATGTTGGGGATGCGCAGGCCCGGTTCGGGATCGATGGCCACGCCCCATTCGGCTTCGAACAGATCGCGCGTGGCCTTGTCCGAGACGTGGCGGTAGCCGGAAAGCTCGTGCGGGAACGAACCCATGTCGCACGCGCCCTGAACGTTGTTCTGCCCGCGCAAGGGGTTCACGCCGACGCCGCGACGGCCGATGTTGCCGGTGGCCATGGCAAGGTTGGCGATGGCCATGACGGTCGAGGACCCTTGGCTGTGTTCGGTCACGCCGAGGCCGTAGTAGATCGCACCGTTGCCGCCGGTGGCATAGAGCCGCGCCGTGCCCCGGATCGCCGCAGCGTCCACGCCGATCACCGGCGAGAGGAATTCGGGGCTATTGCGCTCGGCCGAGACGAATTCGGCCCAGTGCTGGTACTCGTCCCAATCGCAGCGTTCGCGGATGAACTCTTCGTTGGCGAGGCCCTCGGTCACGATCACATGAGCGATTGCGGTGAGGATCGCGACGTTGGTGCCGGGACGCAGCGGCAGGTGGTAGTCCGCCGCGATGTGGGGGCTGCGCACGAGGTCGGTCCGGCGCGGATCGATCACGATAAGCTTTGCCCCCTGGCGCAGACGGCGCTTCATGCGGCTGGCGAAGACGGGGTGGCCGTCGGTCGGGTTGGCACCGATGACGAGGATGACGTCGCTGTCCTCGAC
>JBKBUD010000170.1:0-3867 GCA_046290865.1 Novosphingobium sp. | reverse complement strand
GCGCAGAACATCGCCTTTGCGAAGGCGGATACCTCGGCAGAGGAGATTGCCGCCGCCGCCAGCGCCGCCGGGCTCGATCCGCTGATCGCCCGCCTGCCCGAAGGCCTTGCCACCCGTACCGGCGAGCGCGGCCTCGCCCTGTCCGCAGGCGAGCGCCACCGTATCGCCATCGCCCGCGCTCTGCTGCGCCAGCCGGACGTGCTGATCCTTGATGAACCCACTGCCGCGCTGGACGAGGAGACCGAACGGGTTGTGGCGCAGGGCCTGCGGCGGGCGCTGCCCCACGCAACCCTGATCGTCATCACCCACAAGCCGGCCTTGGCGGAGATGGCCGACCACGTGATCCGGCTGGAGAACGGCAAGGCGCGGATGGAGCCACAGGTGACGGCGCATGGCTAGAGTCGCGGTGATCGACAGCGGGGTGCACCCTACGCACCCGCACATCGACGCGGCGCTTCTGCTGCCGGGGTGCTCGGTGCTGGCCGATGGCACGGTGCTGCGCGATCCGCTCGAAACGCTGGACAAGCTCGGCCACGGAACGGCGGTCACTGCGGCGATACAGGAACTGGCACCTGAGGCGCAGATCGTGCCGATCCGCGTCTTCCGCGACGGCCTGCGCGCCTCGGCCCGCGCGCTGGCGACAGGCATCCGGCAGGCGCTCGAGGCGGAGTGCGATGTCATCAACCTCAGCCTCGGCACGCCCAATCCGACGCACGCCGAGGTTTTTGCTCTGCTGGCCGAGGAAGCGGCCGTACAAGGCGCGCTGATCGTCGCGGCGTTCGAGGCGGAGGGGCAGCCGTGCTGGCCGGGTTGCCTGCCAGGAGTACTCGGCGTCGGCCTCGATTGGGACCTGCCGCGTGGCGTCCCTTCCCTATCGCCAGACCAGCGCATGATCATGGCCTCGGGCTATCCCCGCCCGATCCCCGGCGTCGAACCGCGCCGCAACCTCTACGGTGTGAGCTTCGCGGTGGCGCAAGTGACAGGATGGATCGCGGCGCGGGGACTGCAAAGCCGACCCGACGTCATCACCGCTTGCGCCGAATTGCGTACACCGCAAGGGGCGGCTGCCGACTAGGCTGGCGCCATGATCCAGCAATTGCGCGCGCCCTCGCCCCAGCAAGCCCTCGCCGAGGGAGAAGCCCTGCTGGCAAGCGCGCCGCACAAGGCGCTGACCGTGGCAGAGGCGGTACTGCGGCAAGCACCGGGCTTTCCGCCCGCTGAATTCCTCGCCGCCCGAGCGCTGCGCAGGATGGGCAAGGGCAAGCAGGCTGTCGTCAGGCTCGATGCCCTGGCGCGGGGCAATGGCCGGGTTCCCGCCGTACTGTGGGAACTGGGCCAAGCCGCTGCCGAAGCGAAGGACATCCCCCGCGCCATTGCCGCCCTGCGGGCACTGACCCAGTTGCAGCCATCGGTCGCAGGAGGCTGGTTCCTGCTTGCGCGGCAATTGCGCAAGGCGGGGCGCGCTGATGAGGCATGGCGAGCCGACCTTTCGGGCGTCCATGCCTCCTCGCGCGACACCGGCCTGCTGAATGCGGCGGTGGCAGTGCAGGACGGCGATCTGGATGGGGCGGACCGGATGCTTGCCGAGCGGCTGAAGGGCGAGAGCGACGATCCGCCTGCCCTGCGCCTCCACGGCGAAGTCGCCTGGCGCAAGGGCGAGATGACGCCCGCGATCGAGCGCGTGGAGAAGGCCGTGGCGCTCGCTCCCGGCTTCGATCTGGCGCGCGATTTCCTGATCCGCCTGCTGCTCCAGACCAATCGCCTGCCCGAGGCGCTGGAGCACGCCGAAGTGCTGCAAGGCTCACCGATCCCCTCTCCCGGGCACAAGCTGATCCTTGCCTCGGTGCTGGTGCGGCTGGGGCATCAGGAGCGCGCCGGTGCGCTTTACCGCGAACTCCTGGCCACAGACCCGGACCAGCCGCAGGTGTGGCAGAACCTCGGCCACGTGCTCAAGACACTGGGACAGCAGGCCGAGGCAGTGGAGGCCTATCGCGCCGCCGTTACCCGTCAGCCGACGATGGGCGAGGCGTGGTGGAGCCTTGCCAATCTCAAGACGGTGAAACTTGGGGCCGACGACATCGCGGCAATGAGCGCGGCGCTCTCCTCACTCGAAGACCAGGTCGAAGAGCGCAAGGAGGACGTGTTCCACCTGCATTTCTCGCTCGGCAAGGCGCTCGAGGACGCCAATGAGCACGCAGCTTCCTTCGCGCACTACGACAAGGGCAATGCCCTGCGCCGCACGATGATCCTGCACGATGCCGATGCCTTCTCTGCCGATGTCGAGGCAGCGAAGCGGACGTTCACCGCGGCGTTCGTCGCAATGATGGGAGACGGCGGTTGCCCTGCCCCCGATCCGATCTTCGTCGTCGGCCTGCCGCGCTCGGGCTCGACGCTGGTCGAGCAGATCATGGCCAGCCACCCGATGATCGAGGGCACGATGGAACTGCCCGAGATGATGATGATCGGCGCGCGGCTGCAATCGCGGGTGGATGAAGGCGAGTTCGCCGATTTTGCGACGATGATCGCCTCGCTCACCCCCGCTGACCGCTTGCGGCTGGGCGAGGAATACATCGAGCGCACCCGCGTCCACCGCCAGACCGACCGGCCGCTGTTCATCGACAAGATGCCCAACAACTGGCAGCACGTCGGCCTGATCAGGCTGATCCTGCCTAATGCCAAGGTCGTCGATGCGCGGCGGCATCCGCTGTCGTGCTGCTTTTCGGGCTGGAAGCAGCACTTTGCGCGCGGCCAGACCTTCACTTACGATCTGACCGACATAGGGCGCTACTACCGCGATTACGTCGGCCTGATGGCGGCTTGGGATGCGCAAGTACCGGGGCACGCCCATCGCGTGATCTACGAGCGCATGGTGGCGGACACCGAAGCCGAAGTGCGGCGTCTGCTGGACTACATCGGTGTGCCGTTCGATCCCGCCTGCCTCGAATTCTACAAGACCGAACGCGCGGTGCGCACGGCGAGTTCGGAACAGGTGCGCCAGCCGATCTTCAAGGACGGCCTCGAGGCGTGGAAGCCCTACGAGCCTTGGCTGGGGCCCTTGAAAGTGGCGCTCGGGCCGGTGCTGGCGAGCTATCCGGACGCGCCTTTGGGCTGACATCTGCCGGACAGCGTTTGCGGCGAGGTTGTTGGCCCCGGCCTTCGCCGGGGCGACGGAATTCAAGAGCTGCCTAAAAACTCCCGTCGCCCCGGCGAAGGCCGGGGCCCATGACGCCTGCCGCATCGCAGATTCCCGGCGCACCCCACGCAACCCCCACAAAAAAGCCCCCACGGTTTCCCGTGGGGGCCAGGTGCCTTACGCAGGGTAAAGTGGTTGAAAGCTCAGTACTTCTGGCCCCAGCGGATGCCGAAGAACTGCGGCTTGATGATGAACGTGCGCGACGAGCCCGAGCAGAAGTCGATCGAACAGAAGGTGTTCTTGGTCAGCTGACCACGCTTGTCGAAGGCGTTCTGGAGGAACACGTCGAGCGTCCAGCTGTCGGTCTTGATCCCGGCCGAGAAGTCGAAGCTGACAAAGCCCGGAGTGTTGCCGTAAAGCGCGTTCTGGTCGACGTTGAGGTCCTGCGTCGCCCCGGTCTGGTAAAGCGCAGCGCCCTGGACGTAGAAGTCCCTGTCGCCCCAATCGCCGTCATAGCGCACCGACGTGGTGCCCTTGAACTTCGGCTGGCGCGGCAGGCGGGTGCCGTCGATGGCGGCGACCGAGGAGGTCTGGCCATTTGTGCCCGGGACCGGCGTGCCTACGGCACATGTCGCGAGTTGTTTGATGGTCAGCGCCGCGCGGTCTGCCACGAAGTTGCAGAAGTCGCCCTTGAGCTTGCCATCGTTGAACGCGCCCGAGGTTGAAAGCGTAAC
>JBKBUD010000169.1:0-3871 GCA_046290865.1 Novosphingobium sp. | reverse complement strand
GGGCGCGGGCTGGCGATCGAAGTTCCGCCACTTCGGCGCGCAGCCGATTGCCGCAGCCTCGATCGGGCAGGTACACAAGGCCGTCCTGCCCGATGGCCGCGCGCTGGCGATCAAGGTGCAATACCCCGGTATCGCCGCCAGCATCGATGCCGATGTCGACAATGTGGCGACGTTGCTGCGCGTTTCGGGCCTGCTGCCGCAGGGCCTCGACATCTCACTCCTGCTTGCCGAGGCGAAACGACAACTCCACGAGGAGTCCGACTATCTGCGCGAGGCTGAGATGATGCAGCGCTATGGCGAGATGCTAGCGGGCGAGGAGGCGTATTTGGTCCCCCGTCATCATGCCCCGCTTTCCGGCAAGCACGTGCTGGCGATGGATTTCATCGAGGCGCGTCCGATCGAATCGCTGCTTTCGGCACCGCTCGAACAGCGCAACGCGGCAATGGCTGCGCTGCTCGGCCTGACCTTGCGCGAACTGTTCGCGTTCGGCTTCATGCAGACTGACCCCAACTTCGCCAATTTCCGCTGGCAGCCCGAGACCGGCAAGCTGTTGCTGCTCGATTTCGGCGCGGCGCGGGAGGTTCCGGCGGCGACGACCGAGGCTTATCGGCGGATGCTGCGGGCCGGGCTGGTCGAGGATCGCGATGCGTTGCGCGCGGCGCTGGTCGAGGTCGGTTTCGTTTCGGATCAGCAGATTGCGCGGCATGGCGGGGCGTTCGACCGGATGCTCGACGTGCTGATCGGGCACCTGGGCCGTCCCGGACTGTTCGACTTCTCGGACAGATCGTTCGTCGAGCGGGTACGAGCCGAGGCCGAGACGGTGGCGGCGGACCGCGCATCGTGGCACATTCCACCGGTCGACACGCTGTTCGTGCAGCGCAAGGTCAGCGGCACCGCGCTGCTGGCGATCCGCATGAAGGCGCAGTTGCCTTTGCGCGAAATGGTCGCCGAAGCGATTGGCGAGAACGAACCGGTGCAGCCAACGCTTCATCGCGCATTGGCTTAGGCACGGAACAGGCTGGCGAAAATTCCGTTGGCCTTTCATGCAGATAGATATCGAACAGCGAAGCACCGCCGCGCCCCAGTTCCGGAGCGACACGCTCCAGCAATCGCTGGCGCACTGGAACCGCGAGCGGCTCAGCCCACAGTTTCCGGCCGATGACTGGCCACAGCACTTCGAACACGAAGCGCAGATGCGCTACCTGGAGACGTCGTTTCTCGAGGAACTCCGGGCCGAAGTGATCGACCGCGCGCGTGAGGCGCCGACCGACGTCGATGGCTTTGTCGCCTGGTTCGAGGACCTCAAGGAGACTGGCCCCGGTCAGGGCGATCCGCTGTTCCCGTGGCTGGCCGAAAGCGCCAACGAGGTGCAGCTGCGCTGGTTCTTCGAGCAGGAAGCGGCGGGCGAAGCGGGGTTTGACGACCTTGTCGCCTATACGCAGGTCAAGCTGCCGGTCAGCGCCAAGCTGGAACTGGCGCGCAATTACTGGGACGAGATGGGGCGCGGCAACGTGCGCGGGATGCACGGGCCGATGCTGGGCGATCTTGCCCGGACGCTGGGTGTCGAGCCGACGATCGAGCACACGGTGTGGGAAAGCCTTGCGCTGGCGAATGCCATGACTGGCATGGCGACCAATCGCGGTTTCGCGTGGCATTCGGTGGGCGCGCTCGGCGTGATCGAGCTGACCGCGCCGGGGCGTTCTGCGATGGTGGCCAAGGGGCTGCGGCGGATCGGCCTTTCGGACCGCGAGCGGCGGTACTTCGATCTTCACGCGGTGCTTGACGTGAAGCATAGCCAGGACTGGAATCGCGAGGCACTGCGACCGCTGGTGGCAGAAGACCCCCGCCGGGCAACGGCAATGGCCGAAGGGGCGCTGATGCGCCTGATGTGCGGTGAGCGGTGCTTTGCACGTTATCGTACGATCCTTTGGGGACAACCACACATCGTGATGTGATTTCCGTTGACCTGCGCCATAGTGATGTGCGACACGCCGATTCATGGCACAGGACATTGTGGCGCGTGCGCGCAAGCTCATCGAGGATCGGATCATTTCGCGGGCGGCGCTTGCCCGCGCGGCCGGTCTTCATCCCAACACTCTGCGCGATGCGCTCTCGCCGGACTGGAACCCCACCGCCGATACGCTGACCAAGCTCGAACGGGCGATGGACGACAGCGACGACGATGACTTCAGCCTGTCGACAGTCGAGGAAATCATCGCCGACGTGCGCAATGGCCGCATGGTCATTCTCGTCGATGACGAGGACCGCGAAAACGAGGGCGATCTGGTCATCCCGGCACAGATGGCGACGCCTGAATCGATCAACTTCATGGCGACCCACGGGCGCGGCCTGATCTGCCTGTGCCTGACCTCGGACCGCGCCAACAAGCTTGGCCTCGAACTGATGAGCCGCAACAACGGCACGCGCCACGGCACCGCGTTCACCGTCTCGATCGAGGCGCGCGAAGGGGTGGACACCGGGATCTCAGCGGCTGACCGTGCGCGCACCGTGGCCGTGGCGGTCGATGCCACGAAGACCAAGGACGACATCGTCACGCCGGGCCACGTCTTCCCGCTAATCGCCCGCGATGGTGGCGTGCTGGTTCGCGCCGGGCACACCGAGGCAGCGGTCGACCTGCCGCGCCTGGCTGGGCTCAACCCCTCGGGCGTGATCTGCGAGATCATGAACGACGACGGGACGATGGCCCGCCTCAACGACCTTATCCCCTTCGCGCGCAAGCACGGCCTGAAGATCGGCACGATCCGCGACCTGATCGCCTATCGCCGCAAGCACGACCACCTCGTCGAGTGCATCGACCAGTCCCCCTTCGTATCCGACTACGGCGGCGACTGGACGATCAAGACCTATCGCAACAAGGTCGACGGCTCGTCGCACCTCGTGCTGCAGAAGGGTGCGATCGTGTCGGGCAAGCCGACGCTGGTCCGCATGCACTCGATCTCGATCCTGCCTGACGTGCTGGGCCAACCGGGGCCGCGCAAGCGCATCCTGCAGCGCGCCATGACCGAGATCGGCCAGGCCGGAGCAGGCGTGATCGTGCTGCTGATGCCGACCGATCCCGAACAGCTCCAGCGTGAAGTGAGCGGCACTGCCGGGCATGACATGGAACTGCGCAGCTATGGCATCGGCGCGCAAATTCTAGCCGACCTCGGCATCCACGACATGGTGCTGTTGACCAATTCGCATCACAATCTGGTGGCGCTGGAAGGTTATGGCCTGAACATCGTCGGCGAGCGGGCGATTCCGGCGGCCTGACCCAGAGATCAGGTCGTGGCGCTTGCCGCCATGACCTGACGCCCGTCGGCAGCGAAAGCGGCGAGTTCCAGAGCCTGCCCTTCCCCGCGCATGACAAGGTGCAGCGGTTCTGCGCAGATCGCAGGCGAAACGCCCCGGAAGGCGAAGCTTTTCAGTGCGTTGTCGCCAAGCTCTGCCTGGGCCAGATCGAGCAGGAGCGTGGCCGTGAGCGGGCCGTGGACGACGAGGCCGCGATAGCCCTCGATGCCGGTGGCATAGGACAGATCGTAGTGGATGCGGTGACTGTTGAAGGTCAGCGCGGAATAACGGAACAGCAGGGGTTCGTCCGGCACGATAGTGCGGTGCGCCGTCCATGGGGCGGGATCGAACGCGCCCTCGCCCGGCGGCGGCGGCACCTGGGGAGAAGCGGGGGGCGCGGCGTCGCGATAGACCACGCTCTGCACTTCGCGCACGGTCGGCATCCCGTCGCACAGCGTTTCGTGGGCGATGTCGACGAAGACCAGCGTGCCGCTGCTGCCCCGCTTTTCGGTGATCGCCGCGATTGAAGAGCGCCGTTCGACGGCTGCGCCGATGGTGATGGGCGCAAGGAACTCCACCT
>JBKBUD010000168.1:0-3878 GCA_046290865.1 Novosphingobium sp. | reverse complement strand
GCTCGAGGAACTCGGTTTCTTTGCCAAGGACCTGCGAATACTTGGCACTTATCCGATGGAACGCATTCGCGGGCAGTAAACAGGTCCGTTTCGCCCAAGAGTTGTGCTTGCCCCGCCGCCACCCCCGTGCAACGTTGCGCGGGTGACGGCACCTGCGGCGGCAACAGTACCAGCAAACGATGCGGCCGCAGCCGAGGCTGCATGGCGCTCCATACGCGAATCGGGCGACATCCAGTTTGCCCCGGTCCCGCCCGATCCGCCACCGGTAACGCCGGATTGGCTCAAGGCCATCGGCCGCTTCCTCGAATGGCTGCTCTCGCCGCTCGGTCGCCTGCTCGGCAGCACCTGGAGCGTACTCGAGATGATCATGCTGGTCGGCGCCGTGCTCGGCGTCGTCTGGATCGCGTGGAGCCTGCTCTGGCCGTTGTGGCGCGATCGCGGCAGTCGCCAGAAGGTGGCCGAACCCGAATGGGCGCCGCAGCGCGAAGAGGCGCTCGCGCTGCTCGATGACGCGGATCGCCTTGCCGCGCAGGGCTTTTACGGAGAGGCTGCGCACCTCCTGCTCAAACGCAGCGTCGGCCAGATTGCCCGCGCCCGGCCCGATTGGCTCGCTCCATCCAGCACCGCGCGCGAGATCGGCAGGATCGCCGGCCTTCCGGGTGAAGCGCGCACTGCCTTCGGCACCATCGCCAGTCTGGTCGAGCGCGCCCGCTACGCCTTGCGCCCTCTGGGCCCCGACGAATGGAGCACGGCGCGCGAAGCCTATTCGCGCTTTGCCCTGGCTCCCTTGACCGGCACTTCTGCATGAGCGCTTCCGGGCCAGCCCCATTCTCGCGCGGCACGCTGATCGGCATGTTGCTGGTCGGCGCACTCGCATTCGTCGCGCTGCTCTGGTTCCTCGGCAACAGCACCGGCGGCAGCGGCAACAATGGCGGCGCCCATGTTGGCGGCCAGGGCCTCAACGGTTATGCAGGCCTCGCCCGCATGCTCGAGGCCGAGGGTCTCGACGTCCAGCGCCAGCGCAATCGCCGCGCTCTGGAAACCGGTGCCGGCCTGCTGGTCCTCACGCCCCCTGCCGACGCCGACGGCAAGGAGATCGCCAAGGTCGTCGATGCCCACCGCTACCTCGGCCCGACGATCGTTGTTGCGCCGAAATGGCTGACGATCGGTTCGGGCGCCAAGCAGGCAAAGCGCGGCTGGGTGCAGATCTACGCGACGGAGCCCCCGGCATGGAAAGGCTTTGCCGACGACGTCAACGTCGAGATCGGCACGGAGAAGTCGCCGCCCGCCAACGGGTGGCGGCTCGGCACCCGCAGCGGCAGGCTTCCCGATGATCACCAGGTCGAAACCGGCACAGGCAAGAACCTCGTGCCCATCGTCACCACCGGCCGTGGCAAGACGCTCGCCGCCTTTCTCGACGATGACGGCTACTATCCCGCGCTCAACCGGCTCGCCGGGATAGATCCGAACTACGGCGGCGAGGACGAGGAGATCTATCCCGTCGTCCTCGTGTTCGACCCCGACCTGCTCGACAACTGGGGGCTTGCTGACCGCGACACCGCCATCCTCGCGCGCGATCTGGTGCTGGCCGCGGCAGACAACCGCAGCCAGCCAATCGTGTTCGACATGACCTTCAACGGCTTCGGCGCCAGCCGCAACCTGCTGACCCTTGCGTTCGAACCGCCCTTCCTCGCCGCCACGATCTGCCTGCTCCTCGCTGCCCTGGCGATCGCCTGGCGCGCGTTCAACCGCTTCGGCCCCGCGCTGGCGCAGGCGCCGGAGATTGCCATGGGCAAGGCCGCCCTCGTCGCCAACGCCGCAGGCCTTATACGTCGCGCCGGCCGCGTCCACCTCGCTGCCGCGCCCTATGCCGATGCGCTGCGCGAGCGCATCGCCCTGGCCTTGGGCCTGCCACGCGGGCTCTCGCCGCAAGAGGTCGAGCAGTTGATCGACGCCACGCTCACGCGCCGCGGCTTCGAAGGCCCTTCGTTCTCCACAGCGGCACGGCACTTGCGCGATGCCCGCAAGCCGCACGAACTGACCAAGCGGGCACGGGTCCTGCAACAGATGGAAAGGCACCTCAAGTGACGCTCGAGACACCCCAAATGACCCTGGCCGATCTCGGCGCGCTGGCAGGTGCCATCCGTGCCGAAGTGGGCAAGGCCGTGGTCGGGCAGGAAGAGGTGCTCGACCACCTGCTCGTCGCGCTGTTCGCGGGCGGCCACGTTCTGCTAGAAGGCCCTCCCGGCACCGCCAAGACCTTCCTCGCCCAGACCTTCGCCGCCGCCCTCGGCCTCGACTTCGGCCGCATCCAGTTCACCCCCGACCTGATGCCGGGTGACATTCTCGGCTCCAACCTGTTCAACTTCCAGACCAGCCAGTTCACCCTGACACGCGGGCCGATCTTCCACGAGCTGCTGCTGGCCGACGAAATCAACCGCACCCCGCCCAAGACCCAGGCCGCCCTGCTTGAAGCCATGCAGGAACGCCGCGTCACTCTCGACGGCGAAGTCCACCCGCTGTCGGATCGCTTCACCGTGGTCGCCACGCAGAACCCGATCGAAAGCCAGGGCGTCTACCCGCTGCCCGAGGCGCAACTCGACCGCTTCCTGTTCAAGCTCATCGTCGGCTACCCCTCTGCCGAGGAAGAAGCCCGCATCGTCACCCGCTACGGCGAAGGACGCGGCGCGCCCAAGCCTGCCGAACTCGGCGTTTCGGCTGTCGCCGATGAAGTCCAGCTCAAGGCCGCGCAAGCCGCCGTCGCTGCGGTGACCATGGCCGAATCGGTGGTCGATTACGTCGTCCGCCTGATCCGCGCGACGCGTGAGAGCGGCGATCTCGTCGTCGGTGCCAGCCCGCGCGCCGCCGTATTGCTGGCCGGCGCCGCCCGCGCCCGCGCTGCTCTCGACGGGCGCGAATACGTCATCCCCGACGACGTGAAGGCGCTCGCCACCGCCGTCCTGCGCCACCGCCTGATGCTCAGCCCCGCTGCCGAGATCGAAGGCAAGCAGGTCGAGGCGATCGTTGCCGCGCTGATCGAAGGCACGGAAGCCCCCCGTTGATCAAGGCGTTGACGAGACCTGCCGCCCTCCTGCCTTCGGGCCGCGCGGTCCTTATCTTCGCCGGGCTCGCCCCGCTCGCGCTGGTGCTCGCCGCCGCCGCGCCCCGCGCGTGGATTGCGGCGCCTGCGCTGGGCGGCGCGCTGCTGGTGCTGATCCTGCTCGATGGCCTGTTCGCGGGATCGCTGGCAGATCTGCAGGTGCATGCCCCCGCCGATACCGAAGTGGGTGAGCCATCGCAGATCACGATCCTGGCAGACCTTGCCCGCGTCGGCGCGCGCGCGCGGCCGGAAGCCGCGCTCGAATGCGACCCGCGTCTCGCTCCCGGCGGACGCATCGCCCTGCCCCTCGCCTTTGCCGACGGCGCATGGAGCGGCACCACCGACATCGTCCCCGCCCGACGCGGAACCGGCGCATTCTCCCGCGTCTGGCTGCGCTGGAGCGGCCCGCTCGGCCTCGCCCGCCGCCAGACCACGCGCGCGCTCGATGCCGAAGTCCGGGTCTGGCCCAACATCGCCCCGGTGCGCAGTCCGGCCCTGCAGATCTTCCTGCGCGATGCCCAGTTCGGCGTGATCGCCCGTCGCATCCGTGGCGAGGGCACCGATTTCGAGGCGCTCGCCGAATACGAACCGGGCATGGACCGCCGCCGCATCGACTGGAAGAGCTCGGCCCGCCACGCCCGCCTCTACGCCAAGGAGTACGAGGTCGAACGCAACAACCAGATCGTCTTCGCCTTCGACTGCGGCCAGTCGATGTGCGAACCGATCGAGGGCCTGCCCCGCATCGACCGCGCCGTAACCGCCGCGCTGACCACCGCCT
>JBKBUD010000167.1:0-3888 GCA_046290865.1 Novosphingobium sp. | reverse complement strand
TGCGAAGCGACCACAGTGCCAGCGCAAAGCCGATCACCGCCGTGATGAGCGTCAGCACCGTCGCACGCAACGCGATCGGCCAGCCGGACGTCACATCGCGTGACCGGAAGTTCAGCCAGTGTCCGTCCGACAGTTGCATCGCTCCGACCAGATTGCCATAGCCGAAACGTGAAGGCTCCAGCCCCAGCATGATCCGCTGCCGACCAAGATCGGGTTCCCAGCGCAGGATATGACCGCGAATCTCCTCGACCCCCTCCTCTTCGCGCCCCGGAATCGCGTGCGGCCGGTCAGCGAGTGCGACCTCGAGATGGCTGGTGCTCATCGTGGTACCGAGGGAATCGGGCGAGAGTTCGTGCAGGCGGTTGCTGACCACGAGCAGTTCGGCAACGCGGCGGGCGTGGTCCTCGCGCAGCGTCTCCTTGTCGATCACATCGTAGAAGGCCAGGCTCGCCACCGCCTGCACTGCCGCCAGCACGAGCAACAGCGTCGCCGCGCGGACCGCGAGGCGGGAGAGGTTGGGGCCGTGGGGAGGATGCATTTCGACAAATGCGCGCAGGCGGCTCCAGCCACCGGCCGCTTGCTCTCCCGGCTTGCGCCCCACGCGCCGCCGGGTTGCCAGTTCGGCAGTACCTTCCATGCAGGCGACGCTGTCACTCCCCGGCAAGGCGGTCAACCGCTGCGGCGCTCCGGACATGATTTGTGACATTTGAAACGACAAAACGCCCGAAGTCAGAGGCTTGGCACTCGCACCACACCTTCTTGCGCCTGCCGCACAGCGCCGAGGACACGATGCAGGACAGGTAAGGGCGCGACTCGAAGACGCCTTCCCTTGTCCTGCCCCCCGCCCTATGCCCCCGGCCATGTTCGAGAAGCCGCCCCACCGCTGGATCGATGAAATGCGCGCGATGCTGAGGCTCGCTGCGCCGCTCGTCGGTGCCAATCTGTTGCAGATGGCAGTTTTCGCGGTCGACGTGGTGTTCGTGGCGCGGCTCGGCCCCGAGGCTCTTGCCGCATCCTCGCTTTCGGTGTCGCTGTTCGGTCTGCTGATCTGGTCGATGACAGGTCTGGTCGGCGCGGCTTCTCCCTTGATCGCCGCCGAGCTTGGCAGCCGCCGGCACGCCGTACGCGAAGTGCGCCGCACCGTACGCATGGCGGCATGGGCCGGACTTCTCGCGGCAATGGTGGCGATGGGCGTATGCATGCTGGGTGGACCGCTCATGCGGATCACCGGGCAGGAGCCGGGCGTGATTGCCCGCGCAGTCCCGTTCCTGCAGGTCCTGATGTGGGCCTCGATCCCCGCAGTGCTTGCAGCCCTGCTGCGCACCGTGGTTGCCACGCTCGGACGCCCCGGCATCGGCACGGCGATCACCGGCATGGCGGTGGTCATCAATTCGCTCGGCAACTGGATCTTCGTATTCGGACACCTCGGTGCCCCCGAGCTGGGCCTGCTGGGGTCTGCGATCTCCAGCGTGGTCACCAGCACGGCGATGCTCGTCGCTTTCGCGCTCGTCATCCGCTTCGACCGCCGCCTGCACCGCTACCGGTTTCTCGGGCGCTGGTGGAAGCCGGAGTGGAAGCGCTTCGCCGACGTCCTGCGGATCGGCCTGCCGATCTGCGGCACGATCATTGCCGAAGCAGGCATGTTCAACGGCGCAGCCTTCGTCATGGGTCGCATCGGCGAGACCGAGCTTGCCGCGCACACTCTGGCACTGCAGTTCGCAGCGATCGCATTTCAGGTACCGTTCGGCGTCGGTCAGGCCGCGACGATACGCGTCGGTCTTGCCTATGGTGCGAGAGACAATGCCGCAATCGCGCTGGCCGGACGGGTCGCCACCCAGCTCGGAATTGGCTTCATGGCGCTGTCGGCGGGGGTGATGCTGCTGTTCCCGCTGCAGTTGCTGCGGTTCTATATCGATCCTGCCGCCCCCGAGAACGCGCGCGTTGTCGTGCTTGCCGTGCAGTACATGATGGTCGCAGCCGCATTCCAGCTGTTCGATGGCGCGCAGGCGGTCGGCGCCAGCCAGTTGCGCGGGCTGCAGGATACGCGCGTACCGATGCTGATCGCGATCTTCGGCTATTGGGTGCCGGGCGTAGGCACCGCGCTCTGGCTGGGGCTGTTCACCGGCATCGGTGGCTTGGGCGTGTGGATCGGATTGCTGGTCGGCCTGATTTTCGTCGCGGCCTTGTTGCACTGGCGTTGGAGCATGCGCGCAAGGCTCGGCCTGCTCCCCGCCTGACGGTCGTCCGGTCCTGTTCATCAGCGTGAAAAGATTCTCGCGCAGGACCATTGACGCCCCATTGCGGTGCTCCCATATCCCGCCCGCTGGCACTCTCCACCCGAGAGTGCCAAGCCCCGTTTTTTTAGTATGGAAGAGGGAGAAACCCATGTCGTTCCGTCCGTTGCACGACCGCGTGCTGGTGCGCCGCGTCGAAGCCGAGGAAAAGACCGCTGGCGGGATCATCATCCCCGACAGCGCCAAGGAAAAGCCCGCTGAAGGCGAAATCGTCGCCGTCGGCACCGGCGCCCGCGCCGAAAACGGCACGATCACCCCGCTCGACGTCAAGGTCGGCGACCGCGTCCTGTTCGGCAAGTGGTCGGGCACCGAAGTCAAGGTCGGCGGTGAAGACCTGCTGATCATGAAGGAATCGGACATCCTCGGCGTGATCGGCTGATCAGCGCTGCTGTCCTGAAATCCACTCAAGAAATTCAAAGGAACACATCATGGCTGCCAAGGACGTAAAGTTCGGCCGCGACGCCCGCGAACGCATTCTGCGCGGCGTCGACATTCTCGCTGACGCTGTGAAGGTCACGCTGGGCCCGAAGGGCCGCAACGTCGTGATCGACAAGAGCTTCGGCGCGCCCCGCATCACCAAGGACGGTGTTTCGGTCGCCAAGGAAATCGAACTCAAGGACAAGTTCGAGAACATGGGCGCCCAGATGCTGCGCGAAGTGGCCTCGAAGGCCAACGACGCAGCCGGTGACGGCACCACCACCGCGACCGTTCTCGCCCAGGCGATCGTTCGCGAAGGCATGACCGCCGTTGCCGCGGGCATGAACCCGATGGATCTCAAGCGCGGCATCGACATCGCCGTCGGCAAGGTCGTCGAGAACCTCAAGGCCCGTTCGACCCCGGTCGCCGGTTCCTCGGAAATCGCCCAGGTCGGCATCATCTCGGCCAACGGTGACATCGAAGTCGGCCAGAAGATCGCCGAAGCGATGGAAAAGGTCGGCAAGGAAGGCGTGATCACCGTGGAAGAGGCCAAGGGCCTCGAATTCG
Source organism: Novosphingobium sp. (assembly GCA_046290865.1). Taxonomy (GTDB): domain Bacteria; phylum Pseudomonadota; class Alphaproteobacteria; order Sphingomonadales; family Sphingomonadaceae; genus Novosphingobium. The sequence goes on along the minus strand of JBKBUD010000167.1, from coordinate 610 downwards.
AACTCGATGTCGTCGAAGGCATGCAGTTCGACCGCGGCTACCTCTCGCCCTACTTCATCACGAACCCGGAGAAGATGACGGTCGAGCTCGAGAACCCGTACATCCTGATCCACGAGAAGAAGCTGTCGTCGCTCCAGGCGATGCTGCCGATCCTCGAAGCCGTGGTGCAGTCGGGCCGTCCGCTCCTCATCATCGCCGAAGACATCGAAGGCGAAGCGCTGGCGACCCTCGTCGTCAACAAGCTGCGCGGCGGCCTCAAGATCGCTGCCGTCAAGGCTCCGGGCTTCGGTGACCGTCGCAAGGCCATGCTGGGCGATATCGCCACGCTGACCGCCGGCGAGATGATCTCCGAAGACCTCGGCATCAAGCTGGAGAGCGTCACGCTCGCCATGCTCGGCCAGGCCAAGAAGGTCACCATCGACAAGGACAACACCACGATCGTCGACGGCGCCGGTTCGGCCGAAGAGATCAAGGCCCGCGTCGAGCAGATCCGTGCGCAGATCGAAGTCACCACTTCGGACTACGACCGCGAGAAGCTGCAGGAGCGTCTGGCCAAGCTTGCTGGCGGCGTTGCCGTGATCAAGGTCGGCGGTGCCACCGAAGTCGAAGT
>JBKBUD010000166.1:0-3901 GCA_046290865.1 Novosphingobium sp. | reverse complement strand
TCGATCTCGAGCCGGTCGCGGCCGTATTCGAGAGCGTAGTCGATGCCGATGGTCTTGACCGGAAGCTTGCCCGGCTTGCGCACTGGAATGAAGCCGAGGCCCATTGCTGCGGCCACCGCTGCGCCGAAGATGAAGCCGCGGGCCTCCATGCCGGCTATGGCTTCCGCGCCGGCGGCCCGGGCCATGTCGGCGAGGTGGCGGACGCAGGCGGAGAGGCCTTCGCCATGTGAGATCAGCGTGGTGATGTCACGGAACAGGATGCCGGGGGCGGGGAAGTCCGGGACGGTGCGAACCAGGGTTTTCAGATCGTCGGGTGTCATCGCGCCGGGATGCTATCGCCGGATACGAAAAAGGCCACCGTTTCCGGTGGCCTTTGTTCGTTTCGCCAGGGCGAGAGTGTCAGTGCCTTAAGCTTAGTGCTTGTCAGCCCAGACGTTCTTCTTGGCGAGGTAGGCGAGGACCGTGGCGACCAGCAGGAAGCCCAGCACTGCCCAACCGGTCTGCTTGCGCTTGTCCAGCTTGGGCTCGGCAGTCCAGATCAGGAAGGCCGAGACGTCGGTTGCCATCTGGTCAACCGTTGCCTTGGTCCCGTCGCCGTAGGTCACCTGTCCGTCACCCGTCAGCGGCTGCGGCATCGCGAGGTTGAGGTTCGCGAAGTACGGGTTGTAGTACAGGCCGTCCGGGGTCTTGGCGTCCGGGAACTTCTTGAGAAGCTCGGCGGGCTGTTCCTGATAACCGGTCAGCAGCGAGTGGACATAGGCGCCACCGTCATGACGGGCCTTGGTGATCAGCGACAGGTCTGGCGGATTGCCCTGGCCTGCGTAGTACACGGTCGGGAAGTAGTCCGACGGGATGTTGTCACGCTCTGCGCGCTCGCCGCTCTTCGGGTCGAAGGTCGGCTGCTTGGTGCCCCATTCCTTGGCGATCGCCTTCACTTCGGCTTCCGAGTAGCCGAGGGCAGCGAGGTCGCGGAATGCGACGTGCTTGAGCGAGTGGCAGGTCGAGCAGACTTCCTTGTAGACTTGGAAGCCGCGCTGCAGCTGAGCCTTGTCGAACTTGCCGAACGCGCCGTCGGAAGCGAAGTGCACTTCCTTCGGGTGGAGGTGGAACTCGTGCTCCGCGGTGGGAGCAGCGGGTTCCGTGATCGCGACATAGGCGCCGTTACCGAACGACCACAGCAGCGCGACCGCGAAGAAGAGGCCAACGAGGGGGCCAAAAAGACGGACCATAGGGTTCTCTTTCTCTAACGCTTCGTGGCTGTCACGCGGCAGCAGGGTTGGCGTTGAGCACGGCGCTCTCATCCTTGCCCAGCACGGCTTCGGTGATCGAGAACGGAAGCGGTTCCGGCTTCTCGATCGAGGAAACGAGCGGGAGAATGACGAGGAAGTGCAGGAAGTAGTACATCGAGGCGATCTGCGAGATCATCACGAAGGGTTCCGCAGCCGGAGCACCACCGCAGTAGCCGAGCACGGCAACGTCGATCAGCAGCAGCCAGAAGAACTTGCGGAACAGCGGACGGTAGTGGCCCGAACGCACCGGCGAGGTGTCCAGCCAGGGCAGGAAGAACCACACCAGGATCGCCGAGAACATCGCAAGGACGCCCATCAGCTTGGCCGGGATGAAGAAGAAGTCCGAGGTGAACGCGCGCAGGATCGCGTAGAACGGCCAGAAGTACCATTCCGGAACGATGTGGGCGGGCGTCGAAAGCGGGTTCGCCGGGATGTAGTTGTCCGGGTGACCGAGCATGTTCGGTGCAAAGAACAGCACCGCGCAGTAGATCAGCAGGAACACGCCCAGTCCGAAGCCGTCCTTCGCCGTGTAGTACGGGTGGAACGGAACGGTGTCGCTCTCGCTCTTCACTTCGACGCCGGTCGGGTTCGACGAGCCGGGGATGTGCAGCGCCCAGATGTGCAGGATGATGACACCCGCGATCACGAAGGGCAGCAGGAAGTGCAGGGAGAAGAAGCGGTTCAGCGCGGCGTTGTCGGGCGCATAGCCACCCAGCAGCCACACCTGCAGCGGTTCGCCGACGACCGGGATTGCGCCGAACAGGCCGGTGATGACCTTGGCACCCCAGAACGACATCTGGCCCCAGGGCAGCACGTAGCCCATGAACGCCGTTGCCATCATCAGCAGGAAGATGACCACGCCCAGCAGCCAGATCATCTCGCGCGGGGCCTTGTACGAGGAGTAGAAGAAGCCGCGGAAGATGTGGAGATAGACGACGACGAAGAACGCCGAGGCGCCGTTGGCGTGCGCATAGCGAAGCATCCAGCCCCAGTTCACGTCGCGCATGATGTGCTCGACGCTGTCGAAGGCCACGCCTGCGTTCGCAGCGTAGTGCATCGCCAGGATGACGCCGGTCACGATCTGAAGCACGAGGCAGAAGCCGGCGAGAACGCCGAAGTTCCACATGTAGTTCAGGTTGCGGGGAACCGGATAACCGGCGCCGACCGCGTTGTAGACGAAGCGGGGCAGCGGCAGCTTTTCGTCAAGCCACTGCGTCAGGCCGTTGGCCGGCTTGTATTCGTTTGCCCAGGGAAAGCTCATGTTTCCTGTCCTCAGCCGATCTTCACGACAGTGTCGGAAGTGAATGCATACTGGGGCACCTCGAGGTTCTTCGGTGCCGGGCCCTTGCGGATGCGCGCTGCGGTATCGTACGACGAACCGTGGCACGGGCAGAAGTAGCCGCCGAATTCACCCTTCACTTCGCCTTCGCCGGCGCCGAGCGGCACGCAGCCGAGGTGGGTGCAGACGCCCATCGTGATGAGCCAGTTGGTCTTGCCTTCCTTGGTGCGCTCTTCCAGCGACTGCGGGTCGCGCAGCGAAGAGACGTCAACCTTTTCGGCAGCGGCGATTTCTTCCGGCGTCAGGTTGCGGATGAACACCGGCTGCTTGCGGAACACCGCCTTGATCGCCTGACCCGGCTGGATCGCCGAAATGTCGATTTCGGTGGAGCTCTGCGCCAGCACGTCTGCCGACGGTGCCATCTGACTCACCAGCGGGACCAGCACGGCAGCGCCGCCAACTCCCGCAAAACTCACCGCCGCGATATTGATGAAATCGCGCCGGCGCACGCCTTCTTCGGCTTGTGCCGAAGTGTCGATGCTTGCCTGTTCAGCCATTGAAATTCCCTGCCTGCTGCCGCCGCGCACGCGGATCGCGCACGGTCCAACTTGCCCTTTTGGAGCGGCTCTGGAAATTGCCCATGGGGCTAACCACATGGGCACCGGAACCGCACGGGAACCGGGCACGCGCAATGCACGGCCCCGGCCCCCACTTGGCGCGCCTGATAGACGCAAAGCCACGGCTTTGCCAACAGGCATTTTGGTGCGGGAATCAGCCCTTGTTCCACCCCGTGTACAAGCCTGTGTTTCGGGGGTTTTCAGGCGTGTGGCCCTGTGTTGCGCGGCTCAGGCCGGGGAAGCGAATCCGGCGCCGTCGGGCCAGCGTGGCCCTGCGAGTCCCATGACCTTGAACAGGACGCCCATCTGGCCCTCGCCCGTCAGGCGATCGCGCGCGGCATGGATGGCCTCGGCATGGTCAGGGGCATAGGCGGCCAGCGCCTCTGCCCGCGCCTCTATCCCGAGCGCGCGAAGCCAGCGGCCCTGCTCGACCGTGCCGAGCCAGCGGACCCCACGCGACAAGGCGATGGGCGCAAGCGCGGAAAAATCGACGTGCGCGGTAAGGTCCGCCTCGCCGGGCGCTGAAAAGACATCGACCTTGCGATGCTCGCGAACGGCCTGCAACGAGGAGCCGAAGCGGGGCAGGGCGTGGCCATAGTCGATGATCAGCGCTGCCCCCTGCTGGGCTGCAAGCCGCCCGGCGACTTCGTACATGACCGCGGCCGAAGCGGGTGAGGTCTCGATGATGGTGCCCTCGGGCGCATCGCGGCGATCTG
>JBKBUD010000165.1:0-3903 GCA_046290865.1 Novosphingobium sp. | reverse complement strand
TCGAAGGCACCGTCGCGGTGGTCGGCGCCGGGGCACAGGGCCTCGTGGTCGGCGGTGACGTCGGCGGCTCGGTCCGCATCCAGGGCGCGATCTCGCAAAGCTCGAGCTACACCAACGACGCGGGCACCTCGAAGACGCTCTCGCGCACCGACCTGCGCACCGGCAAGGCCGCGGTCGAAATCGGCGGCAGCGTGGCGGGCGGCATCCTGCTCGACGCTGCCCCCTACGACCTCGACAGCACCAAGACCGACGAGGACAACGATGGCGTTGCCGACTCCTCGGAAGTCACCGGCACGATCACTTCGGTCGGCAACAGCCCCGGCCTGCTGGTGGGCGCGGCCAGCGACATCGTGATCGGCAAGGTCAAGGGCCGTGACGGCGAGTTCTCGCTGGCGCTCGACGGCAATGTCAGCGCCAACGCGGTCTACAGCAACACCGATGCCTATGCGGTCGTGATCGGCGGCAAGGGCGGCGCGGTCTTCATGGCCAACGGCATCGGCGTCTCGGGCACGATCACCGCGACGACTGTCGACCAGAAGGCCGTCGCCATCCTGATCAACCAGGGCTCGACCGTGCCCAGCCTGTCGAACAGCGGCACGATCAAGGCGGTCCTGTCCTCGCCGGGCGAAGGCACCGCCTATGCCATCCAGGACAAGTCGGGCACGCTGACCAGCCTCAACAACACCGGCTTCATCTCGGTCTCGGGCTCGGCTGGCGATGACCTGCGCGCGATCGACCTCACCGCCAACACCAGCGGCGTGACGATCAAGCAGTACCTCAACGCCATCGACAAGAAGGCGCAGGACGCCGAGAAGGCGGCAAGCGGCTACAACCCGGCCAACCCGACTATCTACACCTCGATCACCGGCAACATCCACACTGGCAGCGGCAACGACGTGCTCGACGTCGCCTCGGGCCGGATCTTCGGCAACAGCTTCCTCGGCGCGGGCAATGACTCGGTCCTGCTCTCGGGCGACAGCGGCTATGTCGGCAACATCGACTTCGGCAGCGGCACCGCGACCATGGCGATGAGCGACAGCGCCTTCTTCCTCGGCAAGCTCGATCTTGCCGGAAATGCCGGAACCCTGACGCTTGGCGGCACCTCGATCTTCGCGGGCACCCTTGCCAATGCCGGCCAGCTCGACGTGACGGTCAATGGCGGCAAGTTCGGCGCCAGCAGCGCCACGACGCTTGCGTTCGACAGCCTCACCGTCAACTCCGGCGGCGCGCTCAACGTCTATATCGACGGCACAACCGGCACCGCCTCGCAGATCAACGTCAACTCCGCGACCTTCGCGACGGGCTCCAAGGTCACCGCCACGATCTCCTCGCTCGACAAGGCCGTGGGCAACTACACGATCCTGACAGCGGGCACGCTGACCGGCTCGCCGGTGTTCGATGCCACCAACACCAAGCTGCCGGTGCTGTTCAATGGAGCGATCAACCGCGTCGGCGAAACGCTGGTGCTGGCCGTCACCCGCAAGACCGCTGCGCAGCTTGGCCTGAGCGCACCGCTGACCGCAGCCTACGACGCGATCTACAAGCAGGGCACGGTCGTGACCAACCTCGGCAGCAGCTTCCTTCAGGTCGACGATGCCGCCGCGCTGCAGGGCCAGTTCAACCAGCTCCTGCCCGACTACGCCGGCGGCGTGTTCGATTTTGTCACCCGCTCGGGCCGGATCGGCTCGCGCCACCTGATGGACGACAGCTCGATCTTCGACATCAGCGAAGTCGGCGGCTGGCTTGAGCCGATCTGGTTCCGCGGCTCCAAGGACCAGACCGGCACCGCCGCGTTCAAGGTCAAGGGCTGGGGCCTTTCCGCGGGGCTCGAACGCGATATCGGCGCAGGCTACCTCGGCCTGTCGTTCCTCTACACCAAGGGCGACATCGCGACCTCGACCTACCAGAAGACCGACGCGAGCAACTACGAGCTCGGCCTGTTCTGGCGCCTCGCGTCGGGGCCCTTCTATGCCTACGCCAAGGCCTCGGGCGGCCGCGTCTCGCTCAACTCCGCGCGCCAGTTCACCGGCGCGGTCAACAGCGCGACGCTGTCCTACAGCGCCAATGGCCAGTGGAAGGGCTGGACCGTGGGTGGTCAGGGCGGCGTGTCCTACCGCGCCAACCTTGGCGGCAACCTCTCGCTCAAGCCGATGGCCAAGTTCGACTACTACCGCCTGAGCGAGAAGGGCTACACCGAAGGCGGCAGCGACCAGATCGCACTGACCGTGGCCAAGCGTACGTCCGACCTGCTCACCGGCACCGGCAGCCTCACCGCATCGTGGAGCGCGGGCGAGGTCAATCGCGACGAGCGCCCGCTGACCATCGAACTCGAAGGCGGCTACCGTGCCCGACTGGCCGGAACGCTGGGCGATACGGTGGCCAACTTCAAGAACGGCGACCAGTTCCGACTGGTGGCGGATCGCATGAAGTCCGGCTGGACCTCCGAAGCGCGCCTGCTGCTGGGCGGCATGGACTACACCTGGCAGCTGGCCGGCGGAGCGGAGCAGATCCAGGGCGGCATCGACTACTCGATCCGCGCCTCGCTCAGCGTCGCGTTCTGATCGGCGAGCCCGGGGTTGGTAAGAGGATTGGGCTGGTCAGGCGACCGGCCCGGCTCCGGCCGCCGGCGTCTCGATGCAGATCAGCGGCGCCTCGCCCGAAGGGGTGCGATAGTTTTCAAGGACCGCGTCGCGCACTGCCGCGACGCGGTCCCTGCGCATCAGGCCCACGACCGCACCGCCAAAACCGCCTCCGGTCTGCCGCGCGCCGCCTTCGTCGCCGATCGCTGCGTTCATCACGGCAGCCAGCGCATCGGTCAGCGGCACGGTAATGCCGAAGTCCTCGCCTTGCGAAACATGGCTCTCGCGCATCAGCGCGCCCATGCGGACCAGATCGCCTGCCTCAAGCGCCTCGGCCGCATCCAGCGTCCGGCGGTTCTCGGTCACGACATGGCGGGCGCGGGCATAGGTGCTGTCGTCCATGCGCCCGCGCGCGGCATCCAGCATCGCCTCATCCGCATCGCGCAGCGCCGCCACGCCAAGGATGCCTGCCGCCGCCTCGCATTCCGCGCGCCTGCGGTTGTATTCGCCATCGACCAGCCCGCGCACCACGCCCGATTGCACGATCATCACCACCGCATCGGCCGGCATCGCGATCTGGCGCAAGGCAAGGCTGCGGCAATCGATCAGCAGCGCATGGCCAAGCGTGGTCGCGGCAGAGGCAATCTGGTCGAGGTTGCCGCAGCGCACACCGACGAAATCGCACTCGGCGCGCTGGGCGAGCAGGGCCAGGCGCACGGCGTCAAAACTCTTGCCGACGCTCGCGAGAATTACGCGAGCAACCGCCACTTCGAGCGAGGCCGAGGACGACAGGCCGGTGCCCTTGGCGATCGATCCGGCGATGGCCATTTCACCGCCCGGCACGAAAATACCCGCCTGCCGCAACTGATCCACCACGCCGCGCACATAATCGCGCCAGCCGCCGACCCGTTCCGGGTTTGCCGGATCAAAGCTGTCGCTCTCGCCGAAATCGAGCGCGGTTACCCGCAACGATCCGCTTCCGGCACGAAACGCGACACGGGTTTCCTGCCCGATGGCGATGGGCATGGCAAAGCCGTCGTTGTAGTCAGTGTGCTCGCCGATCAGGTTGACCCGGCCCGGCGCACGCACGACCAAAGCAGGGACTCCGCCGAAGGCTTCGGCAAATCCGCCAAATAGCCGCTCGCCAAGCCCGCTCATGCCGCGATCTCCACCGCGCGCAGGCGCGCGGCGGCTGTCTCGGGCGTCAGGTCGCGCTGGCTCTCGGCGAACATCTCGAAGCCGACCATGAACTTGCGCACCGTCGCAGAGCGCAGCAGCGGTGGATTGAAGTGGGCATGGAGCCGCCACGCAGCCGGGTCGGCGC
>JBKBUD010000164.1:0-3938 GCA_046290865.1 Novosphingobium sp. | reverse complement strand
CACAACCGGCACCGTCACTTGCGCGCGTGTCGCTGTTGCCGTGGGGCCTGTTTCTGATTGCTCTGGCCGCAGCAGCCTTCTTCGCCTGGAAGTGGTGGCAGCCCGATGACCTCGGCGATCCTCTCGCCACCAGCCTCGTCGCCTTCGAGAAGCAGGACAAGCTGACCGTGTTCAGCGCGGAACTCGCGCCGGTGGTGTCGAGCAACGATTCCCGGCTGTTCGGGCTGGTCAATTCCAAGCAGGTCGCAGTCATCCCTGCCCGCGTCGACTACACCATAAACCTTGCCCAGGTCGGCCGTGACCGGCTGACATGGAATGCGGAAAGCCAGACTCTTGCGGTCCGCCTGCCCCCGCTCACTGTCAGCCGCCCCAACCTCGACGAAGCCCGCGCACAGTACCTGCGCGATGGCATCTGGATCAGCCGCGATGCGCAGGACAAGCTGACCCGCGACAACACCCGCCTTGCCGAGGCCCAGGCCGTGCAGCAGGCCGCCAACCCGGTGCTGATGAATCTTGCCCGGCAGGCGGCGAAGGAAGCCATCGCGCAAAACCTGTCGATCCCGTTGCAGGTGGCCGGCTATGGCAAGGCCAAAGTCGAGGTCACCTTCGACGCCAAGTAGTGCTGCAAAATTGGTTGCATGTGTGACCGTCGTCACCGCCAGATCGGACCGAATCGCCTAGCGGCCGCCTCGGGACTGGTGGAGACATCACATGGCTACCGCCGCAATCAATACAACTGCTTATCCGTACTCGCGCGACCAGCGCTTCTTCACCCGCATGGCCATCGGTATGGCCGTGTTCGTCGTCTTCGCGTTCGGCCAGTGGGCCCTGCGCGGGATGTCGTCGCCGACCACGGCGCCGATCTGGGTCCATCTCCACGGCGTGGCGATGCTGACGTGGCTCGGCATGTTCGTAGTGCAGAACCAGCTGGCGCTGACCGGCAATATCGCACTGCACCGCAAGCTTGGCTGGGTATCGCTGGCACTCGTCCTGTTCATCGCCGGACTCGGCATGTTCACCGGCCGCATGGCGATCGAGCTGCACCGCGTGCCGCCGTTCTTCAGCAACGCCTATTTCCTGGCGCTGACGCACATCGGCACCACGCTGTTCGCCGCCATGGTCATCGCTGCCATCGCCTTGCGCCGCGAAACCCAGTGGCACCGCCGCCTGATGATGGGCGCGATGATCCTGATCCTCGAACCCGCGATCGGTCGCCTCGTCCCTGCCCCGATTCTCGGGCCCACGCTGACGCCGATTGTCGAGGGCGCGTTCCAGCTCTTCGCGGTGGGCATCATCGCGATGCACGACCTGCGCGAAACCGGCGCCGTCCATCCCGCCACCCGCTTCAGCGCGCTGGCCGTGGTGGTCCTGTTCGGCGTGGTCATGGGGCTTGCCGTGTTCCCGCCGTTCGTTTCGCTGGCAGAAGGTATTGCGGCAGCGGGTTGAGGTCCCTAAGTCCCCCTCTCGCCCGCAAGCCCAAGCGGGCGGGAGGATGTGACGCGATGACTGCCCAGCCCCTGAACCTTTCCGGCCTCGACCTGCGCGCCGAGATCGCCCGCCTGCGCAAGGAGCGCAACGCGGTGATCCTCGCGCACTACTACCAGCGCCCGGAAATCCAGGACCTCGCCGATTTCGTCGGCGACAGCCTCGAGCTTTCGCGCAAGGCGGCGGCCACCGATGCCGACGTCATCGCCTTCTGCGGCGTCAAGTTCATGGCCGACACCGCCAAGATCCTCAGCCCTGAGAAGATCGTCGTCCTGCCCGACATGGACGCGGGCTGCAGTCTCGAGGATTCGTGCCCGCCGGACAAGTTCAAGGCGTTCCGCGAAGCCCACCCCGATCACATCGCGCTGACCTACATCAACTGCTCGACCGAGGTTAAGGCGCTGTCCGACGTGATCGTCACCAGCTCCAGCGCCGAGACGATCCTCGCGCAGATCCCGCCCGAGCAGAAGATCATCTTCGGGCCTGACCGGCACCTCGGCGGCTATCTCAACCGCAAGTTCGGCCGCGACATGCTGCTCTGGCCGGGCGTGTGCATCGTGCACGAGGCGTTTTCGGAAACCGAGCTGCTCAAGCTCAAGGCGCAGCACCCCGACGCGCCGATCGCAGCGCACCCCGAATGCCCGCCGCACATCGTCGATCATGCCGATTACGTCGGCTCGACCAGCGGCATCCTGCAATATGCCAAGACCATGACCGGCGACACGCTGATCGTGGCGACCGAGCCGCACATCATCCACCAGATGCAGCTGGCCATGCCCGACAAGACCTTCATCGGCGCGCCTGGTGCGGACGGAAACTGCAACTGCAACATCTGCCCCTACATGGCGCTCAACACCATGGAAAAGCTCTACCTCGCCCTGCGCGACCTGCAGCCGCGCATCGAGATGGACGAAGAATTGCGCCTGGCCGCCAAGAAGAGCCTCGACCGCATGCTCGACATGGCCAGCGGCACCGTGGGCCTGGGCGATCTGGGGGCGCGACCGTTCGGCAGCTGAGCTAGGCGCTCTTACCCTCACCCAGCCGCGCCAGCACCAGCGCCGCGCCGACCAGCGCCATGCCGATGGCGTCGGGCAGGGCGAGGACCTCGCCGAACGACAGCCACCCCACCAGCACCGAGACCGCCGGTTGGGTCAGCAGCACCAGCCCGATCACCAGCGACGGGAAATGGGCCAGCGAATAGACGAGCAGGCCTTGGCCCACGATCTGGCTCGCCAGCATCAGGCCGATCAGCGGCCACCAGTTCTGCGCGATCACCGGCTCGCCCATCGCCAGCGCGGTGACCAGCAGGACCGGGCATCCGGCAAGGCTTGACCAGAACAGCAGGCTCCACGGTTTCAGACGCTCGCGCACGTTCTGCACCAGCAGGATGTAGACGACATAGAACAGCCCGGCGAGGATGCAGAACAGGTCCCCCGCCAGCGTCCGCGCGTCGATCTCCATCGAGCGCCCGAGCAGCAGCCCTGCCCCGCCCAGCGCCATCGCCACGGCCGCAAATTCGCGCAAGTGCGGGCGGCGGTGCATCGTCACCAGGCCCCACACCATCAGGATCACGCTGCCCGAGTTGCCAAACAGCGTGGCGTTGCCCAGCTTGGTCCGCTCGATCCCGACGTGCCAGCTCGCCAGGTCCAGCGCGAAGACCACGCCCGCTCCGGCGATGAACCACCAGTCCTTCGCTGGGTATCCGCGCAATGGTTCCTTGCCGCGCCACGCGAACAGGGCGAGCAACGGCAGCGCCAGCGCCAGCCGCCAGAACCCTGCCGAGACCGGCCCGCTATCGGCGATCCGCACGAACCAGGGCCCCAGCGCGAGGGCAACGTTTCCTGTCAGAAGGGCAAGGAAATGCTTGGGGCTGGGGCGAAATGTCAGGTCTGCGTCACTTGAATTCGTCATCGGCGCAGCCTAATCCAGTTGCAAAGCGAAACTTAGCGTATCGCAGTCATTTCACGAAAGGCCCTCTAGCATGCACGAACCGCTGTTCCAGCCCCTGCGTCTCGGCGCCATCGAAGCACCCAACCGCATCATCATGGCCCCGCTGACCCGTGGCCGCGCGACGGGCGAAGGCGTGCCGACCCCGATCATGGTCGAATACTACCGCCAGCGGGCCAGCGCAGGGCTGATCATCTCGGAAGCCACCGGCATCAGCCGCGAAGGCCTTGGCTGGCCGAGTGCTCCGGGCATCTGGACCGACGAGCAGACCGAAGCTTGGAAGCCGGTGACCGAAGCCGTGCACCAGGCCGGTGGCCGCATCGTGCTGCAGCTCTGGCACATGGGGCGCGTCGTGCATTCCGTTTTCAACAATGGTCAGCCGCCCGTTTCGGCCTCCGCGACCCGTGCGCCGGGCCATGCCCACACGCCGGAAGGTCGCAAGGACTACGAGACCGCGCGGCCCCTGCGGCTGGACGAGATCCCGCGTCTGATCGAGGAATACGGCC
>JBKBUD010000163.1:1742-3958 GCA_046290865.1 Novosphingobium sp. | reverse complement strand
GCACGAGGCCGAGCCCGATACGTCCCGACAGCGGCAAGGACTTCGCGAAAGAGGCAAACCGGCTCATTGCGCGCGCAGCCTCGGATTGGCGAGGATCGCGACGACGTCGGCCGCCAGCACCAGCGTCAGGTAGATCGCGCAGAAGATCATCGCGCAGGCCTGCAACAGCGGCATGTCGCGACTGGTCACGGCGTTGACCATCAGGCTGGCGAGGCCGGGAAAGTTGAAGATCGTCTCGACGATGATCGCCCCGCCCAGCAGGTAGGACAGCGACAGCGCCACCGCGTTGACGATGGGGCCCACCGCATTGGGCATGACATGAAACAGCACGACGCGGCGGAACGGCACGCCCTTCAGCCGCGCCATCTCGACATAAGGCCGGTCAAGCTGATCGGCCACCGCCGCCCGCGTCATCCGCGCCATCTGCGCAATCACCACCACCGACAGCGACAGCACCGGCAGCGCGCAGGAACGCAGCGTATCCCACAGGCTCGCCTCCTCGCTGACCAGCGCGATCGAAGGCAGCCACAGCAGTTTGACCGAGAACACCAGCACGCCCAGCGTCGCCACCAGAAACTCAGGGACAGCAACGGCGGACAGCGTCAGCACGTTGAGGGTCCGGTCCAGCCGTCCGCCGCGATTGATCGCCGAAGCGATGCCGATTGCCAGCGCCAGCGGCACCGAGACGAGCGCGGTGAACCCGGCGAGCATCAGCGAATTGGGCAGGCGCGCCGAGATAACCTCGCGCACGGGCATGTTGGCCACCAGCGAACGCCCGGGATCGCCCTGCGCCATGCCGCCCAGCCAATCAACGTATCGCGCCAGTGCAGGCCGATCGAGACCCATCTCGTGCCGCAGCGCCGCCACCTGTTCAGGCGTCGCGCTCTGTCCCAGCGTCTCCTGCGCGGCATCGCCCGGCAGCAGTCCGGAAATGGTGAAAACCACCGCCGAAACCAGCAGCAGCGTGACCAGTGCCGAGCCGATCCGCTTGGCGATCAGCGGCAGCACGCTCGAGAGCGCGGAGCGAGAGGCAGCGCCACCGCTCACGCGTCCCACCATGCATATTCGGCGAAGCGATAGCCCATCAGCCCGCCCAGCGGGATCGCGGTCATGCCCTTCAGCCGCCGGTCGTGCCCGTCGAGCATGTTGATGAACACCGGAATCGCCACGCCGCACTGCTCATGCACCAGGCGCTGCATTTCGCCGTAGAGCTCCTTGCGCCGCGCCTCGTCGGCCTCGGCGCGCGCTTCGGTCAGCAGCATGTCGAAGCGCGGGTTCTTCCACCCGCTCTCGTTCCACTCGGCGTCGGAACGGAAGAACTGGCTGAACACGAGGTCGGCGGTCGGCCGCGGATTGGTGTTCCCGAAGCTCATCGGGTGCTTCATCCAGTGCGTCGACCAGTAGCCATCGGCCGGCATCCGGTTCACCGCAAACTCCAGCCCGGCCTGCGCGCCATATTCCTGCAGCACCGAGGCCATGTCCACCGAGCCGGCTGCGGCGGGCGAGCAGTAGATCGGCAGGCGCACGCCCTTCAGCCCCGAACGCGCAACGTGCCACTTCGCCCGGTCGATATCGAGCACCGTCTGCGGCACGGCGGGGTTGAAATAGGGGTGGAAGGGCGGGATCGGTTGATCGTTGCCGATCGTCGCATAGCCCCGGAAGAGTGCGCGTTTGATCAGCGGACGGTCGATGAGGTGCTTCACTGCCGCCACGAAATCGCGGTTTCCGGTGGGCAGTTCGGTCTGCCGCATGACCAGATCGGTGTAGAGCGGCGACGGCGTTGTCAGGATGCCATGCTGCGCCGACCGCTCGATCCGCCGCGTCGACAATGGTTGCACCGCGATGATCAGTTGCACGTCGCCCGCCAGCAGCGCGTTGACCCGCCCGATCTCGTCGGGAATGGCGATGATCTCGATCCGGTCGAGATAGGGCTCGCCATTGCGCCAGTATTCCGGATTGCGCGTGACGACGGTGCGCACGCCGGGGCGGAAGTCGGCCAGCCGGAACGGCCCGCTGCCGTTGCCGGTCGGCTTGTCCTCGCCCGCCGGCACGATCAGGAAGTGCGATTGCGACAGGATCGCCGGCAAGTCGGCATTGGCGCCAGTCAGGCGGATGATCACGCCGTGGCGCCCATCGGTGCGAACATCGGCAAACTGCTTGGCGATCGAAGCAACCTTGGACCCCAGCTTGGGATCGAGATGGCGCTGCAGCGAATG
>JBKBUD010000163.1:0-1642 GCA_046290865.1 Novosphingobium sp. | reverse complement strand
GGCAGGCAACGGCTCGGTCGCGATCACGAAGCTGCCCACGGTCACGATCCGGCGGCGAAACCAGCCGAACGGCGCATAGGGGCTGTTACCCCCTGTCGCCACCAGCACTTGCCTTGCTCGGACCGATCCGCGCGGCGTGGACAGCTTCCAGGCGGTTCCGGCGCGCTCCATGCCTTCGACTGGAGCGTTCTCCCAGATGCGCGCTCCCGCACGCACCGCCGCCTCGCCCAGCCCCACGCCCAGCTTGCCGGGGTGGAGCTGCGCACTCGTCGTCTGCACCAGCGCGCCATGGAAACCCTGCGCGTTGATCTCGGAGGAAAGCTCGCCGGGACCGACGAGCAGGACATTCGGGTCCACCTCCTTCAGCAGCAGCGCGTGCGCCGCCTCAAGCTTGGCGAAATGCTCGGGCTTCGCCGCCAGCTTGGCACGGCCGCAGCGGGTGAAGTCGCAGTCGATCCCTTCGCGCGCGGCGATGCGGCCAACGGTGTCGACCGCATCGACATGGGCCAGATACCATTTGCGCGCGAGATCAATGCCGTGGCCTGCGGCGAGAGCGCCGAAATCATGCGCGGTACCGGCATTGCACTGTCCGCCGTTGCGCCCCGAGGCCGCACCGGCAATGCGACCCGCCTCGAACAGCACGACGCTCGCCCCGCCGCGCGCCAGTTCCAGCGCAGCGGACAGCCCGGTGAAGCCACCGCCGATCACGGCAACGTCGCACTCGCCCTCGGCACGGCAACGCTCGCCACCCGCAAACGGGGGCGTGCTCATCTGCCAGTACGAGAGCGACTGCTGCGTCATCGATCAGAGGCCGACCACTGCCGGAAGTGCGCCGATGTGCGGGATTTCGACGTCGCGATAGTTCGCGTTCGAAGGCTCGTGCCCACGGCCGACGAATACGCGGCAGCCAAAGCCAAGGTCGGTCGCGGTATTCTGGTCATAGCGGAAGCTCGAGGACACGTGCATGCCCACTTCCGGCCCCATGCCGAGCTGGTCGAACATGTATTCGAACGCCTGCATGCGGGGCTTGTAGGCCTGCGCGCTTTCGGCGGTGCAGACCTTGTGGAACGTCGCCCCCAGCATGCCGACGTTTGACATGATCTGGCTGTTCATCGCGTTCGAGAGGATCACCAGCGGGATCTTGTCGCAGATCTTCGAAAGGCCGCCCGGCACGTCCTCGTGCGGTCCCCAGGTCGGCACGGCTTCATAGACGGCATTCGCCTCTTCCTCGCGGAATTCGACCCCCCACTTCCTCGAACAGCGCTCGAGCGAGTTGGCGATCACGTCGCGATAGGGCTTCCACGCGCCCAGCACTTCATCAAGGCGATAGGCGCCCCAGTCCTTGCAGAACTTCGGCAGTGCCTCAGGCTGCAGGCGGTCGGCATAGAACGCCGTCGCCATCTCGGTCATGCGAAAGCGGGTCAGCGTGCCGTAGCAGTCGAAGCTGATGAACTTGGGGGTGAAGACGGCGGTGCCCATGGCCTTGTTCGATCCCTGTGTGTTGCCCCGGGTCAGTCCCCCGCGGCGGCTGTTTCTGCCAGCGATAGCACCATTGGCAGAGCGGAACTTGCACCCGTTCGAAGCCACCCCGCACCGCCTGCGGCACTTTTTGCCAAGAGTTCACGGCACGACATGCCGCGCC
>JBKBUD010000162.1:0-3973 GCA_046290865.1 Novosphingobium sp. | reverse complement strand
GGCGGCGGCGGTGGCGGCTTCGGCGGCGGTCGTGGCGGCGGCATGCCCGCCCAGGTTGTCGGAACCGGCAAGGGCGTCGTCAAGTTCTTCAACGGCCAGAAGGGCTTCGGCTTCATCTCGCGCGAAGACGGTGGCGAGGACGTGTTCGTCCACATCAGCGCTGTCGAACGTGCGGGCCTCGAAGGCCTGGCTGAAGGCCAGACGCTCGAATTCAACCTCGTCGATCGTGGTGGCAAGATTTCGGCTGCAGACCTTCAGGTCGTCGGTGATGTCATCCCCGTTGCTTCGAAGCCCGCTGCCCCGCAGCGCGAGCTGACCGGCGAGAAGGCTACCGGCACGGTCAAGTTCTTTAACGCGATGAAGGGCTTCGGCTTCATCACGCGTGATGACGGCCAGCCGGACGCTTTCGTGCACATCAGTGCCGTCGAACGCTCGGGCCTGCGCGAGCTGAACGAAGGCGACAAGCTGGAATTCGACCTCGAGGTCGATCGACGAGGCAAGCACTCGGCGGTCAACCTGGTGCCGATTCAGGGTTGATCCCGATTGCATCGCTTCCGGTAGTCTGACCGGCGGCCTGCAACCACATACGCGCACAGATGGCGGTCCGACAGGGCCGCCATTTGTCGTTTGTCGATTCCCCTTTTCCATTCTGGGTCGCGCAGGATTATTGCGCTATCTCGTAACTTTCGAAACTGACAGGAGAGCACTATGTCGATCACCCCGCTGATGCCCGTGTACCCCCGGTGCGGCGTGCGTCCGGTGCGAGGCGAGCATTGCCACCTGATCTCCGAGGACGGCACGCGCTACCTCGATTTCGCCAGCGGCATCGCGGTCAACCTGCTCGGCCATTCGCACGAACACCTGATCGGCGCGATCCAGAAGCAAGCTGCGACGCTGATGCACGTGTCGAATCTCTACGGCAGCCCGCAGGGTGAGCATCTTGCGCAGCGGCTGGTCGATCTGACCTTTGCCGACACCGTGTTCTTCACCAATTCGGGTGCGGAAGCGGTCGAGTGCGCGATCAAGACCGCGCGCGCCTATCACTCGTCCGTGGGCAACGACCACAAGTACGAGCTGATCACCTTCAAGAACGCGTTCCACGGCCGCACGATGGCCACGATCAGCGCCTCCAACCAGGAGAAGATGCACAAGGGCTTCCTGCCGCTGCTCGAAGGCTTCAAGTACGTCGACTTCGACGATCTCGAAGGCGCCAAGGCGGCCATGGGCCCGAACACGGCAGGCTTCCTGGTCGAGCCGATCCAGGGCGAAGGCGGCATCCGCGATGCCTCCGACGAATTCCTCAAGGGCCTGCGCGCGCTGTGCGACGAACATGACCTCGTGCTGATCTTCGACGAAGTGCAGTGCGGTGTCGCGCGCACCGGCACGCTCTATGCCTACGAACAGTACGGCATCACGCCAGACGTGATGGCGACCGCCAAGGGCATCGGCGGCGGTTTCCCGATGGGCGCCTGCCTTGCCACCGAAAAGGCCGCGCGCGGCATGGTCGCAGGCACGCACGGAAGCACCTATGGCGGCAACCCGCTGGCCATGGCGGCTGGCGAGGCCGTGCTCGATGTCGTGGCCAACGAGGCATTCCTCAGCGACGTGCGCGCAAAGGGCGAGCGGCTGCGCGGGCGGATCGAGCAGTTCATCGGCAACTATCCCGACCTGTTTATCGGCGTTCGTGGGCGGGGCCTTATGCTTGGCCTGATGATGAAGGTCGAACCGCGTCCGTTCGTGGCGCACATGCGCGACAACCACCAGTTGCTGACGGTCTCGGCGGGCGACAACACCGTGCGCGTGATTCCGCCACTGGTGATCGACGACAGCCACATCGACGAGTTCATGGAGCGTCTATCGGCGGCTGCCGCCAGCTACGCGCCGGAGGCGCCGGTAACATGACCAGGCACTTCCTCAACCTCACCGATGCTGGCGGCAATGCCATCGCCGCCATGCTGAACGACGCGATCGACCGGAAGGCGGCCCGCGCCAGTCTGCCCAAGGGCCAGCCGGACGCCGATGCGCCGCTGGCCGGGCGCGTGCTGGCCATGGTGTTCGAGAAGAACTCGACCCGCACGCGCGTGTCTTTCGACATCGCCATGCGCCAGCTCGGCGGGTCGGCACTGATCCTCGATGCGGGGACCACACAGCTTGGTCGTGGCGAGACGATTGCCGACACCGCACGGGTGCTAAGCCGCATGGCCGATGCGATCATGCTGCGTACCGACGACCACGCCAAGGTCGAGGAACTGGCACGCTATGCCAGCGTTCCGGTGATCAATGGCCTTACCGACCTCTCGCACCCCTGCCAGATCATGGCCGATCTGCTGACCGTGATCGAGCATGGCAAGGCTCTGCCCGGCCTTGAAGTCGCGTGGCTTGGCGATGGCAACAACGTGCTCAACTCGATCGTCGAGGCGGCAGGACTGATGAAGTTCAACGTGCGCATCGGCGTGCCCGAAGGCTACGAAAGCGACGCCGGGATGATCGAGGCAGCGCGCCTGTGCGGCGCGAACATCCGCGTTGTCCGCGACCCGGTCGAGGCGGTTCGCGGCGCCGACGTGGTCGTGACCGACACGTGGATCTCGATGGGGCAGGCCCATGCCGAGGCGAAGCTCGCCGCCATGGCACCCTATCAGGTCAACGATGCCCTTATGGCCCACGCCAAGCCGGAAGCGTTGTTCCTGCACTGCCTCCCCGCGCACCGCAACGAGGAGGTCACGGACTCGGTCATCGATGGGCCGCGCTCGGTGGTGTGGGACGAGGCGGAGAACCGCATCCACGCCCAGAAATCGGTCCTGCGCTGGGCATTCGGCCAGATCTGAAGGACGAGACAGACTTGAGCGACGGATCAGACGTGAACGACAAGATACCTTCCACCGGTTTCGACCAGGTGATGCAATTCACCCTGACCGAGAAGAATGCGCGCGGCCGGGCGGTGCGGCTGGGCCCGGTGCTGGACACGATCCTTTCGGCGCATGCCTACCCTGCGCCGATCCGTCATCTGCTGGCCGAGGCCTTGGTAATCACCGCGCTGCTGGGCTCGCTGCTCAAGGATAGCGATGGTCAGCTCACCCTGCAGGCGCAGACGCAGGACGGCGTCGTCGACCTGCTGGTCTGCGATTATCGCGACGGCGAATTGCGCGGGTACGTCCGCCATGACCGGGCGCGACTCGACGAGCTCGGCCCCGTGCCCTCGCTGTTCGCGCTGTTTGGCGAGGGCTATCTGGCGATTACCTTCGACCTTGCGACCAGCGGGCAGCGCTACCAGGGCGTCGTTCCGCTTGAAGGGTCTTCGCTGGCAGAAGCGTGCGAGAGCTACTTCTTCCAGTCCGAGCAGGTGCCGACACTGATCCGGCTGGCCGTGGCGAATACGGCGCAGGGCTGCATTGCCGGCGGGCTATTGCTGCAGCATCTGCCCGAGGGCGAGGAAGGGCGCGAGCGGCTGCATGTCCAGCTCGACCACCCGGAGTGGGAGCACGTCTCGATCCTCGGCGGCTCGGTCAAGGAAGAGGAGCTGGTGGACCCGTCGCTGGACCTCGAGACGATTGTCTGGCGCCTGTTCCACGAAGAGCCGGAAATCCGTGCACAGTCCGGCGCCACCCTGTCGCGCGGGTGCCGCTGCACGGCCGACTACTACCGGGAGGTGCTCTCGCGATTCGGTGCGGTCGAACTGGCCGAGATGGCAAACGAGGAAGGCTTGATCGTCGTCGACTGCGCCTTCTGTTCGCGCGATTTCGCGATCGACATCCCCTGAGCGCGGTCGTTGCGTGAAATGTGACAGCAATTTTCACACTTCAACGCTACCAACGGGCGTTTCATCGCAGGCCGGCCGGTGATATGATCGGACAAAAGTGAGCAACGGCACAGACGCCGCTGCTTCAGGGTGCGAGAGAGCGGCATGTCTTCAGGAGTTCGCCATCTGAGCGGCATCGGTCGCGCCTGCGTCCTGGCCGTGGTTTCGGGGGCAGGT
>JBKBUD010000161.1:0-3984 GCA_046290865.1 Novosphingobium sp. | reverse complement strand
TGCTGATCCTGCCGGGCGAGGCCTACCTTGCCGAGCAGCTGACCCGCGCCGACCCGACGCGCATCTTTGCCGAGCGCGAGGGCCTCAAGCGCTGGCTGGGCGAGACGCTGAAGGACAAGTGGCTGGCCCTGCATGACCGCGTGTCCGCCGTGCCCTACAGCCTCGAGGCCGAGGCGCGGGGGGCGCGCAAGTGCAAGACGCAGGCGCTGGTCTATCTCGGCGCGGCCGATCCGGCAGAAGCCGCGCGCCGTGCCAAGGCGCAGTACGATGCCGCCACCAATATGACCGACCGTCAGGGCGCGCTGATGGTGCTGTGCAGCCTTGATTGCCCCGAGCGCGAAGCGGCGCTGACAGACTTCCACGCGCGCTTTGCCGGTAACATGCTGGTGATCGACAAATGGTTCTCGCTGCAGGCGGGCTCGCTCAATCCCAAGGCGACTGAGCATGTGAAGGCGCTAGCGCAGCATCCCGACTTCACCATGACCAACCCCAACCGCGTCCGCGCGCTGTGGATGGCGTTTGCGGCGAATGCCCAGGCGTTCCATCGTGAGGGCGGCGAAGGGTATCGCCTGATTGCCGACCTGATCCTGAAGCTGGACCCGATCAACGGCAACGTGGCGGCGCGCTTCGTGCCCTACCTTGGCCGCTGGAAGAAGGTGGAGGAAGGCCGCGCCGCGCTGATGCGGGCGGAGCTTGAGCGAATCGCTGCCGAGCCGACGCTGTCGCGCGATGTGCGCGAGCAGGTGAGCAAGAGCCTCGAGGCGTGAGCGTAGAGGCGCTGACTCATCCGCTTCTCAGCGGCGCGGCGCATGGCTTCCTTGGCCGCAAGGGCGGGGTGAGTACGGGCGATCTGGCCGGGCTCAATGTCAGCTACAGCGAGGACGATCCGGCGCTGACCGTTGAAAACCGCCGCCGCGCGGTGGAGGCGGTGCTGCCGGGCGGGACCTTGCAGACCTGCTTCCAGATCCATTCCCCCGATGTGGTGACGGTGACCGAGCCCTGGGCCGATGCGGATCGCCCGAGGGCTGATGCGCTGGTGACGGATCGGCCCGGTCTAGTGCTCGGCGTATTGACGGCAGACTGTGCGCCGGTGCTGTTCTGCGATGCGCAGGCCGGCGTTGTCGGCGCGGCCCATGCCGGGTGGAAGGGCACGTTTACCGGCGTGACCGACGCGACGATTGCCGCGATGGAAGCGCTGGGGGCGAGCCGCGACAGGATCGCCGCCGTGGTCGGGCCATGCATCGCGCAGAAAAGCTACGAGGTCGACGCAGGCTTCGAGGCGCGGTTTCTTGAGCAGGCCGGCGAGAACGAACGCTTCTTCCGGGCCGGGCGTGAAGGCCATGCGTGGTTCGATCTTGAGGGCTATGTCGCCTCGCGGCTGCGCGATGCGGGCCTCACCAAGGTCGGCATGCTGGGCGAGGACACTTACGCGCAAGAGGAGCGGTTCTATTCGTTCCGCCGCGCCACGCACCGCAAGGAGCCGGGCTATGGGCGACAGATCTCGCTGATCGGCTTGCGCGGCTGAAGCCTGTGGCGCTGCCGGTGCTCTACAGCTTTCGCCGTTGCCCCTATGCGATGCGGGCGCGGCTGGCGATTGCGGTGAGCGGCGTGGCCGTGGAACTGCGCGAGATCAAGCTTTCGGCGAAGCCGCCGGCGATGCTCGCAGCCTCGCCCAAGGGGACGGTGCCGGTACTGGTCCTGCCCGATGGCGGGGTGATCGAGCAGAGCCTCGAGGTGATGCACTGGGCGCTTGGCCGGAACGACCCCGAAGGCTGGCTGCAGCGCGATGATCCGGCGCTGATTGAACGGAACGACGGACCATTCAAGCACGACCTCGACCGCTACAAGTATCCGGAGCGGCATGGCAGCCATGCGGTTGCGCATCGGGAAAGCGGGCTGGCGTTCCTTGCCGATCTCGATGGGCGGCTGGCGCAGGACGCGCAGCTTTGCGGGGAAAGCCGCGGCCTTGCCGACATCGCGGTGATGCCGTTCGTGCGGCAGTTCGCTGCTGTGGACCCGGCGTGGTTCGATGGTCAGCCCTTGCCAAACCTTCGGCGCTGGTTGGCGGGACATCTTGAATCCGAGCTGTTTGCGAGCGTCATGGGCAAGTTTGTGCCGTGGTGCGAGGGCGATTTGCCGGTAATTTTTCCTGCCGCCTGAGATCGTCGAGGGTGGTGCCGCGTGCCCACCCCCGCCTCCTCCCGCCTGCGGGAGGGGGAAGGAAAAGCGGCCTCATTCCGTCCTTCAGTGATGCAAGGGCCACTCGGTTCGTCGCAGGTGTGGCGCTGCCAGTGCCCGAAAGCGGGTTCCCGGGCGGGATCGTTCATGTGCGGGAAAGTTCCGTCGCAACACCGACACATCTTTGAAGGTCGCAAGGAGCAATTTGAATGGCCACTACTACCCCCCGGCGCGCAAGCATGATGCTGCTTGCCGCTGCTGCCGCGTCGGTTTCGGCGATTGCCGTAGCGCAGCCCCAGCAGAACGGCATGCAGGACCCCAACATCATCGTCGAAGGCGAAGTCGTGCCGGATACCTCGGCCATGACCAAGGGCCCCGAGGTCAAGGGCATCATCACCGCGCGCAAGGGCGACAAGATGAAGATCACCGCCGATGATGGCACCAGCACGGTGGTGTTCTTCAACGACGCCACGGCGGTCAAGGCCAGCTCGGGCCTGTTCGGTTCGAAGAAGCTGTCCACGCAGAACCTGCTCAACGGCTTGCCGGTGACGGTGAAGACGATGCAGGCGGGCGAGGCGCTGCTGGCCAGCCAGATCACCTTCCGCAACGGCGACTTCAAGACCGCCAAGATGATCCGCAACGGCACTGCCCAGGGCTTTGCCGAGCAGACCGCCGCCACTGCCGCGCTCAAGGGTCGCATGGGCGACATCGACAAGTACAACATCAAGGCGACGACCAACGTCTACTTCGACACCGGCAAGTATGCGCTGACGCCGCAGGCCAAGAGCGAACTGTGCCAGGCCGCATCGATGGCGAACAGCACCGAGAACGCGCTGATGCTGGTGGTCGGCTACACCGATTCGGTCGGTGACGAGGAATACAACCAGACGCTGAGCGAGAAGCGTGCCGCCAGCGTGATCAACTACCTGCAGCAGCAGTGCCGCTGGGCGCCCTACCGCATGCTGACGCCGACCGGGATGGCGGAGTCCGATCCGGCAGCGGACAACTCGACCGAGGAAGGCAAGGCCCAGAACCGCCGCGTGGCGGTGAACGTGCTGGTCAGCAAGGCCATCGACGGGCTTTGAGTTGGATGGGGTGGGGGGTCGCGCCTTACGCTGCCCTCCTCCCATTCTGCACCACTCCTGACTCGACGGTACGCCTGCGCCGGGGATGACGATGAAAGTTGGACCTCATCAAACCGTCTTCCCGGCGTAGGCCGGGATCCATGTGTTCTCGTTTTGCACGAGGTCGCTGGCGTCTGGATGAGGCGGCGGTGCGGGCGTTGTCGCACAGAAGTTGATTCTTTGGGCGGCGTTATGGGCCCCGGCCTTCGCCGGGGCGACGGGCTGGTGGGCAGCTAGTGCACGCTCCGAGGGGATGGCTCGATCAAAGCAGCCCGAGTGACTTCAGCCGCACTTCCAGCACGTCCGGATCGCCGGTGAAGTGGTGGACGTGCCAGTCGAGCGCCTTGGCCGTGGCAATGTTGGCGGCGTTGTCGTCGATGAACAGCATCGTTTCCGGCGCGCGGCCGAAGCGGCGGGCGGCTAGGTGAAAGATTGCCGGGTCCGGCTTAACCAGCCGCTCGACCGCCGAGATCACGACGTCGCGCATGTGATCGAGAATCGGGAATGTGGGACGGAACAAGCCCCAAGAATCGATTCCGAAATTGGTGATCGCATATTGCGGCACGCTCCTCGCGTCGAGTCGCTCGATCAGGGCGTGCGTGCCGGGCACCGGGCCGGGCAGGCTGGCCAGCCAGTTGCTGGCATAGAGCGCGATCAGATCGGCGTATTGCGGGAACTGCGC
>JBKBUD010000160.1:0-3984 GCA_046290865.1 Novosphingobium sp. | reverse complement strand
TAGCGCATCCCGAGCCAGACCAGCGCGACGGCTCCGGCCACGATCCGGTACCAGGCAAAGGGCTTGAAGCCCGACCGGCTGACATAGGCGACGAACATGCGGATCACCGCGAGCGCGACGATGAACGACACGGCAAAGCCGATCGCGATCTCGGTCCAGCCCACGCCCATCGTGCCGCTCATCACCGCATCGCGATTGTCGAGCAGCTCAAGCGTGGTTGCGCCAAGCATGGTCGGGATGGCGAGGAAGAAGCTGAACTCGGCGGCAGTGCGCCGTTCGATGCCCATGGCCAGCGCGCCCATGATCGTGGCGCCCGACCGACTCACGCCCGGAACCATGGCGAGGCACTGCGCGAAGCCGACGCCCAGTGCCTGACGCAGCGGCAATTCGCCGATGCCGGTCAGTTCACCGGTCTTCGCACGCTTCTCGATCAGGAGGATGGCGATGCCGCCGACGATCAGCGCCCAGCAGACCACCGAGGGGCTGCCGAGCAGCACGTCGATGTATTGCTTGAGCGCTAGGCCAAGCACCGCCGAAGGGATGAAGGCCGCGAGCAGGTTGCGCAGGAAGCGCAAGGACATCGGGTTGAGCTTGAGCAGCCCCATGCCGACCGCCCAGAACGTGCGCCAGTATTGCACGACCACCGCAAGGATCGCGCCCAGCTGGATCACGACGTTGAACATCGCCCACTGGTGCGCGTCATAGCCGAACAGTTCGGTGGCGAGGATGAGGTGACCGGTCGAGGAGACCGGCAGGAACTCGGTGAGGCCCTCGACGATGCCGAGCAGGATGGCGGTGACGATGGTGTCCATGGTATCCCAAGCGTTTGCCGCAATGCAGCATCAAGTCAAGGCGTCAGGCGGCAAGCCCTTCGAACTGAAGGCGGGCGAGGCGCGCATAGAGGCCGTCGGCTGCGGTCAGGCTGGCGTGCGTGCCCTGTTCGACGATCTTGCCGGCGTCCATCACGATGATGCGGTCCGCCGCGCGGATCGTGGCGAGGCGATGGGCGATTACCAGCGTCGTGCGGTCCTTCATCAGCCGGTCGAGCGCTTCCTGCACCAGACGTTCGCTTTCGGCGTCCAGCGCCGAGGTCGCCTCGTCGAGCAGCAGGATCGGCGAATTGCGCAAGACGGCGCGGGCGATGGCGATGCGCTGGCGCTGGCCGCCGGAGAGGCGCGCGCCATCTTCGCCGAGGAACGTGTCGAGACCCTGCGGCAGATCGCGGAGGAATTGCTCGGCATTGGCGGCGCGCGCCGCTTCCCAGATCTCGTCGTCGCTCGCGCCCCAGTTGCCATAGCGCAGGTTGTCACGCGCAGAGGCGGCGAACAGCGTCGCGTCCTGCGGGACAAGCGCGGTGCGGGCGCGGATTTCGGCGGGATCGGCGCTGGTCAGCGGAACGCCATCGATGCGGATCATGCCACCGTGCGGATCGTAGAAGCGCTGGGCGAGCAGGAACAGGGTGGACTTGCCTGCGCCGGAGGGGCCGACGATGGCGACGGTCTCGCCCGGTTCTACCGTTAGCGAGAAGTCATCGAGCGCCAGCACTTCGGGCCGCGAGGGATAGCGGAAGGCGACGTTCTGGAACGCGATCTGGCCACGCGGCGGGACGGGCAGGGCAGTGGGGCGCACAGGCGCGGAGATTTCCGGCTCCTCGCGCAGCAGTTCGTTGAGGCGCCCGGCAGCGCCGGCACCGCGCAGGAGATCGCCATAGACTTCGGACAGGGCACCGGCCGCGCCGGCGACAAGACCGGCGGTGATCACGATGGCGAAGATCGTGCCACCGCTGATCGTCCCTTGGGCAACGCCGACAGCACCTTCCCAGACCAGCATGGTGATGCCGCCGAAGATCAGCAGGATGACGATGGCAGTCATCACCGCGCGCAAGCTGATGCGGCGCAGCGCTGTCTGGAAGGTTGCTTCGACGCGTTCGCCGAAACGTTCGAGTTCGCGCTTTTCCTGCCCGAAGGCCTGCACGATCTTCATCGCGCCGAGCACTTCGGCCACGATTACGCCGATGCCGGCCACACGGTCCTGGCTCGACCGCGAGACATTGCGGACGCGCCGTCCGAAGAAGACGATGGGGCCGACGACCAGCGGAATGCCGATCATCAGTATCGCGGTCAGCTTGGGCGCCAGGTAGAACAGGTAACCGAGCCCGCCGATCGCGGTGATCGTGTTGCGCAGGGCAACCGAGACCGTCGTGCCGACCACCTGTTCGATGATCGCGGTGTCCGAGGTCATTCGCGACGAGATTTCCTTGGGGCTGTTCGTCTCGAAGAAGGACGGCGGAAGGCGCAGCAGGTTTGCCTGAACGCGCAGCCTGATATCGGCGACGACACGCTCGCCCAGCCACGACACAAAGTAGAAGCGGCACGCGGTGCCGATTGCCAGAACCAGGACGATCAGCAGCAGATACTGGAACCAGCGCCCCAAGGCGTCGACGTCGGCCCCGGCGGCGAAGCCCTTGTCGATGATGAGGCGGAAGCCCGACGGAATCGCCAGCGTCGCGGCTGAGGTCACCAGCAGCGCGGCCGATGCGGCAGCAACACGGCCCGGATACTTCATCGCCTCGCGCCATATCATGCGCAGTGGCCCAAGGGTCTTGGCCTTGGGAGCAGGTTCGGCAGCAGGCGGCGGGCTCTGGGTTTCCTCGTCCATGGCGGGTGCCTAGCCGATGGCGGGGATTACCGAAAGGGGGCGGTTGGGGAACGCGCAATATGACCGGCCAATTGTTGCGTTGCACAAACAGTCGAATCGCGCCAATCTGTATACAAACGACTCCCGCGTCCCTGCGGGCCATAAATCAAAAGGTGTTCGCAGTGCTCTACAAGGCTTACGAAATCCAGCGTTCGCTGATGAACGCGGGCAGCGCCTGGGCCTCCATGATGGCCGACGCCCTGACCGATCCGCGCAATCCCTGGGCCGGTGTTGGTCCGTCGCAGACCATCGCCAACGCGCTCGACGTGTTCGCGCATGCAGCGGCGCCGCGTGGCAAGCCCGCGTTCGGCCTCAAGGTGATCCACGTCGATGGCAACGCCCACGCGGTGAAGGAGACCACGGTCGTCACCCGCCCGTTCGGCGACCTCAAGATGTTCACGCATGACGGCCTGCCCAAGAACGCGCCGCGCCTGCTGATCGTCGCGCCGATGAGCGGCCATTACGCCACGCTGCTGCGCGGCACGGTGGAGCGCATGCTTGAACGCTGCGTGGTCTACATCACCGATTGGGCCGATGCGAAGTACGTGCCGCTGGCTGAAGGCACCTTCGACCTTGACGACTACATCGACTACCTCACCGGCTTCCTCGAGCATATCGGCGAAGGCGCGCACATGATGGCGGTGTGCCAGCCCTCGGTCCCGGCTTTTGCCGCAACCGCAATCATGGCCGCGAAGAAGCATCCGTGCCGCCCGGTGACGCTGACCATGATGGGCGGCCCGATCGACACGCGCGAAAGCCCGACTGCGGTCAACGACCACGCCATCACCAAGCCCTATGTCTGGTTCAAGCACAACGTCATCACCACCGTGCCGACCAACTATCCGGGCGAAGGTCGTCGCGTCTATCCGGGCTTCGTCCAGCTCGCCAGCTTCATGTCGATGAACCTCGGCAGCCACATGATGAGCCATTACAAGCTCTTCCAGCACATGAATGCCGGTGCCGACGAGAACGCGGATGCGACCAAGGCGTTCTACGACGAATACCGCGCGGTCTGCGATCTGCCCGCCGAATTCTATCTCCAGACCGTCGACGTCGTGTTCCAGCGTCACGCCCTGCCCAAGGGCGAGTTCGTCCATCGCGGTCAGGCCGTCGACCTCGGCGCGATCACCGACACCGCGGTCCTGTGCATCGAGGGTGAGCGCGATGATATCTCCGGCATCGGCCAGACCAAGGCCGCGCTGAAGGTCACGCCGAACCTGCCCGAGGACATGAAGCAGTACCTGCTGGCCCCTGAAGTCGGCCACTACGGCATCTTCAACGGCTCGC
>JBKBUD010000159.1:0-3987 GCA_046290865.1 Novosphingobium sp. | reverse complement strand
ACGGGCGGGATTGGCAAAACCGTGCATGGGCGCGGGGCAGACTTATCCTTCTCCCGGCGACCCCCGCCGCCGGTCGGTCAATGCTCTGCCACTTGCCGCGCGAAGGGGCAAGCGCAATGCCTCGGGCCCGCACCAAAAGACGATGCCGGATCGCGATAAAGCCTTTGATGTCAGGAGAGAATGGGGCGACCGATGGGGTTCGAACCCACGACCTCCGGTACCACAAACCGGCGCTCTAACCAACTGAGCTACGGTCGCCACATTTCTTGCGCGGGAATGTCTTGCGCGGGCTGGCCCCTTTGCAGAAAGGCGCGGGAAAGGGAAGCGGAAATTTCGTGCGGATGCCACTTGTCCGCAAATCACCTGCTGTAGCGATCGCCCCACGTGCGGAAGGCAACCCTGGGCGGGTCGTTGCCGACATCGATCAGGGCCTGCTCGTCGAGCGTGATCGAATCGACGGTTATCGACTGGGTGAGCATGAACCACCGGCTTCGGACTTGCAGCTGGTTGAGCGGTATGCCGCCCGCCCCTTCCCCGCCGATACCGCGCAAGGCGTCGCTGGCATTGGCCCAGCCGAGCGTCGGCCTTGCTGCAAGCAGACCGCGTGCCCGACCCACCGGAAGCACCGTGGGCGCGACCATCGCCAGCAGAGGTGCTTGGTCCGGACGCAGCGTATTGACGTTGATCGGCGAAAGGTCCGCCCCCGGCAAGGCGCATAGCCACGGACGAAGCCGTTCATAGAACTGCGGTGTCATGCCGCGCACCGCGCGAATCTCGCTGACATCGCCGATCAGGCGCCCCGCAGTGCGGTAGGGCACCGGTCGCCCCTGATAGCTGTCGTCCTCGGCACCGTTGGGTGCGGGCGCATTGTCGGTATCGATCCAGTCCGCAATCGAATCGCTGATGATCGCAGCTTCCGCCTCGGGGATGGCGAGGCCCTTCATCAGGCTGCGCATCTGGTTCAGGCCGACGATGCGAAGGCGAAGTGTGCCTTGCGCGTCGGCCTCGACCAGCGAATTGAGATTGAAACAATTGCCCGCGTCGTCGACGCGGATCATCACGGTGCCGCGCGCCATTGGCAGCGGGAACTCCCGGCCGAGCAGGCCCGTGCTGTCCACGGTGCGCTCCTGCGAGGTCTCGACCAGCCCCTTGATTCGCGCCATCGCCAATGTCTCGGCGCTGGTGGCGTAGAGCCGGGCCTGGGTCATCGCCTGCCCATTGGCGGCAAGCCTTGTTGCAAGGTTGAGGCGATCGAGCATCAGCGCTGCAATCACCGCCATCACCGCGACCAACAGCAGGACCGACAGCAAAGCGGCGCCGCGCTCCCTCGGGTTGGCGGGAGTCATTGGTAGTTCACCCCGACCAGCGAGACGATGCGCAAAGGCGGCAGGCCCTTCTGCGGCACCAGCAGTTCGATCGCGACCGGCAATTCGGTTGTCAGTTGCGGTTCCCAGCGGTCGCGCCAGTTGCCGTCCGTGGTGCGAAAGCGCACGGTGGGAGGCGAAGGCAGCGGCAGGACCTCAGCCCCCGCTTCAGCAGCAGCGCCATCGGGAAAGGGATAGCCTGCGCGGACGAGCGCGTTCGCCGTGAGGCGGTACTCCACCTTCTGCAAGGAAGGGCGCGGTGCTCCGTCGACATTGTCCCAACCGCTCCGGGTGAAACGGATCATCATGCCATCGCTATTGGCCTCGAACGCGGGATGGACAGCGCCGGACTGATCCCGTGTCGGACGCGGTACCGCCTGGGCCAAATCGGCCGTCCATACCGAGAGGAACCGGCGCTGCGCGGCTATGCTCTCGGTCTTCTGCCGACTGGCCAGTTCGGCATCGACCGAAAACCGGAGCAACCCCAGCGCGCCGACCGCGATGACCGCGAACAGGGCCAGCGCGACCAGCATCTCGACGAGCGTGAAGCCGTTGCGGGAGTGCTGCTGCCTCACGCGCCCGGCAGCCGGCTGAACTCGAGGGTGAAAGTCTGGCTCGCGGCCCCTGGCGTGGTTTCCCGCACCGAAAGCGTTATCCCGAGTACGCCGTAGTCGGATCGCATCGCGACGGTCCGCGTCCACTGAAAGCGCCGACCGGCGTTTTCGATCGTGCCGCGGGCCGTGCCGAGCGCAGGCGGCGCCGGGTCCGTCAGGATCTCCGCCGCCATGTTCTGGGCTACGATCTCGCGCAGCAGACGCTGGTCGAGGTCGGCCGTCCGCGAAATGCTCGCTCCCTCCATCTGCAGTAGTGCGAGCGCGGCAATCGCGAACACCGCCAGGGCAACGAGCAATTCGAGCAGGGTGAAACCGTTGGCGGGGCGCTCAGCTTGCATCGAGACTGACCCTGCCGTCGCGGTGCAGATGAACGACCAGCGATTGACTATCGCGCTTCAGGCGGATGGCCGCATCAGCGCTGGAAAGTCCCAGCGAATCGAAAACGACCCGCTGCCGCGCCAGCTCGGCGCGGGTGCCCTCGTCCCATGCAGTAAGGTCAAAGCCGCGGCCCGGCATCGCCTGCCATTGTCCGTCCATGCGCCGCTCGAAGTAGTACCCGCGCTCGCTCACCACGAGCGCAACCGGTCGTGCGCCGACGATCGCTTCATCGCGCACGGCGACAATCCGGGCAGCAAAGCGTTCCGCCTCGTTGCGCAGATGCTTGTCGCTGGCCGGGAAAGACAGCACCGCAGCCGAGGCAAGCAGCCCCATGATCATCAACACCACCATCACCTCGACCAGCGAGAAGCCATTGCGGATGGCACAGTTGCGGAAAGATGGTGGCACAAGGTCTCGCATGAACAAGGAGCCTGCCGGTTTTACGTCCAAGACGCCAGCGCGTTCAAGTTGCAGCCGGCACCGACCGCGCGGTAGGAGAGTCGCATGACTTCAGCCGCACCCGAATCTCCGGCCCAGCGCCTCGCCGGCGTTTCCGGCATCATAAAGGTGCCGTCACCGCGCGTGGAAATGTTCATGCTGCGCGACTTTCTGAGTGCGGAAGAATGCGCAGGGCTGGTGGCGCGGATCGAGCGCGACCGGCGCCCTTCGACTATCGCCGATGCCAATGGCGACAACTACTTCCGCACCAGCGAAACCTGCGATCTTCCGATGATGGAGCCGGATGTGCTCGCACTGGATGCGAAGCTCTCTGCCCTCTCCGGCATCGACCGGGCGTTTGGCGAGCCTATCCAGGGGCAGCGCTACGAAGAAGGGCAGGAGTTCAAGGCACACACCGACTACTTCGATCCCCATAGTGCCGACTACCAGCGCTTTTGCAGCGTGTCGGGCCAGCGCACATGGACTTTCATGATCTATCTCAACGATGTCGAGGCCGGTGGCGCGACGCGGTTCAAGGTGATCGAAAAGTTGATCCAGCCGGAACGTGGCAAGCTGGTCTGCTGGAACAACCGCCGTCCGGACGGCAGCGTAAACCCCGCGACGCTTCACCACGCAATGAAAGTGCGCAAGGGCCTGAAGTACGTGGTGACCAAATGGTATCGCGAACTGCCGTGGGGCTGACCCTCAGAGGTCCGTCTCTGCCTCGCGGGCTGCGCGGATCGTCGGCAGACATCGGTACAGCGTCTCGATGTCGCTGCCAGCCAGAAGTTCGATAAACCGCGCTTCGTGCGCATCGATGCGGCTGACCGCCTCTTCCGCGACTTTGGCGCCTTCCGCCGTCAGGGTCAGCGCATGGCTGCGCCCGTCCAGCCTGCGGCGATCAACCAGTCCGCGCTCCATCAGGCGCGAGATGATCGGGACCATGTTTGCCCGCTTGATCGCCAGAGCTTGCCCCACTTCCGTCTGCGAACAATCGGGATTCTCCGCGATCACCAGCAGGGTGGTGACCTCGGCCGGGCGCAGATCGAGGTCGGCCAGTTCGCGTGACAGATCGGCCATCATCACCGCCGAGGCGCGGCGCAATTGGTAGCCAAGACGGCCTTCGAGAGCGTTCGTCAGGGTCATGTCGAATTGTTTAGCTATCGTGGATAGCAATTCCACACAAAAATCGC
>JBKBUD010000158.1:0-4013 GCA_046290865.1 Novosphingobium sp. | reverse complement strand
GAAGCGCCACCTGGCGTTGCGGAGACAGGCCGAAGTACGCGCTTGCCCGGCAGGCTGCCTGCTCACCGCGACGCTCTTCCCGGCCAACCGGGTCTGCTCAGCTTTGTCAGCAATCATGTGTAAGAGGTAGGATCCCACCAGCATAACTGCACCTAAAAAGTGCATACAAGTCTCCGCCCCATTAGCGGAAGGGCAGCCTGATCGGCGTTTCTTTCGGGCCGCACCTTCGCCGCGGCCACAATCTCTCCATTAGCCAATGCAACAACCGTTGCCTCATTCATCCAAAAATGGGACGTGCTCCTTGGTCAGATTGCAGGCAACCTTCTTATTCGAACGACTGCTCTTGGGTCGTCTCTCAAGAGGTGGTGTTTGAAACGTCGCCCCACGACCGGCCCCATTGGGGATCGACCTGCGAGGCGAAAACATACGTATGACGAACCGGTCTCACCGGGGTTCGATAAACTGGGTATAAAAAACGGGGGTATGACTGGGGGTATGGCTTCGCGGCGGCTGTTTTTCGACAGCGGATGAGATTGCAGCCCCTTCACGTACGATGCATGAATCGGGGGCAATCCTGCCTTTGCGCGCCGAGTTGAGAGCGATCCTTGGGAGAGCCGCCGTAGGATCGCTCGCGCTCAGACCGCCTAACTCGCAGCGGATAACTATTGACTTTATGTTCCGACAGCCAATTCGTAGCCATATCTAACGCCCCTATGGGCATCGCGTAGATTCTAACGGCAGTTAGGAGAAAGCGCTGGAGCTGAGGCTTCAAGATCCGCTGGCTCAGAAATGGGCCTTCCACTTCGGTTGCGACCTGAGTGGAACGACGGGCTATCGCCTGTTGACCGACTGATGAGCGATAGGGTGATGATTGGATAATCGCCGTACACTCGAGTGAGAGTGTCGGCGCATTATTCCATGGCTACGTCGTACTTTTCAACTCGCACATAATCGTTGGGATAAACGTTCGCGTAGTCCGCTTTGCCGTGGATTGGTCCCATCTCGGCGCAATGAAACTTCGCCGAGCCGAGCACCGAATTATCGCTGCGCTGTGCGTCGTGATGAATGCCTGGCGGCAGCGCTCCCCCAAATCGTGAGTGCATGGGCTTAGAGACGGTGTGCGAGTGCCTAGGAAATAATGCCCTGTTTTATAACCAAAGAATTCTTTCGTCTGGGCGCGGAGCGTTCACAATCTCATTTCAAGGTTGTGTGAATCTCAATCTTAGGTTGTGCCAGCGGGCTGTGTTCTCACCCAAACGTTGCCTAAGAAGGCCGCTGTACAAAGGGCAGTCTGTGACACTTTACCCGTGGGTAAAGTGTCACGAGGGACAAATGTTGGATTTCGCCGCTGATTTCGCCGATTGACCGTCTGCAGGGGATTCACAAGAATCACGTTATGTGCTTTCTTGAATCACCAAATGTTCCAGACTGCGATCCTTCCCGGCCCGTCCTCTCCCGGCGCGATGTCCTCCCTGCTGGATTGCCTCGCCCAGGCAAGCTCGCGGCCGCGCTATGCCTTCATGGTCCTGAGCCTCATCGCAGAAGCCGCTGACGCCAACGGAGAGGCAGGGCCTTTCGTCAAGCGAGGTCGCCAGCAAGTGACCTTGCGTGACTGGCTGTGTGACAGCCTCGCTCCGATGGGCCGCCGCGACCCCCGGCGCATCGCCCTTGCTGAACGCGTAAAGTCCGACCTGATCCTTGAAGAGCGCATGCCGACAGACCCTGCCGAAGCTGTCGCGCTGATCGAGGACGAGGTCCGCTCGCGCGTCCGCGCCTCGGGCAAGACCAACTTAAGTCGCGCCGTTTCCGAACTGGTCGGCGCAGGGCTGTTGCGGCGCTACTACAAGGGCTACGCGATCGATCACGAGAACCGTGGCGGCCAGCGCCATGCCGTCTATGTGCTCCAGGGCAAGGCACGTTGCCTCCTGCCGCAGGCAAGGCCGGTGCCGCCTGTGCGTCGCGCCCCGCCGGTGCAGGGCGAATTGCGCTTCTGCTGACGGGAACCGCCCGGCCGACAGAACATTCCAGACAACAATGACACAGGCCCAATGGCTCTCGCTGGCCACTCTCGGCGGGATGATGGCGCTCTTCCTGTGGGGGCGCTTCCGGTATGACGTGACAGCGGTGATCGCGCTGCTTTTTGCCGTGGCCATCGGCGTCGTCTCGCCGAAGGCGGCGTTCACCGGCTTCTCCGATGACATCGTGATGATCGTAGGATCGGCGCTGGTCCTCTCGGCGGCGGTCCAGCGCTCGGGCATGGTCGAGCGCGCCCTGCAATCGCTGGCCCAGCGCATCCACCGCCCGCAGGCACAGATGCTGGCGCTTTCCGCAGCGGTTGGCCTGTCCTCGGGCTTCATCAAGAACGTCGGCGCGCTCGCCATGCTGATGCCCGGCGCAGTCCAGATGGCGCGACGCAACAAGGCCTCGCCATCGCTCTACCTCATGCCGATGGCCTTCGCCTCCCTGCTCGGCGGCCTTGCCACCCTGATCGGCACGTCGCCCAACATCATCGTCAGCCGCGTGCGCGAGGAGATGAATGGCGAGCCCTTCGGCATGTTCGATTACTTGCCTACCGGCCTTGCCCTGCTGGCGGTCGGCCTTGCCTTCCTGAGCTTCGGTTGGCGACTTCTGCCGACAGACCGCCATGGCGCGCAGGGCATGGCCGAAGCAATCAACATCTCGGCTTACGTGATCGAGGCGACGGTGGGCGAGGGATCTGCGTCAGCGGGCGAAACCGTCGCCGAATTCGTCGCCCGCCATGAAGGACAGGTCGAAGTCGCCGGGCTGCTGCGCGGCGACATGCGTGGCGAGGTGTCACCCCAGATCCACATCGGCGAAGGCGACGTGCTGATCCTCAGCGGCGATCCCGCCACGCTCGAACGGATCGTCGCCGCCGACCGGCTCGCGCTGGCGGGCGAGGAACAAGGCGGTCAGCCCGATGGCATCGGCGTGATCGAGGCCGTGATAGGCTCGGACTCCGGCCTGATCGGCCGCACCGCCGGGCGTCTCCAGATGCGCAAGCGCCTCGGCCTCAATCTCATCGCCATATCCCGCGAAGGCGCGACCATCACCAACAAGCCGGGCAACACCGTGCTGCAGGCAGGCGACGTGATCGTGCTGCAAGGCCCACTCGACACCATGCCTGCCCGCCTCGCCGAGATGGGTGCGCTTCCCCTGGCAGAGCGCAGCATCGGCCTCGGTTCGAAGCGCACGCGCTGGCTGCCGCTGGTCATCCTCGGCCTTGCCATGGTGGCGGCGGGCAGCGGTACGGTGCCGGCCGCGCTCGCCTTCTTCGCCGCTGCCGGGCTGACCGTGATCACCGGAGCACTGCCGGCCGACGAGGCCTACAAGGCCATCGAATGGCCGATCCTGATCATGCTGGCAGCGCTCATCCCGGTCAGTGAATCGCTGCAGACATCGGGTGCCTCCGACGTGATCGCGCGCCTGCTCGCGGATCTTGCCGTGCAGCTTCCGGCATGGGGCGCGGTCGCACTCATCCTCGTGGCAGCGATGGCGGTAACGCCGTTCCTCAACAATGCGGCCACCGTGCTGGTCATGGCGCCGATTGCCGGGGTCTTTGCCGAACAGCTACACTACCGCCCGGACGCCTTCCTTATCGCCACCGCTATCGGTGCAGGGTGTGACTTCCTCACGCCGATCGGTCACCAGTGCAACACGCTTGTTCTGGGGCCCGGTGGCTACCGCTTCGGAGATTATGCCCGGCTGGGTGCGCCGCTGTCACTGCTGGTGGTTTTGACCGGCACTCCGCTGGTCCTGTGGTTCTGGCCGCTCTGATTCTGGCTGCTTTTAAGGATTCGTGCCCCGGCGCACACATCCGGATCGGGGCACGCCACGTTCATTGTGCCCCGTTGCTGTTGTAACGGTTGAAGGTGGCGTTCTCATTGGCCCTTTCGCGGACACGATCCAGCCCCTGGTTGTTCGGGAATCCGTTCTTCGGCCCCACATCGGTCTTCAACGTCGGGGAAGTGCCTTGTTTCGCAGGATGGGGTCCC
>JBKBUD010000157.1:0-4021 GCA_046290865.1 Novosphingobium sp. | reverse complement strand
TGCCCAAGGAAGTCGCGCAGGCCGTGTTCGGCGTGCCCGATGAAGTCAGCCGCCACCTGCTCGGCTCGCCCGTCATCCGCAAGCTGTCGTTCACCGGCTCGACCGTCGTCGGCAAGCACCTTATGCGCCTCGCTGCCGACAACATGCTGCGCACGACGATGGAGCTGGGTGGCCATGGCCCGGTCCTGATCTTCGGCGATGCCGATGTCGACCGCGCCCTCGATACGATGGCCGCGTCCAAGTACCGCAACGCAGGCCAGGTCTGCGTCAGCCCCACGCGTTTCATCGTCGAGGAGAACGTCTTCGATCGCTTCCGCGATGGCTTTGCCGAACGCGTCGGCCGCATCAAGGTCGGCAACGGCCTCGAGGACGGCTCGCAGATGGGCCCGATGGCCAACCCCCGCCGCCCCGAGGCGATGGACCGCCTTATCGGCGATGCAACGACCCGCGGCGCCCGCCTCCACACCGGCGGTGAGCGCATCGGCAACGCAGGCTACTTCTACGCCCCCACCGTCCTGTCCGAAGTCCCGCTCGACGCTGCCATCATGAACGAGGAGCCGTTCGGCCCCGTCGCCCTGATCAACCCGTTCAGCGGCGAAGAAGCAATGATCGCCGAAGCCAACCGCTTGCCTTACGGTCTCGCCGCCTATGCCTGGACCGAAAGCGCCTCGCGCCAGAAACGCCTCGCCCGTGAGATCGAAAGCGGCATGATCGGCCTCAACTCGACCATGATCGGCGGCGCGGACTCGCCCTTCGGCGGCGTCAAGTGGTCGGGCCACGGCGCCGAAGACGGCCCCGAAGGCGTCCTCGCCTGCATGGTCACCAAGGCCGTGCACGAGGGGTGATAATCGCGGAGAGGATGCAATGACGACAGAACTGAAAACCGGCGGCGAACAGGGCTACCTGCGCATCGCCACCGAGGAAGCCTTCGCCACGCGCGAGATCATCGACGTCTACCTGCGCATGATCCGCGACGGCACTGCGGACAAGGGCATGGTCTCGCTCTGGGGCTTCTACGCGCAGTCCCCGTCAGAACGCGCCACGCAGATCCTCGAGCGCCTGCTCGATCTCGGCGATCGCCGCATCGCCGACATGGACGCCACCGGCATCGACAAGGCGATCCTTGCGCTGACTTCGCCCGGCGTCCAGCCGCTGCTCGACCTCGACGAAGCCAAGACCCTCGCCACCCGCGCCAACGACACCCTCGCAGCCGCCTGCGAGAAGTATCCCGACCGCTACATCGGCATGGGCACCGTCGCCCCGCAGGACCCGGAATGGTCCGCCCGTGAAATCCATCGCGGCGCGAAGGAACTGGGCTTCAAGGGCATCCAGATCAACAGCCACACGCAAGGGCGCTACCTCGACGAGGAATTCTTCGACCCGATCTTCCGCGCCCTCGTCGAAGTCGACCAGCCGCTCTACATCCACCCGGCCACTTCGCCGGATTCCATGATCGGCCCGATGCTCGATGCCGGGCTCGACGGCGCGATCTTCGGCTTCGGCGTCGAGACCGGCATGCACCTCCTGCGCCTGATCACCATCGGCATCTTCGACAAGTACCCGACCTTGCAGATCATGGTCGGCCACATGGGCGAGGCGCTGCCCTACTGGCTCTACCGCCTCGATTACATGCACCAGGCCGGCGTCCGCTCGCAGCGCTACGAACGCATGAAGCCGCTCAATAAGACCATCGAGGGCTATCTCCAGTCCAACGTCCTCGTCACCAATTCGGGCGTGGCATGGGAGCCGGCGATCAAGTTCTGCCAGCAGGTCATGGGCGAGGACCGCGTGATGTACGCGATGGACTACCCCTACCAGTACGTCCCCGACGAAGTCCGCGCGATGGATGCGATGGACATGAGCGCGCAAACCAAGAAGAAGTTCTTCCAGACGAATGCGGAGAAGTGGTTCAAGCTTTGACCCGCGCCCTGCGTCCCCGCGAAGGCGGGGACCTCGGTGGTGTTACGGAACGTTACTGTAAAACGACCGAGGCCCCCGCCTGCGCGGGGGAGCAGGCCGAATGGGAGACAATGTGCGGGAATCTGTAAGGACCTTGGCCCCCGGCGCATGGTACGCGCTGATCCTCGTCGCGCTGACCAACGCGATGAGCCTGCTCGACCGCCAGATCCTCGCGATCCTCGCGCCTGCCATCAAGAAGGACCTCGCCATCGGCGATGCCGAGATGGGCCTGCTCTACGGCACCGTCTTCGCGCTGTTCTACGCGCTGTTCTCGCTTCCGGTCGGCCGCCTCGCCGACGGCTGGGTGCGCACGCGCCTGCTGGCGATCAGCCTGCTGTTCTGGTCCGCCGCCACCGGCCTTGCCGGTCTTGCCTCGAGCTTCGCCATGCTCGCCCTGTCGCGCCTCGGCGTCGGCATCGGCGAGGCGGCGACGCAGCCTGCCGGCACCTCGCTGGTCTATGACTTCTGGCCCAAGCACCGGCGCGGCTTCGTCATGTCGGTCATGGCCTCGGCCATCGCGCTCGGCCTCGGCGGGTCGCTGATC
This sequence comes from Novosphingobium sp., assembly GCA_046290865.1. Classification (GTDB taxonomy): domain Bacteria; phylum Pseudomonadota; class Alphaproteobacteria; order Sphingomonadales; family Sphingomonadaceae; genus Novosphingobium. The sequence goes on along the minus strand of JBKBUD010000157.1, from coordinate 1,518 downwards.
CTCGGCGGCGTCGCCGCGCACTGGTGGGACGCGAACCACGCCGCAGGCGGCCTCAAGGGCTGGCAATTCGCCTTCCTCGTCGCCGCTGCGCCGGGCTTCGTCCTCGCCGCATTCCTGTGGACGCTGAAGGAACCCACGCGCGGCCAGATGGACGGCATCGAGACGGCTCCAGAAGCTAATCCCTTCCGCAAAAGTCTGGGCCTTCTGGGTTCAGTCACCCCCGGCTTCCATTGGATCGGCATGAAGGGCAGGGGCGCCAGCCCCGCCATGGTGCGCGGCAACCTGCTGGCGCTCGCCCTGATCGCCGCCGCCGCCTTCGGCCTCACCCTGCTCAGCAACGCCATCAGCCCCAAGCCGCCGATGCAACTCGGCAGCGTCACGCTCAACCCCCACGCTCTGCAGTGGAGCGTGATCGGCCTCGGCGCCTTCGTCATCGTCAACCTGATGCAGGGCATGAAGCTGGGCGACGCGCAGGCCTTCCGCGTCATATCGCGCTCGCCCACGGTGATGATGTGCATCGCCGTCGGTACGCTGCAGTCGGTGCTCAACTACGGGATGATGGCCTTCAACCCCAGTTTCCTGATCCGGACCTACGGCCTGACCATGCAGGAAACAGCGCTGCAGTTCGGCCTGCTCTCGGCCGGCATGGGCATCCTCGGCCCGCTGGCATGGGGCCCGCTGTCCGACTGGCTGAACCAGCGCTTCCCCGGCGCCGGCCGCGCCTGGGTTGGGCTCTTCGCCATGATCGTCTCGCCGATCCTGTCGTTCTGGGTCTATTTCGCCGCCGATCCCGGCAGCTTCTACGCCCGCTTCCTGATCTACAGCTTCATCCTCACCGGCTGGATGCCACCGCTCTACGCCATCATGTACGATCAGGTGCTCCCGCGCATGCGAGGCCTCACCTCCAGCCTTTACCTGCTGGTCATGACCATCCTCGGCATGGGCATCGGCCCCTACGTCGTCGGCCTCCTGTCCGACGCCACCGGCTCCTTGCGCACCGCCATGCTCTCGATCAACGCGGTCGCCATACCGATAGCAGTGCTGATGCTCCTCATCGCGCGCCGTGCGCAGCGGGATGAGGCGGGACTGCTCGAACGCGCGGGTTGATCGGTGTTTCTCACGCAAAGACGCAAAGACGCCAAGATGCTGCGCTATGCCGCAGGCATCAGTCTCAATTGCCGATGTCGCAGCACAAGATTTCCCAAACACGCAACAGCTTAGCGTCTTTGCGTCTTCGCGTGATCATTAAAAATCGAGGCGTCCCCGCGCAGGCGGGGACCTCGGTGTTCTCATGGAACGCTTCAGCAAACCGACTAAGGCCCCCGCCCCCCAGACTCCTCAAGGCGCGGGGCACTGTCAGGTCACCCGCCAAACCCAAAGCTTGATCCCCAGCGGATAGCGCGCGCCCGAGCAGACGAAGATCGACCGGTTCATCCAGTCATACTTCCCCTTGGGCGCGATGAACTCGGGCACGGTGCGGAAGTAATACTCCGCCGGGTCAACCTCCTGACCCGAGGC
>JBKBUD010000156.1:0-4024 GCA_046290865.1 Novosphingobium sp. | reverse complement strand
CCTTCATCCCCATGAACGAGACGATCCCTGCGAGCGTCAGCCCGAGGAACAGGACAATCGGCACAACCGGGTTGCGGATGCACCAGGCCGAGATGTTCTGGAAGTTCATCGCCAGCCCTTATTTCTGAATGACCGGCTGGACCTTGTCGCCCGGATTCAGGAAGCCACCGGCCCGCAGCACGATACGCTCATGACCGGACAGGCCCTCGATCACCGTGATGCCCTTGGCACTGACTTCGCCGGTCTTCACCGGACGGCGCTCGGCCTTGTTGTCGCTGCCGATCACGTAGACGAAGCTGCCCTTGTCATCGCTGAGGATTGCCGATTCCGGCAGGAGCGGCGCGGTGACAGTTCCCGAGGCCAGCGTTGCCGTGGCAAAGCCGCCCGGCCGCAGCGCCAGATCGTAAGGCAGGGCAATGCGGACGATGCCTTCACGAGTGGCCTGGTCGATGGTCGGCGCAAGCTGCCAGATCTGGCCCTCGAAACTCCGTTCGGAACCGACCGGAACGACCTTTGCTGTCGCGCCCACGGCTAGCCTGGCAAGATCGGCTTCGGCCAGACGCGCCTGCATTTCCATTTGCCCGTCGCGCGCCATCGAGAACAGCACGCCGCTGCCCGAGCTGACGATCTGGCCCGGCTCGGCCGCACGGGTCAGGACGAGGCCGGACGCTGGCGCAACGATGTTCAGCCGCGCCGCGCGGGCACCGAGTTCGCCGAGGCTTGACCGGGCAACCCGAACCCGGGCCACTGCAGCGTCACGCGTTGCCGTCAGCCGGTCGACGTCGGCCTTCGAGATGAAGCCGCGCTCCACCAGCTTGAGGGCACGATCGAGATTGGCCTGAGCGAGGCGCGCGTCGGCGGCAGCGACTTCGACGTTGGCAGCCTGGCTGGCGATCTGCTGGCTCTGGACCGAGCGATCGATGACGGCAAGGACCTGCCCCGCCTTTACCCAGTCGCCAGCGTCGACCAGCACGCTGACGATCTGGCCGCCTTCACCTGCGACGCCCACGGGCATTTCACGCCGTGCCGCAATCGTGCCGCTGGCCCGGATCGTGCCGGTAACGGTCGTTGCGCCCGGAATGACCACGGTGACGACCTGCGCCTGCGCTTCCTTCTTGTCTGCGCCGGCATCGCCGCCGCCATGCAGGAAGAACCATGCGGCCGCCACAACGGCAACGATCAGCGCACCGATGATCCAGAGACGGCGCGTCGCAGCCGGCCTGCCAGCGTCTCCCGGAAACTCGGGCGAGAAGGCTCCGTCAGCATTGATGGTCGTTTCGTAGTTCATATCTGTCACTGCCTTCGTCCCCGGGCGGGGCGAGGGCCGGCCCCTTCAAACTCGAGTAGGTGTGTTACACTCGCAACGCACTCGCCGCAAACACGCGGCCCCGCCGTTCTGGCAGGCCAGCGTGGTGCAATAGACCTGCTTCCGACGAGGTGCAATTCCGTCTCGACGAAGGACTTATGCCCAATTCCGGACCGTGTCTTTCTTGCACCTGTAACTTTTTGTATCGGCCTTGCACCAGCTGGTCTGGAGCATTTGCTATGATGGTGCGGTGCAGAAAAGACGACCTAAAGAACAACGGCCGCTTCCGGGGTGGAAGCGGCCGTCGAGGATGCGCAGTTGGGAGCGATCAGTACTTGAGCTGGCGCTCGTACAGATCACGGTAGTGCTGGATGCGCGTGACGCGAAGCCCCTGCATGCCGGAGCGGTCAACCGCACGCTGCCATGAGGCGAACTCCTCGAGCGTCAATCCATACCGCTCGCAGACCTCGTCGATCGTCAGCAGTCCGCCGTTGACGGCTGCCACGACTTCAGCCTTGCGCCGCACGACCCAACGGGTCGTGTTCGGCGGCGGCAGGCTGTCGATCGTCAGCGGCTCTCCGAGCGGGCCGATGACTTGTGCCGGACGGATTTTCTGGTTCTCGATCATAGGAATCTCATGCTTCGGCGCGGTCGGACCGCACCATCGTATTCAGGCTTTCCGATTTGCCCGGGTTCGCTTTGCCATTCGCTGAAGAGTTTGGGTTAACGAAGTGTTCACCCATCCCCATATGCGGCGAAACGCCCGCAATTCCCGATGCAATGAAGGTAGCAGCCTGCCGGTGGAAGCTGCCGCTTGCAGCGAGGGTAGCGCCGGCTGCAGTTCCGTGAGCATCGGCGCTCCCCTGCCCCGGTCGAGCCGTCAACGCCCGGCGCAGATCCTGGGCAGCCGCAATGCGGGCGCACAGACTGTCCCACGTCAGCGGGCGCAGCCCGGGCGCAACGTCGCCTGTCGCAAATCCGCCGGGGTCGTTGAAGCTCATGTCCATGCCCCGCTTCTAGGCAGGAGATGGCTAAGGTCCGGTAAAGGAGCGATTTAGCTTTTGTTCATTGAGTAAATACCGCTTTGCCATGGAGTTGGCCCCGCCGGAACGGGCGCTTTGCCCTTCCGGGCGAAAACGCCTATGGGCGCGCTATGCCCGATACTTTGGCTCACGCAGACCTGTTCGACCTGCCCGGACCGCTGTCGCAGCGGCGAATTGTCGTCGCCATGTCAGGCGGTGTCGACAGCTCGGTCGTGGCCGGACTTGCCGCTTCGACCGGTGCCGAAGTCATCGGCGTGACACTTCAGCTCTATGACTACGGCGCTGCAACCGGCCGGAAGGGCGCGTGCTGCGCCGGGGACGACATCCGCGATGCCCGCGCCGTCGCCGACCGCCTCGGCATCGCCCACTATGTGTTCGACCACGAATCCAGTTTCCGCGAAGAGGTGGTCGAGCGTTTTGCCGACGATTATCTCAACGGCCGCACACCCATCCCTTGCGTCCGCTGCAACATGGGACCGAAGTTCACCGATCTGCTCGCCATGGCCCGCGAACTGGGTGCCGATTGCCTCGCGACAGGGCACTACGTCCGCCGCGTCATGGGTCCGGCCGGGCCGGAACTGCACCGCGCCTTCGATCCGGCTCGCGACCAGTCCTATTTCCTTTACGGCACGACCGAAGCGCAGCTCGACTTCCTGCGCTTCCCGCTCGGCGGCCTGCCCAAAACCGAGACGCGGCGGATCGCCGAGGAAATGGGCCTCGTCGTGGCTGCCAAGCCCGACAGCCAGGACATCTGCTTCGTCCCCGATGGTGACTACGCCAAGATCGTACGCGCCGTGCGACCCGAGGGAGACGCACCCGGCGACATCGTCCACGCCGCCAGCGGTGAAGTGCTCGGCCAGCATCGCGGCATCATCCACTACACGGTGGGCCAGCGGCGCGGTCTGGAAATCGGCGGACAGCCCGAACCGCTCTATGTCATCGGTCTCGACGCGGCGGCCCGCCGCGTACTGGTCGGCCCCCGTCCGATGCTTGCGGTCAGCCGCGCCACGATCACCGAGACCAACCGCATCGGCCCGCTTCCGGAAGGGCCCCTGACGGCCAAGGTCCGCTCACTGGCCAAGCCCGTTCCGGTCGAACTGGAGGGGCCGTTCGGAGAAGGCGCAAAGGCAACGATCCGCTTCCTCCAGCCGGAATTCGGCGTCGCGCCTGGACAGGCCGCCGTGCTCTATGCAGCCGAACGCGTCGTCGGAGGTGGCTGGATCGATTCGACCGAGCGCTGGGACGCCTGAGCGGCTACTTCCACGGCTCGAGCACGCAGCCCGGACCTTTGCGATAGCTCGCGGTCTGGCTGAACAGCAAGGCGAAGCGCGCGGTCACGCTCCTTGCCTCGGCATCCTCGCTCAGCGTCACCAGTTCCATGCCGGGTTCGAAGTCCTTGCGGCAATCGGACAGTTCGCGCCCGCCGACAAAGCGGCACGAGCAGGCAACGCGCGCGCCGTAGCTCGCTCCCGTCGTCGCATAGCCGCGAATCGCCGACCAGAATGTCGCCAGCAGCGCCAGCGCAATGGCGAGCAGGATCAGTGCCGCACGCAAACGCCAGCTGCGCCGGGGAGCGATCGTCAGTGACGGAGCTGTGGGGGAACTGTGGTTGCCGGTTGCCATGACTGCCGATTCTGGTCGAAAGGACTGGCCCGATGGCCCGCCGCTCGCTCTC
>JBKBUD010000155.1:0-4041 GCA_046290865.1 Novosphingobium sp. | reverse complement strand
AGCGCTGTTGTCACGCCGGAGCGGCTCCGCCCGCAGGCACCGGCTTGCGCAGGAGGCCGCCGAGCAGGAAGAACAGTCCCACGGCCATCATCGGAATGGTCAGCCACTGGCCCATCGAGAGTCCGGTTCGCAGCGCGAAGTCCTGCAACTGCGCGTCCGGCTCGCGGAAGTACTCGACGGTAAAGCGCGACAGCGCGTAGCCGAGCGTGAAGGTGCCGACGAGCAGACCCGTGCGCCAGCGCGCCCGGGTCTTCCAGAACAGCACGAGCAGCACGATCATCAGTACCAGGCCTTCGAGTCCGGCTTCGTAGAGCTGGCTGGGGTGGCGCGCGATCGGACCGCCACCGGGGAAGATCATCGCCCACGGTACATCGGGCCCGGCCTCGCGCCCCCACAACTCGCCGTTGGCGAAATTGGCGAGGCGGCCGAACAGCAGCCCGAACGGCACGCAGACCGAGATATAGTCGCACACCCGCACGAAGTTCAGCTTGGCTCGCCACGAGACCCAGGCGATGGCCAGGACGGTGCCCATCAATCCGCCGTGGAAGCTCATCCCGCCTTCCCACAGCTTGATCAGGTTTTCGGGGTGGGTCAGCAGTTCGGGCGCATAGAATATCGCATAGCCGAGCCGTCCACCGAGGATGATGCCGAGCGTTGCATAGAAGAACAGGTCGTCGGCATGGCGCTGCGCCATCGGTGAACCGGGCTGCCTGATCATTTTCGACAGGTGCCAGTAGCCCAGCACGATCCCGGCGAGATAGGCCAGCGAATACCACTTCAGCGCGAAGAAGCCGAGGTCGAGCGCGACCGGGCCGACGCCCAGATCCGTCCAGCGAATCGGCGCATGTCCGACGCTCGCGGATGCCGACGCTACGGCAAGCGCGGTTGCTGTTGACAGTAGTGACAGCAAGAAACGAACTCCCTAGAACTTCGTGAACGGACGTGTTTTCGTGCTGTCAAACGCGCCCAATAGGGTAACGTATTGGCACAGGGAAAAGGTTGCAGGCAAACCCGAAAAGAGCGCGCAATCAGAGCGTGCCAGGGTGAGGAAACGAAAGGGTATCATGAAGACCGAGCTGGACCTTGCCATGGACGGCGCCTTTGGCGCACTCACTGCCGACGGTGGCATGTTCCATACCGTCCCAATCGAGCGGTTCGGGCAGCAGTTGCCGATGATTGCCGCCGCCCCGCCGCACCTGCCTGCCTACTTCGCCTACTTCTGCGCCACGCAGGGCGACAAGACCTTCATCGTTGACGGCGAGACACGCCTGAGCTTCGCCGATGTATACAAGGCGGCACGCCATGTCGCTGGCGGCTTCGTCGAAGGGCTGGGTCTCCAGAAGGGCGAACGCGTCGGCATCGCTGCGCGCAATTCGGCCAACTGGGTCATCGCCTACATGGCCACGTTGATGGCGGGCGGTTGCGCCACCCTGCTCAACGGCTGGTGGCAGGGTGAGGAACTGGCCCACGGCATCGATCTGGTGAAGTGCCGCTTCGTCATCGCCGACGCAGGCCGCGCCGCGCGCCTCGAAGGCCACGCCCATGGCGCGCAAGTCCTGCCGATGGGTCACGATTGCCCCTATGAGCAGGGTCTTGCCGCGCTGCTGGCAAATGGTGGCGGGATGGAAACGATCCTGCCAGAGTTGACCGGCGACGATCTCGCCACGGTGCTGTTCACGTCGGGCTCCACCGGCATGGCCAAGGGCGCTTATTCCGATCATCGCGGCGTCGTGCAGGGCACGATGAACTATGTCTGCCAATCCGCCGCGATGCTGGCGATCCTCACGGCGCGGGGCGAAGGTCCGGCCGAAGGCTCGCAGCCCGTCACGCTGGTCAACGTGCCGCTGTTCCACGTGACCGGCGAAGTGCCGGTGTTCCTCCAGTCCTTCGCGCTGGGCCGCAAGCTGGTGCTGATGCCCAAGTGGGACGCGGTCGAGGCGATGAAGCTGATCGAGCGCGAGAAGGTGACCTACTTCGTCGGCGTACCGCTGATGAGCTTCGAGATCGCCACCCATCCGGATCGCGACAAGTACGACCTGTCGACCTGCGTCTCGTTCGCGGCCGGTGGTGCGCCGCGTCCGATCGAACATGTCGATCGCATCCGCAAGGCGCTGCCTCATGCCTTCCCGCTGCTGGGCTATGGCCTGACTGAAACCAACGGCGTGGGCTGCGGCAACCTCAACGAGAACTACCTCGCCAAGCCGGGCAGCACCGGCACTGCCTCGCGCCCGCTGGTCGATCTCGCCATCCTCGACGATGATGGCAAGCCGATGCCGCAAGGGCAGGTCGGCGAAGTGTCGATCCGCTCGATCGCCAACTTCCTCGGCTATTGGGACAACGAGAAGGCCACGCGCGAGGCGATCATGCCCGATGGCTACTTCCGCACCGGCGACCTCGGCTACCTCGACCCCGAAGGCTACCTGTTCATCGTCGACCGCAAGAAGGACATCATCATCCGCGGCGGCGAGAACATCTCGTGCATCGAGGTGGAAAGCGCGATCTACGCCCACCCCTGCATCGCCGAGGCCAGCGTGTTCGGCTTGCCCGACGAGAAACTCGGCGAAGTGCCGGCGGCAGTCTATCTGGCAAAGGAGGACTGCTCGGCCACCGAGGAGGAACTGCGCGAGTTCCTGAAGGCGCATATCGCGCCGTTCAAGATCCCAGTGCGGTTCTGGGAAGTCACCGAAGCCCTGCCGCGTCTCGGCACCGAAAAAGTCGACAAGCGGACCTTGCGTGAGCGCTACACCAAGCTCTGGCTGAATTCCTGATAGGGAATGTTACTGGACGCTAGGACCTGAGGCGATATTGGTGGAAGCATGATGCTTCCCCGTATCGCCAACCAGCGCGCCATCATCGACCGCCGTGAACTGGCAGACGCCGTTGCCGCCGCCTTTGCCGAGCAGGGCGACAAGTCGCGTCCCGCCGTGGTCGAACTGCTGCGCGCCGCGCTCGAGGACGGCCGGGCCGAGATCGCGCGCAGGCTCGAGGCCAAGCCCTCCGCAGGGACCGAAAGCGCGCAGGCGCAGGCGTTCCTGGTCGATCAGCTGGTGCGCATCATCTACGATCATGTCGTCAGCCGGATCTATCGCGCCAGCAACCGCTCAATGGGAGAGCGCATCGCGGTGATCGCGGTGGGCGGCTACGGGCGCGGCGAGATGGCGCCGCATTCCGACGTCGACATCGCCTTCGTCACCCCGATCAAGCCGACATCGTGGTGCGAGCAGGTGATCGAGGCGCTGCTCTACTTCCTGTGGGATCTCGGCCTAAAGGTCGGCCATTCCAGCCGCTCGCTCGACGAGGTCGTGCGCATGGCCAAGAGCGACCTGACCATCCGCACCGCGCTGCTCGAAGGACGCTACGTCTGGGGTGACCGCGACCTGTTCGACGCTGCATCCGCACGGTTCTGGGCGGAAGTCGTCAACGGCACCGAAAAGCAGTTCGTGGCCGAGAAGCTGCAGGAGCGGAACGACCGGCACAAGCGACTGGGCGACAGCCGCTATGTGGTCGAACCCAACGTCAAGGAAGGCAAGGGTGGCCTGCGCGACCTGCACACGCTCTACTGGATCGGCAAGTACATCCACAAGGTGCGCGATGCCTCGGAACTGGTCGACGTCGGCCTGCTCACGGCAGAGGAATACCGGGCGTTCCGCCGCGCCGAGAACTTCTTCTGGGCGGTGCGCTGCCACCTCCACACCATCACCCGCCGCGCCGAGGATCGCCTGACCTTCGACCTGCAGCGCGAAGTCGCCATGCGCATGAACTTCGCCGACCGCCCGGGCAAGAGCGCGGTCGAACGGTTCATGCAGTACTTCTTCCTCCAGGCAAAACAGGTTGGCTCGCTGACCGGCGTGTTCCTCGCGCAGCTCGACGGGCAGTTCGCCAAGGAGAAGCGCGGCTTCCTCGCTGCCCTGCGCAGTCGCCGCCGCAAGAAGGTGGGGCCGTTCGTGATCGAGGCAGGCAAGCTCGCCGCGCCATCGGACACCACGTTTCAGGAAGACCCTGTCCGCCTGCTGGAGCTGTTTTCCTCAGCCGCCGCAGAGC
>JBKBUD010000020.1:0-34656 GCA_046290865.1 Novosphingobium sp. | reverse complement strand
CTGGTCCTTCAAGCGCACCTCCCGGCGTGCCGGGGCATTCATGCGGAAACCTGACTGGCTGCTCCATGGGCTGTCGCCGGGCGTACCGACGAGCCGCATTGCCGCAAGAGCCAGCGCTTCCGCAGTCGGCTTCGGGCGGGTAGTCAGCGTCTCGAGGTTGCGCTCGATCAGGCCGGTATCGACAACGCCAGCCTCGAAAGCGGCATGGCCCAGCAGCCGCCACAGGAACCCGCTGTTCGTGATCAGCGGGCCGACCACGCCTTCCTCTAGCGTCTCGCGCAAGCCAGTGATCGCCTTCGCACGCGTATCCCGATGGACGATAACCTTGGCGATCATCGGGTCATAGAACGGCGAAATCTCCGCACCCGCTTCCACGCCCGTATCGATGCGTGCGCGATAGTGCGGGAAATGGAAGTCCGCGACGCGCCCGATGCTGGGCAGGAAGCCCTTGCTGGCATCCTCCGCATAGAGCCGCGCTTCCATCGCCCAGCCGTTGATGCTCAGCTCGTCCTGCCGTTTCGGCAGCGGCTCGCCCGAGGCCACGCGCAACTGCCATTCCACCAGATCGACGCCGGTGATCTCCTCGGTTACCGGGTGTTCGACCTGCAGCCGCGTGTTCATTTCCATGAACCAGATGCGGTCGGCGCGCAGGCCTTCCGAGTCATCGGCGATGAACTCGATGGTGCCCGCGCCTTCGTAGTCCACCGCTTTGGCCGCACGCACGGCAGCGGCGCAGACCGCTTCGCGCGTCGCTTCGTCCATGCCAGGGGCAGGGGCCTCCTCGATCACCTTCTGGTGCCGCCGCTGCAATGAGCAATCACGCTCGAACAGGTGGACGACATTGCCGTGGGCGTCGCCGAACACCTGCACTTCGATGTGGCGAGGCGAGAGGATGTACTTCTCGATCAGCACGCGATCATCGCCGAACGAGGATGCCGCCTCACGACGGCACGACGCCAGCGCCTCGGCAAAGTCCGCAGCCGCCTCAACCCGCCGCATGCCCTTGCCACCGCCGCCGGCCACGGCCTTGATCAGCACCGGATAGCCGATCGCATCGGCTTCGGCCTGGAGGCGTTCCGGCGATTGGTCCTCGCCCAGATACCCTGGCGTGACCGGCACCCCTGCCGCGATCATGCGCGCCTTCGCCGCGTCCTTCAGCCCCATCGCCGTGATCGAGGCCGGCTTCGGCCCGACCCAAACCAGCCCGGCATCCAGCACAGCCTGCGCAAACTCGGCGTTCTCGGATAGAAAACCGTAACCCGGATGGATCGCCTCGCCCCCGGTCGCGAGTGCCGCCGCGATGATCTTCTCGCCGACAAGATAGCTCTCGCGCGCCGGCGACGGACCGATGTGCACCGCTTCATCGGCAGAGCGAACATGGAGCGCCTTGACATCAGCGTCGGAATAGACCGCCACAGTGCGAATGCCGAGCCGACGCGCGGTGCGAATGACCCGACAGGCAATCTCGCCGCGATTGGCGATGAGGAGGGATTTGATCATGACCATAACCTCAAAACACCTCCCCGGAACGGGGAGGGGGACCGCCAGCCAAAGGCTGGTGGTGGAGGGGTGTTTGCGCATCGCAAGCCGCCACGATGCCGAGTAGGACTGCTTCCAGATCAGCCAGCACATCGCGCGCAGGTATTCTCAATATCCTGAAACCGCGCTCGCCCAAAATGATGTTGCGCTTCGCATCACGTTCTGGGCGATCACCCATGTTGTGCGAAATGCCATCGATCTCGATCGCAAGCCGCCGTTCAAGGCACACGAAGTCGAGGACAAAGTTGCCTAGCGGATGCTGGCGACGGAACTTGTAGCCACCGGGGCGTTTCCGAAGCTCGCGCCATATCAGCACTTCAGGGAGATTGCCGGAGCGGCGTTCGCGCTTGGCCACGGCGAAGGCCGTCGCGCTTGCCGAGAGCACCCCTCCACCGTGCTTCGCACGGTCCCCCTCCCCGTTCCGGGGAGGTGCTTGTTTGCCGTCTCCCATCACATCCGGAACACCCCGAACCGGGGCGCCTCCGCAATCGGGGCTTCGAGGCAAGCCTCCAGCGCGAGCCCCAGCACATCACGCGTTTGCACCGGGTCGATCACGCCGTCGTCCCACAGCCGTGCGGTGGCGTAGTAGGGATTGCCCTCGTCCTCGTACTTCTGCCGGATCGGAGCCTTGAAGGCTTCGGCTTCCTCCGGCGACCACTTTTCCGCATCGCGGTGAACCGTCGCCAGCACGCTCGCCGCCTGCTCCCCTCCCATCACGCTGATGCGCGCGTTCGGCCAGGTGAACAAGAAGCGCGGCTGGTAGGCGCGGCCGCACATGCCATAGTTGCCCGCGCCGAAGCTGCCGCCGATCAGGACGGTGATCTTGGGAACCTGCGCCGTCGCCACCGCCGTCACCAGCTTTGCGCCATGCTTGGCGATGCCCTCGGCCTCGTACTTGCCGCCGACCATGAAGCCCGAGATGTTTTGCAGGAACAGCAGCGGAATGCGGCGCTGGCAGGCGAGTTCGATGAAGTGCGCGCCCTTCTGCGCGCTTTCCGAAAACAGCACGCCGTTGTTGGCAAGGATCGCCACCGGTGCCCCGTGAATATGGGCGAAGCCGCAGACCAGCGTGGTGCCGTAGAGCGCCTTGAATTCGTGGAACTCGCTGCCGTCGACGATCCGCGCGATCACCTCATGCACGTCATAAGGCGCGCGCACGTCCTCGGGGATGATCGAGTACAGCTCTTCCGGATCGTACTTCGGCGGCACCGGCTCGCGCCGTGCAACGCCCGCATCTCCGGCCGGGCCGATGTGCGAGACGATATCGCGCACGATCGTCAGAGCGTGTTCGTCGTTGTCGGCGAGATGATCGACCACGCCGGACTTGCGCGCATGCAGATCACCGCCGCCAAGTGCCTCTGCCGTGATTTCCTCCCCGGTCGCCGCCTTCACCAGCGGCGGCCCGGCGAGGAAGATCGTACCCTGTTCGCGCACGATCACAGTCTCGTCCGACATCGCCGGCACATAGGCACCGCCCGCCGTGCAGGACCCCATCACGCTGGCAATCTGCGGAATGCCGCGCGCACTCATGTTCGCCTGGTTGTAAAAGAAGCGGCCGAAATGATCGCGGTCGGGGAAGACCTCGGCCTGGTTGGGAAGGTTCGCGCCGCCGCTGTCGACGAGATAGATGCACGGCAGGCGGTTTTCCTGCGCGATCTCCTGAGCACGCAGGTGCTTCTTCACCGTCATCGGGAAGTAGGTGCCGCCCTTGACCGTGGCGTCATTGGCAAAGACCATGCAGTTGCGGCCCGAGACGCGGCCAACGCCCGCGATGATCCCCGCGCCGGGCACCTCGTCGCCGTACATCCCGTTAGCAGCAAGCTGGCCGATCTCGAGAAACGGTGAGCCGGGATCGAGCAGGCGCTCCACGCGATCACGCGGCAGCAGCTTGCCGCGCGAGACATGCCGCTCGCGGCTGCGCTCGTCACCGCCAAGTGCAGCCTTAGCGACGCGCTCGCGCAGTTCCTGGGCCAGCGCGCGGTTGTGCGCCGCACGGGCCTGCGCCTGTTCGGAGTTCAGGTCGATGTTGCTCGAGAGGACCGGTGCGCTCAACGCGTGCTGCCTTTCAGGTGCTTGGTGAAGAACGGCAGCACATGCGTGCGGAAGCGCTCCTTCACCCGGTTGCCGTGGTCGCCCACATAGATTTCCCAGTCGTGCGCAATGCCGAACCGGGTCAGGGTTTCGTGGATCAGTTCATCGTCGGCGCGGACGAAATCGGTGTCGCCGGTGTCGATGGCGATGCCGCTCATCCGGCGCAGCGACGGCAGGTACTGCGAGGCCATGGCGACGGGCGAATTGGCCGCCCACTTGGCAATGACCAGATCGTTGACCTTGCCGTCGTTGGTGCCGAGATCGGCGAAGAACGGCGGCTTTGCCGGGTTGGGCGACCATGCCGCAGCGACCGCGAAGTTGCCCCGGCTCATCCAGTCCGCCGTCAGCGCCTGATCGACCGACCAGCCTTCGTACTTCGGATCAGCCGAGGAGGCCGGACGCGGGATCTGGCAGCAGGGATTCATCGCATAGAGCGCGCCGAATACGTCCGAGCGCTTCATGCCGAGCTTGAGCGTGCCGTAACCGCCCATCGAATGCCCGGCGAGGCCGCGCGCCTCACGCGAAGGGATGGTGCGGAAGTGCTTGTCGGTCCAGGTCACCAGGTCCTGAGCGATGAAGTCCTCGAAGTTCCCGACCGTGGGCGAGTTCGAATACATCGAACCGCCCCACTTGGTCATGCTGTCGGGCACCACGATGATCGCTTGCGCGCCAGAAGCCTTGAGCGCGGCATCGAAATCGTTCCGACCGACGTATTCCTCGGCGGTCGAATTGTAGCCGTGGAGGAAATAGATGACCGGATAGCGCCTGCCCTTGGCCCGGCTTCCTTTCTCGTCGTAGCTGTCGGGCAGGAACACGTAGACCGTGCGGTCGGCCGAATTGCCCTCGAGATTGCCTTCCACCGCTGCACTGTGAACGGTGGTCTTCTCCATCCGGGCAAACGCCGGATGGGAGAGCCCGAGCAGGGCTGCACAGGCAATGAGGGCTTTCAGGCGCATAGTTCTCTCCGCAGGATCGTTATCGTCTGCCGATCAGCGCGCTCCGATAAGTTCGCGGCCGATCAGCATCCTGCGGATTTCATTGGTTCCGGCACCGATGTCCAGCAACTTGGCATCGCGCAGGTAGCGCTCCACCGGCCAGTCCTTGGTGTAGCCCGCGCCGCCCAGCGCCTGCACGGCCTCGCCCGAGACGCGGAAGGCGTTCTCGCTGGCGAGCAGGATCGCGCCCGCAGCGTCGAAGCGCGTGGTCTGCCCGGCATCGCAAGCCTTGGCCACAGCATAGACATAGGCGCGGGCAGACTGGATCGCGACGTACATGTCCGCCACCTTGGCCTGCATCAGCTGGAAGGTGCCGATCGGCTGGCCGAACTGCTTGCGTTCACGCACATAGGGGATGACGGTGTCGAGACAGGCCTGCATGATGCCGATCTGCATCCCTGCCAGCACCACGCGCTCGTAATCGAGCCCGCTCATCAGCACGCCGACACCACCGTGGAGCGGGCCCATCACGTTCTCTTCGGGAACGAAGCAGTCCTCGAACACCAGCTCGCAGGTGGGCGAGCCGCGCAGGCCCATCTTGTCGATCTTCTGGCCGATCGAGAAGCCCGGCATGTCCTTCTCGATCAGGAAGGCGGTGATGCCACGGCTGCCGGCCTCGGGCGAGGTCTTGGCGTAGACCACCAGCGTATCGGCGTAAGTGCCGTTGGTGATCCAGAACTTGGTGCCGTTGAGGCGGAAGCCGCCCGCCACCGGATCGGCGCGCAGTTTCATGGAGACAACGTCCGAACCAGCGCCCGCTTCCGACATTGCGAGGCTGCCGACGTGCTCGCCGGAGATCAGCTTGGGCAGGTACTTCGCCTTCTGCTCGTCATTGCCCCAGCGGCGGATCTGGTTGACGCAGAGGTTGGAGTGCGCGCCATAGGACAGGCCGACCGACCCGGACGCGCGGCTGACTTCCTCGACCGCGATGACATGGTCGAGATAGCCGAGGCCAAGGCCTCCGAACTCTTCCTCGACCGTGATGCCATGCAGGCCGAGCGCGCCCATCGGCTCCCACAATTCGCGCGGGAAGCGGTCGTTGCGGTCGATCTCGGCGGCGAGGGGGGCGATCTGCTCGTCGGCAAAGCGACCCGCCGCCTCGCGGATCATCAGGGCGCTTTCGGTCAGGCCGAAGTCGAAATCGGGCGTGGCGCGCATCTCGGGCATCCTCTGCAAACTTTTCGCGGCGGAGGATACCATTGCCAAACCATCGCTCAAAATTGATTTATCTCGGGGATTGCGATAGGTTTTTCCTATGATGAAACGCGCGCATCTCCGGCAGTTCCTTGCCGTGGTCGAAACCGGCAACTTCACTCGCGCGGCGGAGCGGCTGGCGATTTCGCAGCCGACGCTTTCCGCCGCCATTGCCGAACTGGAACGCCTTGCCGGCACGCGGCTGTTCCTGCGGGAACGGCGTCAGGTTCGCCTTACCGAGGCGGGGGCGCGGCTGGTCAACCACGCTCGCGCCATCGAGCGCGAATTTCGCGCCGCCGAGGCCGCCTTTGCCGAAGCACCCGTGCCGCTCAGCCCCTTGCGGCTCGGGGTCCTGCATTCGATCGCCACGACCACTCTTTCCGCTCTGGCGCGCCGCCATTCCGGCCCACAGCCGCTGACCTTGTCCGAAGGCACCGACTCCGAGCTGCGCCGCAAGCTGGGGGAAGGGCAGGTCGATGCGATCCTCACGCTAATGCGTCCCGAGGATGCCGACCGGCCTTCGCTGACGCTGCTGGAGGAAGGCTACCGGCTGATCATGCCGGAAGGTCATGCGCTTGCTGGTGCGGCCTTGCTGGACGCCAGCGACGTCGCCGCCGAAACCATGATCGCCCGCCGTTCTTGCGAGATCCTTGGCGAGACCAGTCGCTGGTTCACCCAGCGCGGCGTGCGCCCGCCGTTCTTCCTGCGCTCGTCCAATGACGACCGCTGCATCGAAATGGTGCGGGCAGGGATGGGCGTGACGACCGCGCCGCAATCGCTGGCGCGGGAAGGGGTGGTTGCGGTGCCACTGGCCGACTACGATTTCCGCCGGACCATCGGGCTCATCGCGGCGCGCGAACGTCCAGATCTTGTAGCCCAATCAAGCGCGCTGGCCGAAGCCGCGCGCGCCGCGTTCACTTGACGGCGTAGAGCAGGCGACCTTCGCCCAGCCGCTCCAGCACGCCATCGATATCGCTGTTCGAGAACGCGAAGCATCCCTGGCTGCGGCCGATCCGCCCCTGCGTCGCCGCAAGGTTCTCGCTGACGTAGCTCGCCGCGTGGATCACGATGCCACGTTCGAGCGCAGCGCTGTTGGCGTCCTCCAGCCCGATCAGGCGGCGCGAGCGGCCATGCTTTCCGTAGTAGGTTACGCCAGTGAGGAAAGCGCCGGGGCTCGACGCGTTCGAGCCATAGGCGTTGGAAAAGCGCTGCACCCAACCGCTGTTCGCCGGATCGGATCCGCTGCCGTGCGAAACGAGGTGCGAGGAGACGACCTTGCCGCCGACGACATCGACCAGATGAAACCGCGCCTCGCGCGAGGCCTTGCCGAAATCGACCAGCCCGACGAGATCGCGATGGCGGATATGCGCGCCATGCGCGTCCAACGCAGCAACCGCGCGCTGCACCATCAACGGCGGCGTCGGCTGCGCGAAAGGCGAGAGTTCAGGCTCTTTGGGAGGTGTTACCGCCAGTGCCGGCTGGCCCGAAACGGCCATGCTGCCCAGCGTTGCAACCATGGCGCCCAAAAATTGGCGCCGATCAGGAACCATTATGCGAGACCCCGGTTATCGTCCATTGGTCCCGGAAATGTATGCGTTGCGTCACACCTGCAAGAGGTGTGGCCCAGCCTTGCGACGAGTCGTGCATGACCCGCCACCTGCTGAGCCACTCTTGCTATTCAGACGCCCTTCTTGAGGCGCAGCGCCTTGGGACTGCGGAAGTTCGAGGACGAGACCCAGTCCAGCGTTTCGTCCACGCGGCTGAATTCCGGCACCGCCTTCAGCAGTTCCTCATAGGCGATCTGCGTCGCCAGTCGCCCGATCGCAGAGCCGAGGCAGGCATGGACGCCGCCGCCAAATCCAAGATGCCGCTTGGCCCTGCGCGTGATGTCATAGACGTCCGGATTCTCGAACATCCGCTCGTCGCGATTGGCTGAGCCATAGGCCAGAATCACCGCGTCGCCCGCCTTCATCATCTGCCCGTGCAGTTCGACATCGCGCGTCAGCGTGCGCTTGAAACGCTGCGCCGAAGTGTTGAACCGCAACGATTCCTCGATGGCATCGGGGATCAGCGAAGGATCGGCGACCAGAGCCCGCCTCGCCTCCGGATAGTCGGCAAGGTTTAGCCCGAACATCGCCATGAAGCCCGAAAGGCTCTCGATCCCGGCCATGATCAGCGTCGTCACGGTCAGCTGCACTTCCTTGTCGAGCAACTTCTCGCCGTCGATCTCGGCGGTGATGAAGTTCGAAAGCAGGTCTTCGCCCGGATTGGCCTTGCGCGCCGCCACCAGCTTTTCGGCATAGTCCGCCATCCAGTGGAACGCGGCGAGGTGCTCAGGGCTTTTCTTGCGCGTCACCGGATCGGTCTGCACCATCAGCACGGCATTGTGCCGCACCAGGTCCGCATTCTCCTCCGGCAGGGCAAAGAGATAGAACAGCAGGTCCACAGTCAGCTTCGAAGTGTAGTCGCCAACCAGATCGAACACCGGCTTGTCCGCAATTGCCGCCAGATGCGCTCGCGCTGCCGCCCGCGCCGGTTCGACAATATGCTCCAGCGCCCGCTTCGTCACCGCCGACTGGATCAGCGCGCGCAACCGGTCATGCCGCGGCGGATCGCTGGACCCAAGCGTTGATCCCGCACGCCCCGGAAACTCGTCGACCAGATTGCCTTGTGCCGACGAATAGGTCCGCCAATCCTGCAGCGCATTGAGCACGTCGGAATAGCGCGACAGCACCCACTTGCCCGCCTCTTCCGACCAGAAGCACGGATATTCGTCGCGCAGGGTCTTGTATGCGGGGAAGGGATCGGCGTCGTTCGCCGGGGAATAGGGATCGAAGCGGAACGCGGTCCGCTTGGCAACACTGGCCATGACTGGTCTCCTCTCTTGACCAGACAGTGCCAGCGGGCGGTTGCGTTCTCGACGCACTGCGCAGGCAAATCCTTGCACTTTTCGCGCAAGCTGCGACACTGGCAGTGATGGTCGGCCAAGGCTTCAACCGCTACACGCTCTATGGCGAAGAAGGGATATCCCTGCCGCCCGAGTTCATCCATCTCGAACGAATCCGCGATCGTGCGACCCTGCATGATTGGACAATCGAGCCCCACGCCCACCCGCACATGATGCAACTCCTGCTGCTCCAGAGCGGCAGCGTCGAACTGCAAGGCGAGCGCGGCGCGGAGGCCCTGGCTGCTCCGGCTCAGGTCCTCATCCCGCCGACCTGCGTTCACGCCTTCCGCTTCGATGCCGGGGCCGAGGGCTGGGTGCTCTCGGTCGCCGCCGATCTCGCCAATGATCCGCGTCTGTCGGGTCTGCTCGGCAATCTCGAAGGGTTTGGCGGCAGCGCCATCGCGGTATCGCTCGCAGCACATCCCCTTGCGCTGCACCGGCTTGGCTGGCTGCTCGACGATCTCGCCCAGCGTCTGGGGCAGGGGGGCGGCACAGGGCCAGCGTTACTGGCGCAAGTCGCGTTGATCCTCGCCACCGCGCTCGACGCCGGTTCGGGCAATCGCAACCAGCCTGGCGACGGGCGCGAACCCCTTGTCGTCCGCTTCCGCGCGCTGGTGGAACAGCACTATCGCGAGCATCTGTCCGTGGCCGAATATGCCGCGCGCCTTGGCACCACCACATCGACACTGACCCGCGCCACCCGCGCGCTCGCGGGCAAGCCCCCGGCCGAGATCGTCCACGATCGACTGATCCTCGAAGCGCGCCGCAACCTCGCCTTCTCTGGGGCAAGCGCGGCGCAGATCGCCTATGCGCTGGGTTTTGCCGATCCCGCCTATTTCGCGCGCTTCTTCAAGGCCCGCACTGGCCAGACGACCAGCGCTTTCCGTCGCGACCGGGGTTCGAACCCGCAGCAAACGGCCTAACGCAAATCGCCTACGATCTGGCGCAGCGCTATTGTCTATCGAATCAGTTGAGTTATCTGTGAGGCATGTCGGGACGTAAACCGAGTCGACCGGCTTTCCGCTTCAGGAGACAGCAGATGACTCACCAACGCTCGTTCGCGGGGCAGGACCCGCTCATTCTCACCGTCCCCGGGCTCGGCAACAGCGGCACCGGCCATTGGCAGACGCAGTGGGAGCGGGACCTCCCCGAATGCGAACGCATCGATCTCGGCCTGTGGGACGATCCGCATCGCAACACATGGGTCAACAAGATCAACCTCGCCGTGCACAAGGCGGATCGCCCCGTGGTGCTCGTGGCGCACAGCCTCGGCTGCCTCGCCGTGGCATGGTGGGCCGAGTTCGAGAAGCCTGCAGACGGCAAGGTCCTCGGCGCCCTGCTGGTCGCGCCGCCAGACGTGGAAGTGCGGCCCATCGACCGCCGCCTCACCCGCTTCGCCCCGTTTCCGCACGGAGAACTGCCGTTCCCCTCGATCCTCGTTGCCAGTCGCAACGATCCCTACATGGGCATCGGGCAGGCGCGGCATCTCGCCCGCGCATGGGGCAGCCGCTTTGCCGACGCGGGCGAGGTGGGCCACATCAATGCCGAATCCGGCCTCGGCGAATGGACGTTTGGTCGCCTGCTCCTGAACCAGCTCCTGCCCAGGCCGGTGGTTCTCGAAAGCACCCAGCGCGTCCCGCTCGGCTCCTTCCACCCCGACCGCGCCCTGCGCCGTCTGGGAGCCTGAAGGTCAGACCGGACCGGCATCTGGCCCGGTCCGGTCTATCCGGAAGCCATAGTCCGGCCCATGCCATGAAAATCCGGGCGTCTGCGGCCATTCCCAGTCGCCCGGATGCATGGGTACGCCATCCAGCCGCTGCCATTGGCCCTCTTCGGAGAAGCGCGTGAACGCAGTCGCCCTTTCGGCGCGCCATGCCGCGAGCGAGAAAACGTAATCCTGAAGCGCCACGTCCCGGTTGGCCCAGTCGATCCACGTGATCGCATTGTCCTGCGCATAGGCATTGTTGTTGCCGCGCTGGCTGCGGCCGAACTCGTCGCCCGCGGTGAGCATGATCGTGCCGGTCGAGACGAACAGCGTGCCCAGCATTGCGCGAGCATAGGCCGACCTACGGGCGAGGACTTCGGCATCGTCCGTCTCGCCCTCCACACCATTGTTCCAGCTGAAGTTCTCGCCGTGCCCGTCGCGATTTTCCTCGCCGTTGGCCCAGTTCTGGCGGTGTTCGAAGGCAAGCGTATCGGCCAGCGTGAACCCGTCGTGCGCCGCGAGGAAGTTGACCGAGCGACAGTCCTTGCCGAACAGATCGGCAGAGCCGGCAATGCGCGTTGCCAACACGTTCACGCCAGCCTCGCCCTTCCAGAACCGGCGTACATCGTCGCGGAACCTGTCGTTCCATTCGAGCCAGTTGCTGGGGAAGCTGCCGAGTTGATAGCCGCCGGGGCCTATGTCCCAAGGCTCGGCAATCATCACGCGGTCGGCCAGCAGCGGATCGGCGGCGATGGCGGCGAAGATTGGCGCGTCGGCGGCGAAGCCAGGGCTGCGCGCAAGGATCGGCGCCAGATCGAAGCGGAAGCCGTCGACGCCGCAATGCCGCACGAAATGCCGCAGCGTATCGAGCGCAAGTTCGCGCACCGCCGGGTTGCCGAAGTCGAGCGTGTTGCCGCAGCCGGTGTCGTTGATCAGGGTGCCGTCGGGCGCCTTCGCATAGGCCGCATCGTCCAGACCACGCAGCGAGAGGACTGGCCCAAACACGTCGGATTCCCCGCTGTGATTGAGTACGATGTCGAGGATCACGCCAATGCCCTCCGCCCGCAACGCCGCCACGGTGTCGCGCAATTCGCCGACGCCACCGGGGCACAGGCGCGGATCGAGTGCCATCATCGCCACCGGATTGTAGCCCCAGGCATTGCTCAGGCCGAGCGGCGGCAGGTGCCGCTCGTCGATCCATGCCACGATAGGCATGAGTTCGATGCCCGAAACGTGCAGGCGCTTGAGATGGGCAATTACCGCTGGATGGGCGAGCGCCGCCACGGTGCCGCGCAAGGGGGGCGGCACCTCCGGATGCAGCATGGTGAAGCCGCGCACGTTGAGTTCGTAGATCAGCCCGCCGTGGCGGAACAGCGGTGGGGAAGGGGCAACGGGCTGGTGGTCACCGACGATGGCCTTGGGGACAATCGCCGCCGTATCGGCGCCATAGGCCGACAAGCTCGCGTCGTATGTGAAAGGATGATCCAGCTCGATGGCATAAGGATCGACCAGCAGCTTGGCCGGATCGAACCACAGTCCGCCCGCCGGATTCCACTCCCCGGAGGCGCGGTAGCCGTAACGGACGCCGCGCCGTTCGCCTGTCAGTTCAACGCTCCAGCACTCGCCCGCTCGCACCATCGGCGCGCGCTTTTCCGCCGCGCCATCGAACAGGCAGAGCGTCAGGGCTTGGGCACGGGGGGAGCGGACGGTGAAGCGGGTCTTGCCGTCCGCGCACGTTACTCCTGGCTTCACGTCACCACGTCGGGCGCGGTGCGTGCCGTATGGCGGGTAATGCCCGCAATCGCATCCGCAGCTGCGATGAGATCGGCCAGCATGTCCGGCGTCTCGCGATCCAGATCGCCGCCAACCGGTTCATAGCGTTCAAGATAGACGCGCAAGGTCGCGCCTTCGGTGCCGGTGCCCGAGAGGCGGAACACCACGCGCGAGCCGCCCACGAACATCACGCGGACGCCTTGGTTGCTGCTCGTCGAGCCATCAACAGGATCGAGATAGGAAAAGTTGTCCGCCTCGGCAATCTCCAGCGATCCGAAGGACTTGCCCGCCAAGGTCGGCAGCGCGGCGTTCAGTTCGGCCATCAGCGCATCGGCCTTGTCGGTCGGCAGCGCTTCGTAATCGTGGCGCGCATAGTAGTTGCGGCCGAACTTCGCCCAATGCTCCCGCGCCAGTTGATCGACGCTGATCTTGCGCACGGCAAGGATGTTGAGCCAGAGCAGCACGGCCCACAGCCCGTCCTTCTCGCGCACATGATCGCTGCCGGTCCCGGCGCTTTCCTCGCCGCAGATCGTCGCCATCCCTGCATCGAGCAAATTGCCGAAGAACTTCCACCCGGTCGGCGTCTCGAAGCACGGCAGCCCCAGCGCTTCGGCCACGCGGTCGGCGGCAGAGCTGGTGGGCATAGAGCGGGCAATGCCCTTGAGGCCCGCCGCGTAGCCCGGTGCAAGGTGCGCATTTGCGGCAAGCATGGCGAGGCTGTCCGATGGCGTCACGAAGCGGTGACGGCCGACGATCAGGTTGCGGTCCCCATCGCCGTCCGATGCCGCGCCGAAGTCAGGCGCATCAGTGCCGAACATCGTCTCGAACAATTCGTGCGCGTGGACCATGTTGGGGTCGGGGTGGTGCCCGCCGAAGTCCTCCAGCGGCACACCATTGCGCACGGTGCCCTTGGGGAAGCCGAGGCGGTTCTCGAGGATTTCCGTGGCATACGGCCCGGTCACAGCGCTCATCGCGTCGAACGCCATGGTAAAGCCCGACGCTACGTTCGCGCGGATCGCGTTGAAATCGAACAGGGATTCCATCAGCTCGGCATAGTCGGCCACGGAATCGATCACTTCGACGGTCAGATCGCCAACCTTCGTCGCGCCCAGCGTGTCGAGATCGACATCGGGCGCATCGACGGTCAGCCAGCGGTCGATGGTCTGGGTCCGGGCATAGATCGCTTCGGTCACCCCTTCTGGGGCGGGGCCGCCGTTGGCGATATTGTACTTGATGCCGAAATCTTCCTCCGGCCCGCCGGGATTGTGGCTGGCCGAGAGGATCAGGCCACCACTCGCGCCATACTTGCGGATCACGTTGGAGGCGGCGGGGGTGGAGAGGATACCGCCTTGGCCGACCAGCACCTTGCCGTAGCCATTGGCTGCCGCGATGCGGATGGCCTGCTGGATCACGGTGCGGTTGTGGAAGCGTCCGTCGCCGCCGAGGACCAGCGTGCTGCCCGGTTCCCGTTCGACCACGTCGAACACCGCCTGGATGAAGTTTTCCGCGTAGTTTGGCTGCTGGAAAACCTTCACTTTCTTGCGCAGGCCGGACGTGCCGGGCTTCTGGCCGGAATAGGGCGTCGACGGAACGGTACGGGTCATTGGTCCTCCGCGATGAGGGCGGCATAGAGGTCCGCATAGGCCTTGCCGGAGCGGTTCCACGAGAAGTCGGTCTTCATGCCGGCGCGCTGCATGGCACGCCAGGTATCGCGTTGCCAGTAGAGTGTGACAGTTCTGCTGATCGCATCGGCCAAGCTGGCATAGTTGACGCCATCGAACTGCACGCCGGTCGCCACGCCGCCCATCACCGCCGCCAGATTGGCATCGATCACGGTATCGGCAAGGCCCCCCGTCCGCGCCACCACCGGTACGCAGCCATAGGCGAGGCCATAGAGTTGCGTGAGGCCACAGGGCTCAAAACGCGACGGTACAAGGATCGCGTCGCCACCGCCTTGCATGCGGTGGGAAAGCCCCTCGTCATAGCCGATACGCACGCCGACCTTGCCGGGGTGGCGCATCGCGGCGGCATGGAATGCGTTCTCCATCGCCTTGTCGCCCGAGCCGAGCATGGCGAGACGTCCGCCGATGCCGACGAGGTGGTCGATGCACTCGAGAAGGACGTCGATGCCCTTTTGCCAGGTGAGACGGGTGACGGCGATGAAGAGGGGGCCGTCGCTCTCTTCAAGCCCGAACTCTGCCTCCAGCGCGCGCTTGTTTGCTACCCGTTTGCCCAGGGAGAGTTGCCCGTTGGCCTTCGAGAGTTGCCCGTATGCCTGCGAGAGTTGGATATCGGTTGCCGGGTTCCATTGCGCGGTGTCGATCCCGTTGACAATGCCCATCACGCGATCGGCCCGGCTGACGATAAGCCCTTCCAAACCCATGCCAAATTCCGCTGTGCGGATCTCTCGCGCATAGGTCGGGCTGACCGTGGTGATCATGCTGGCGGCTTCGAGACCTGCTTTCAGGAAGCCGACGCCGCCGTGGTACTCCACCCCGTCCATCGCCCAGGCATGGGGCGGCAAACCGAGCGCCGGGAAGACGTCGGCACCGTAGTGCCCCTGGAACGCCATGTTGTGAATGGTCATCACCGAGGGCACGCGCCTGCCGCCTTCGGGCGGCGAAAAACGCAGGTATGCCAATGCCATGGCGGCCTGCCAGTCATGCGCATGGACAAGGTCGAACGTCCGTCCCTTGACCGCGCTGGCGCCAACATCAGCCGCAGCGCGACCGAATGCCGCGAAGCGCCGCCAGTTGTCTGCCCAGTCTCGGCCGGAGGAGTCGACGTAAGGATTGCCCTCGCGCTGGAAAAACGCTGGCGCATCAAGGACTAACAGCGGGTAACCGTCGATCTTGCCGCCAACGAGCCGCGCCTTTTCACCGAGCAGGTTGTCCCAGACGTGGAGCGCGCGCGGGCGGGAAAGCGCCTTCATCACTGCCGGATAGCCCGGCAGAAACGTCGTCATTTCAACGCCGTGCGGCGCGACCGCCGCAGGCAGCGCTCCCGCCACGTCGGCGAGGCCGCCGGTCTTGACCAGCGGCACTGCCTCCGAGGCGATGGACAGGGCCCGGATCGTCATGCCAGTTGTTCGATCATCCGCTTGGTAATCAAGCAAACTCCGCTTTCGGAGCGGCGGAAGCGGCGGGCGTCGAGCTCAGGATCTTCGCCGACGACGAGGCCTTCGGGGATGCGGACGCCGGAATCGAGGATGACGCGCCTGAGGCGGGCGCCGCGTCCGATGTTGCAGTAGGGCAGGATCACCGCTTCCTCGCAGGACGAGAACGAGCCCATTTTTACGCCTGTAAACAACAGGCTGCGCTTGGCGATGGCGCCCGAGACGATGCAGTCCTGGCTGATCAGCGACGAGATCGCCATGCCGCGGCGGCCATCCTCGTCATGCACGAACTTGGCCGGAGCGGCGATGATCTGGTCGGTCCAGATCGGCCAGTCGCGGTCGTACATGTTCAGCTTGGGCACGGTGTCGGTGAGGTCGAGGTTGGCCTCGAAATAGGCGTCCAAGGTGCCGACATCGCGCCAGTATTCCTCGATTTCCTCGGCAGCGCGGATGCAGGAATTGGTGAAGCGGTGAGCGACGGCCTTGCCGTTCTTCACGATCTTCGGGATGATGTCGTTGCCGAAATCGCGGCTCGAATTGGGATCGATCGCGTCTTCCTGCAGCATCTGGAACAGGAACTTCGTCTCGAACACGTAGATGCCCATGGAAGCCAGCGCCATCTCCTCGTTGCCGGGGATGCCGGGGGGATTGGCTGGCTTTTCAATGAAATCGGTGATCGTGTCAGCCTTGTCGACGGCCATGACGCCGAAGCCGGTGGCTTCCATGCGCGGCACGACAAGGCAGCCGATGGTCACGTCAGCGCCGCTCTCCACGTGCTGGCGGAGCATCAGCTCGTAGTCCATCTTGTAGATGTGGTCGCCCGCGAGGATGACCATGTACTTGGGCGCGTAGGAGGCGATGATGTCGATGTTCTGGAACACGGCATCGGCGGTGCCTTCGTACCAGTGATCCTCCGACACGCGCTGCGAGGCGGGCAGGATGTCGAAGCTTTCGTTGCGTTCGGGGCGCATGAAGTTCCACGCGCGCTGCATGTGGCGGATCAGCGAGTGCGCCTTGTACTGCGTGGCGACGCCGATGCGGCGGATGCCCGAGTTGATCGCGTTGGACAGCGCGAAGTCGATGATGCGCGACTTGCCGCCGAAATAGACCGCCGGCTTGGCGCGGTTGTCTGTCAGTTCCTTCAACCGGCTGCCCCGTCCACCGGCAAGGACATAGGCCATCGCATCACGCGCCAGCGGCTGAGAGTAAGTTTCGCGCATCCCCTGTTCTCCGTCCCTATCCCTGGAATTCGAGTATCAGCGTGGCCAGTGGCGGCAGGACCACGAAGGCCGCCCCGCCTTCCGCGTTAACCTGGCCGAGATTGCCGATGCCGCTACCACCGTAGTCCTGCGCATCGCTGTTGAGCACCTCGCGCCATGCGCCATCGTGCGGCAGTGGCAGGCGGTAGTGGCCATGGACCTGCGGCGTCATGTTGCAGATCACCGCTACCGGCTTGGCGCCGGGTGCCTTGCGCAGCCATGCGAAGACCGAGGCCTGCGCGTCATCGACCACCAGCCATTCGAAGCCCTCGGGCTCGCAATCGCGGGCGTGGAGGGCAGGGCGGCTGGCATAGACGCGATTGAGATCGCGGACCCAGCGGCGGACACCTTCGTGCGCCGGGGCATCGAGCAAGTCCCAGTCAAGCGAGCGGGCCTCGCTCCATTCGCGGCGTTGGGCGAATTCCTGCCCCATGAACAGCAGCTTCTTGCCGGGATAGCCCCACATCAAGCCGTAGTAGGCGCGCAGGTTTGCGAACTTCTGCCAGTCGTCGCCGCTCATCTTGTTGAGGAGCGAGCCCTTGCCGTGGACGACTTCGTCATGGCTCAGCGGCAGGACAAAGTTCTCGCTGAAGGCGTAGGTCAGCCCGAAGGTGATCTCGTTGTGGTGGTACTGCCGGTGGATCGGGTCACGGGCCATGTACTGCAGCGTATCGTGCATGAAGCCCATGTTCCACTTGAAGCCGAAGCCCAGGTGTTCGCGTGGCGCTTCGTCGAAAGCAGGCTTGCTGACGCCGGGCCATGAGGTGGATTCCTCGGCAATCGTCAGGAAGCCGGCGTGGCTGGCATAGACCGCGCGATTCATCGCCTTGAGGAATTCGACCGCTTCCCAGTTCTCGCGCCCGCCATCGGCATTGGGAATCCATTCGCCCGCCTTGCGCGAGTAATCGCGGTAGAGCATCGAGGCGACCGCATCGACGCGCAAGCCGTCGACATGGTAGCGCTCGGCCCAGAACAGCGCGTTGTTGACGAGGAAGCTGACCACTTCGCGGCGGCCGAAGTTGTAGATCAGCGTGTTCCAGTCAGGATGGAAGCCGAGGCGCGGATCTTCGTGTTCGTAGAGGGCGGTGCCGTCGAAGCGGACGAGGCCGTGTTCGTCGGTGGGGAAGTGGGCGGGCACCCAGTCGATGAGGACCGAGATGCCGGCTTGATGGGCGCCATCGACGAAGCGGGCGAAGCCTTCGGGCGGGCCGAAGCGGGCGGAGGGCGCATAGAGGCCGGTGGTCTGGTAGCCCCACGAAGGATCATAGGGGTGTTCGGAGACGGGCAGGAACTCGATATGGGTGAAACCCATTTCCGCGACGTAGGGGATCAACCGGTCGGCCAGTTCGTCCCAAGTGTAGAAGCCCTCGGCATGGGGCTTCTGCCATGATCCGGGATGCACTTCGTAGATCGACATCGGCTGGCGGCGGGCGTCGACGCTGGCCCAGTGGGCGCGGTGGTCGGCGTCGCCCCAGTCCATCTTGACCGGGTGCGCGGTGATCGAGGCAGTGCTGGGGCGGAATTCGGCGGCTTGGGCGAAGGGATCGGCCTTGAGCGGCAGGACTACGCCGTCCGCGCCAACAATGCGGTACTTGTAGGTGCGGTGTTCGCCGATGTCGGGGATGAAGACCTCCCACACGCCGATGTCCGCGCGGCGGCGCATCGGGTGGCGGCGGGCGTCCCAATCGTTGAAATCTCCGACGACGCTGACGACTTGCGCGTTGGGTGCCCAGACGGCGAAGTGGACGCCGGAAACGCCCTCATGCTCGATCAGATGGGCGCCCAGCTTGTCGAACAGGCGGTGGTGGGTGCCCTCGGCAATCAGGAAATCGTCAAGCGGGCCAAGGACAGGGCCGAAGGAGTAAGGATCGGTCACCAGCCATTCGTGAGTGCCCGCCTTGCAGGCATAGCGCACCGGCTGGCGCGGACCCTTGACCTTGCCTTCGAACAGGCCACGACCGTCAACCCGCGTCAGCTTGCCAAGTTTCTTGCCCGCAAGCGACCATGCCACCGCATCCTCGGCACCGGGAAGAACCGCGCGGGCGAAAGCGCCTTCGGGTCCTTCGTGGATGCCGAGAAGCGAGAAGGGATCGGCGTGCGTCCCGTCAAGCAGGGCATCGATGGCGCTCGCCGGTGGCTTCATGCTGGCTGTCAGACCCCCCAGATGTCGCGGGCATATTCGCCGATCGTGCGATCGGACGAGAACCAGCCTACGTTGGCTATGTTGCGGATTGCCGAAGCGCGCCACGCTGCCTGCTGTTCCCAGCGGCGATCAATGTTGCGCTGGGCGGCGTGGTAGCTGTCGAAGTCGGCAGCGACCATGAACCAGTCGTGGTCGTAGATGCCGCCCATCAGGCTGGCATAACGCTGCGGATCGTCGGGCGAGAATACGCCGGTGGCGATGGCGGCGATGGCTTGCTGCAACTCGCGCGAGGCTTCGATGACTTCGCGGGGGTTATAGCCCTGCGCGCGCTTGTCCTCGACCTCCTGCGCGGTCAGGCCGAAGATCTCGATGTTGGCATCGCCGACGTGATCCTTGATCTCGATGTTCGCGCCATCAAGCGTGCCGATGGTCAGCGCGCCGTTGAGGGCGAACTTCATGTTGCCGGTGCCCGAGGCTTCCATGCCGGCAGTGGAGATCTGTTCGGAAAGGTCTGCCGCCGGGATGATCTTCTCGGCGAGGCTGACGTTGTAGTTCGGGACGAACACGACCTTCAGCAGACCGCCAACCGAAGGATCGGAATTGACGCGGCGGGCGATGTCGTTGGCCAGTTTGATGATGAGCTTGGCGTTGTGATAGCTCGACGCGGCCTTGCCGCCGAAGATCTTCACACGCGGCACCCAGTCGCGCTCCGGATGGCTGCGGATCTGGTCGTAGAGCGCGACCGTCTCGATCAGGTTGAGCAGCTGGCGTTTGTATTCGTGGATGCGCTTGATCTGGACGTCGAACAGGGCGTCGGGATCGAGGCGGATGCCCATCAGGTCCTTGATGTGCTTGGCCAGCGCGATCTTGTTGCTGCGCTTGACCTCGGCAATGCGCTCGCCGAGCGCAGCATCGTCGGCCAGCGCGTTGAGGTCCGAAAGCTTCTCGGCGTCATCAAGGAAAGCCGGGCCGATCGCGTCCTTCAGAACCGAGGTGAGGCCAGGATTGCACTGCTGCAGCCAGCGGCGCGGGGTGACGCCATTGGTCTTGTTGTTGATCCGCGTGGGGTAAAGCTTGTGCAGGTCGGAGAAGACGGTGGTCTTCATCAGATCGGTGTGCAGCGCCGCCACGCCATTGACGCTGTGCGCGCCGGTGAAGGCGAGGTTGGCCATGCGTACGCGGCGCTCGCCACCCTCGTCGATCAGGCTGATTGCGGCGATGGCGGCGTCGTCCATCCCGGCCTTGCGGGCCTCACGCAGGACGCGGCTATTGATCGCGTAGACGATCTGCATGTGGCGCGGCAGCAGGCGCTCGAACAGCGGCAGCGGCCAGGATTCGAGCGCTTCGGGCAGGAGCGTGTGGTTGGTGTAGGCAACGGTGGCCTTGGTGACTTCCCAGGCTTCGCTGAATTCGAGGCCGTGGACGTCGACCATCAGGCGCATCAGTTCGGCAACGGCCACCGCAGGGTGGGTGTCGTTGAGCTGGATCGCGGCCTTTTCTGGCAGGGTGCGGATATCGCCGTGGAACTGGACGTGGCGGCGGACGATGTCCTGGATCGAGGCCGAGGTGAAGAAGTACTCCTGCCGCAGGCGCAGTTCCTGACCGGCGGGGGTGGAGTCCGCCGGATAGAGCACGCGGACGAGGCTGTCCGCCCGGACCTGTTCGGCAAGGGCGCCGAAGTGGTCGCCAGCGTTGAAGGCATCGAGCCGCAGCGGATCGAAGGCGTGGGCGGTCCACAGGCGAAGGGTGTTGACGCGCTTTCCGCGCCAGCCGACGACCGGCGTGTCGACCGCGCTGGCTTCGACCTTTTCGGCCGGGCGCCATTCCACCGCATCGCCATTGGCGACGACTTCGCCGCCGAAGCCGATGATGTAGGCGCTCTCGCGACGATCGAATTCCCACGGGTTGCCGTGGCTCAGCCAGGTCTCGGGCAGTTCGACCTGCCAGCCATCGTCGATACGCTGGCGGAACATGCCGTTCACGTAGCGGATGCCGTAGCCGTAGGCGGGGATGTCGAGGCTGGCGAGGCTCTCCATGAAGCAGGCGGCGAGACGGCCGAGGCCGCCGTTGCCCAGCGCTGCGTCAGGTTCGAGATTCTCGAGCGCGGCGAGGTCGAAGCCATGCTCACGCAAGGCCTTTTCCATCTCCCGCGTCAGGCCCATGTTCGAGAGGGCATCGCGCAGCAGACGGCCGATCAGGAATTCGAGGCTGAGGTAATAGACCCGCTTGCCGCCTTCCTCGTAGGTCTTGCGGGTGGAGTCCATCCACTGGTCGATGATCGCATCGCGCAAGGTGAGGACCGTCGCGGTGTACCAGTCATGCGGCTTGGCCGCGCGCTCGTCCTTGCCGACGCGGTGACGCAGAACGTCGATGATCTTCTCGTCGATCTCGCTGGCACCGGAATTCTTGTTGAGGCTCATCGCACAAGTCCCACCCTGCTCGGTGCCGGAAGCGTGCTGGCATTCCAACCCGCTGACCGGCGCCTGTTGCACCGACCTCTCATGGTGGTGTGCCACACTCTCCCGCAAGGGCGCGGGCAGGGGCGGCAAGACCGTGCATCATTCTCCCGGCAGGGAAGGTAGGCGACGCTGGGGGAAATGGGCAAGCGGCGATTGCAACTTGTCCAGTTTGTCGCTGAACGGAACGCGCCAATCATGGCAATCTGCATTGGCCCCCCAATCGTTTGTGAGGGGCACTTACGTGTTTTGCCGGGGCTTGTCGGTCAGAATACGTCTGCGCGTCACAGCATGCGGCGCAAGACATTGTCCTTGATGACAAAATGATGGTGCAGGGCTGCAGCAATGTGCAGCACGACGAGGCCGGCCATGACAAAGCCCAGCACTTCGTGACCTTCGTGGGCTGCCTCTGCGAGGGCCGAGCCCTTGGCCACGGCAAGCTTCGGCCAGTCGAACAGGCCGTAGATCGACAGCGGATACTTGCCGGCCGAGGAGAAGATCCAGCCGGTAAGCGGCACGATCAGCATCAGTGCATAGAGCGCGGCGTGGGTGAGGCGAGCGACGGTGCGCTGCAGGTTGCTCATCGTCTCCGGCCAGTCGGGCATGGTCCAGGTGAAGCGCCAGCCGAGGCGACCGAGCGACAGCAGCAGGATCAGGATGCCGGTCGCCTTGTGAGCGGGGAAGGGCTGCCAGATGTCCTCGATCGCATCGCCGAAGATCCCAGTCAGCAGGTTGAAAATGACCATCACGGCGATCACTGCGTGGAAGGCGCGGGCGACTGAGTTGTAGCGCACCAGTTGATCGTTTGCCGACAGTGTTGCCATCTCAGGTCCCCCGATTCTTGCGTGTGCGACGACTTTAGGGCGGCAAGCTTCATTCGTCACGCGAGATGCGTGGGACGTGCGGGATCCGCAATGGCAGACTCTCAATTTATGACATTCGTCAAGTAATGCCATGCGGCATTTGACGTATGTCCTGTCGTGCGGTGCAAAAAATATGGTGTCGCCAGAAACCATAGTCCGTGAGGGAACATGACTACGCCGCGTCTCACTCAAGTCGAGCCTGCAGTCGTACACAAGATGGCTTCGCTGCTGAAGAGCCAGAAGCCCGAAGTGATCCAGAACCACTTCGGAATCGGCCTCAACACGTGGGTCAAGCTGCGGGAGGGCAAGGCCATCCGTCACTCGGTGGCGGAGCGACTCATGCAGCGACTGCAGCGCGACCAGCTGATTTGAACGCTCACATGCGCGCGGGGCCAGCCGCGTGCAGGGCTTGAGTTTGTTTCCGTTGCAGTGCACAAACCGTACGTGCCCCATACAACAACCCGGGCACGCGAGGTCGTTGCAATGGTCACTTTCCGTCAGGGCGGAAACAGACTGATCGAGAAGGCGCGTGGCTTGCTGCGTCTGCAGTCCCCGCAGTCGGGCGCGGAGGTCGAGACGCTCGTCGAGGATCTTCGCGCAAGGCTTGCCGCAGCCGAGGCTGCAAACTGTGCCAAGAGCCGTTTCCTCGCCAACGTAAGCCACGAGATCCGCTCGCCCCTCAACGCCATCTATGGCTACGCGCAACTGGTCGAGCGGGGGGCAGGGGTCGATCCCCAGGACGCTGCTCGCGTGATCCGGCGGAGTGCCGAGCACCTGACCAATCTGGTCGAAGGCCTGCTTGATATCGCGTCGGTTGAACAGGGCGTGGTGCGGATCGACAATGGCGTCATTCGCCTTGGCTGCCTGGTCGAACAGGTGGCGGAGATGTTTCGTCCGCTTGCCATGCAGAAGGGCCTCGAGTTCTCCTGCGAACTGCCCGATCGGCTGCCCGAATTCGTGCGCATGGACGAGCGCCGCGTTCGGCAGGCGCTGATCAATCTCGTTTCCAATGCCGTGAAGTTCACTCAGGCGGGCTCGATACGGCTCGTGCTGAAGTGGTCGAGCCAGATCGCAACCTTCGAGGTCCACGACACCGGGCCCGGCATCGCGCCTGAACGCCAGCAACGCATATTCGCCCCGTATGAGCGCGATGATGCCGACGCGGAAGTGGAGCGCGTCGGGGCTGGCCTCGGTCTCGCCATCACGAGCGCGGTTGTCCGGATGCTCGGCGGCGATCTCACGCTGGAAAGCCGAGTCGGCGAAGGCAGTTGCTTCAGCATCCGCCTGATGGCCCCTCAGGTGTCCGGCATGGTCGATCGTGCCAGGGAACGCTTGCGGCCCACGGGCTACCATGGTGCACGGCGCGCGATCCTGCTTGTCGACGATGATCTCGATCACCTCGGCGTTCTGCGGACGATTCTGACGGAGGTCGGGTTCGAGGTGTCGCAAGCCAGCGATGGGCAGACCGCCATTGCGCTCGCCGACCGCGGGCGGTTCGATGCGGTGATCTGCGACGTGAGCATGCCGGGCATGAGTGGCTGGGAGGTGGCGGGCCACCTTCGCGCATTGCACGGCCGGTCACTTACCGTCCTGATGCTCTCGGCCAATGCCTTCGAAAGGCATGGCCAGTCCGGACAGGAGGCCGATCATGACGCGTTCCTGCTCAAGCCCGTGGATCTCGGCGCACTTATCGATTCCCTCGGACGACACCTGAAGCTGGAGTGGATCACGCAAGACAGCGACAACGGTCAGCACGGTACGGCGCTTGCCTGCGGCGGCCACGGCATTACCGCTGCGGCACGCGAGCACGCCGATCGGCTGAAAGCACTGGTGCGGATCGGTCACGTGCGCGCACTCGAAGGCGAGATCAGAGGTCTCGAGCAGGCCGATCCTGCCGCCGCGTCACTGGCCGCCAAGCTCTACGAATGCCTTGACCGGTTCGATCTCGCCGCAATGGGGCGAATGCTTGAGGAGTTGCCCGATGAGTGGCGCTAGTGCCCGGCGCGATACCGTTCTCGTCGTCGACGATGAGCCGGATTCCCTGCGGTTCCTGACCGACACGCTCGAAGGCGCCGGCATCACCGTACTTGTGGCGATATCCGGCACCGCGGCCCTCGACCTGCTGGAACACATCGCGCCTGATCTTATCCTGATGGATGCGGTCATGCCGGGGATCGACGGCTTCGAGACCACGGCGCGGATCAAGGCGCGGCCTGACCTTGCGCAGGTGCCGGTGATGTTCATGACCGGGCTGACCGAGAGCGAACATGTCATCGAAGGTTTCGAGGTGGGCGGCGTCGACTACCTGCGCAAGCCGGTGAACGTGCACGAACTCCTTGCCCGGGTCCGGGTCCATCTCGGCCATGCGCGTGCCATGCAGGCGGGCGCTGCGGGCCTCGATGCCACGGGCAGGCTGATGATGGCGACCGATGCGCAAGGCTCGCTGCTGTGGTGCACACCGATGGCCGAACAGGCGATAAGCCGCGTCAGTCCCGGCTGGAACAAGGAGCAGGGGCCGCTTCCCGATGTTCTGCGCGGACCGCTCGCACGGCTGATCGGGCGCAATTCCGTGGGCGCAACGGTGCGGATCGAGCAGGAAGAGGGCGCACTCGAATTGGTGGTGATTGCGCAGTATCGCGAGACCGAAGTCCTGATCCGGCTCAACGAATTGAACCCGAAGGCAGACGTCGGCAAGCTGCAGCAGCGCCTTGCCCTGACCGACCGCGAGGCTGAAGTTCTGCTGTGGATCAGCTATGGCAAATCCAACGGGATGATTTCCGAAGTTCTCGCCATCAGCCCGCGCACGGTGCAGAAGCACCTTGAGCGCATCTATGAAAAGCTCGGCGTCGAGACGCGCGCGGCGGCTGCGGCCGTGGCCATCAAGGTTCTGGGCACCTGATACAGCAACGCCGGCCGGGAGGGGCATGCCTCCACGTCCGGCGCTGGGCTTGCAGTCGGCTCGACAATCGCGCGTCCAGGGAAAGGCGCGCGACAGCGTATGCCGGACTACGCTTTCCGATCAGCGGCGTGCCATCGTCCCGCGGCGTGCGGCCTGAGCCAGTTCCTGCACCATCGGTTCCACACTGGCGATGGCAGCGCGGCGGCACTGATAGTCCGGCATTGGCGTGGTGATCATGCGGTCCGACGGATCGCAGGCTTCGGCGGCAGCGTCGGCGATGCGGTTGCGCAGGCGGCGCATGTCGTTCGGCCGGGACAGGTCGAGGCCATCGGCCGAAATCGAAATGTTCACGGTCTGGGGTGCGGGAGCGGCAAGAGCGATCTGCGGCGCAGACAGCAAGCCGACCGCCGCAGTGGCGGCGAAAAGGATCTTCATGGGTATTCTCCTGCGTACTGTCTTCTTATGTGAAGGCCGATTGCCGACCTCCGTTTTATGAGGATCGCCGGGTTTGCCCGCTTGTTCGATCCACGCATAAATTAGACAACTGTCCGGGTTTGGACAAGCGCATTTGATGCCGAAAGTCTTGGTTTTCAGGGGTTTTGGCTTGTGCCGTGCAGCAATTTGCATACCGTTGAAACCAGCTCCGACCGATGTCCAGGCCGCGCCTGAAACTCCCGAGTTAGGACAAACGTTCAATTTTTTTTGCAGTTGTCAGGGGCTTGCGGGAAGTCAGGTGACCGTGCTGCCCGCGAGGCGCTCGGCCATCACGCCCGGCCGAAACCGTGCGGTGCACCGCAGCATTGGCTACGCACATTTTTTGCAGCGATCGGTCAAGAAGGCCCATCTTGGTGAGCCAGCCGGATTGGTCCAGTGTTGGTCCGGGAGAACGAAATGGCAAAGATGGTAGCCCTGCAGGTGCGCGAACTTGTCGAGGATCTCGGCGGCCTGGACCTCGTCGAGATGCCCGTACCGGTTGCCGGAGTGGGGGAGGCCGTGGTCAGGATCGAGGCGGCAGCGCTGGGCTTTCCGGACTTGCTGATGACGCGGGGTGGCTACCAGGCCAAGCCGCCGCTGCCGTTCGTGCCGGGCATGGAATCGGCTGGCATTGTGGTCGAGGCTGGGGTGGGTAGCCGCTGGTGCGTGGGAGACCGGGTGATCGCCGGGGGGCTTACAGGTGGCGTGGCGCAATATGGTGCGTTCCGCGACGATTCCTTGATGCCGCTGCCGGAAGGCCTGACGATGGCGCAGGGCGCTTCGTTGCGTGCCGCCTACCTTACGGCCTGGGTGGCGCTGGTGCGCCGAGGGCAGGCCCAGCCCGGCGAATGGCTGCTCGTGCATGGGGCGGCAGGTGGGGTGGGCCTCGCAGCGGTGGACCTCGGCATGGCCCTGGGACTGCGGGTTATCGCGGTGGCCTCTTCCGAGTCGAGGCGCGCTGCCATTGCCCGACTCCATTCTCCTTCGCACGTGATCGACGGTGCCGCAGGATTTCGCGAGCAGGTGCTGGAGATAACCGGCGGACGCGGAGCTGATCTGGTGTTCGACCCTGTCGGTGGCGACGTTTTCGATGAGTCGACCAGATGCATTGCCTTCGATGGACGTCTGCTGGTGATCGGCTTTGCGGAGGGGCGCATTCCACAGATTGGCG
This sequence comes from Novosphingobium sp., assembly GCA_046290865.1. Lineage (GTDB taxonomy): Bacteria > Pseudomonadota > Alphaproteobacteria > Sphingomonadales > Sphingomonadaceae > Novosphingobium. The sequence continues at coordinate 8,032 of JBKBUD010000020.1, read as the reverse complement.
CCAACATACCGCTGATCAAGGGCTTTTCGGTTGTTGGTGTCCGGGCTGGCGAATATGGTCGGCGTTTTCCCGAGCGAGGTGCCGAAAACCTTGTTGGCATTTGCAGGCTTGCATCCGAAGGCGCGATCAAGCCGCATGTGGATACCTGCTACCCCCTTGCAGATTGGGCAAAAGCCTATCGTGCGATGGAGTCACGGAGCGTTGTCGGGCGGAGCGTGATCCTGCCGCACGGTTGAGTTCGCACCGCAGTCAACCGTACCGAGTCCGAGCTCAGCACACAAAAAAATGGGCCGCACCGTTGCCGGGCGGCCCTGAAAAGTTTGGGAGAGGATGCCTGAAAGGCCCGTTCCAAATGGTCCACCGGCGACCTTTGTGCAAGTGCGAAAGATACGTACGCACTTGCATGATTTGCAATCGGTAGGTTGCGGGTGAACTGCCTGCGTCGCTGGTGTGTGGCCCAGAACTCTAAGGAAAACCCGTAATAACAAGGTCTTTTGTGGGTTGTGTGCGTTTCGCAGCCAGTCTCCGAAGATGCAATTACTGCACAAAAGGACAGGTCTTCTCCGAGCCGATTTCGCCAGTTGCAGGCCAAATCGGAAATTGCTATAAAGCATAACAGATAGGGAGAGCAGATATGCAGTTCGAGCGCATCAACCCCATGACCGGTGCCGTAGCGTCAACCGCCGAGGCTATGCAGGCATCTGACATTCCTGCGGTTTCAGCCAAGGCTGGCGCTGCCTTTCCCGGATGGGCAGCCATGGGCCCCAACGCCCGCCGCGCCGTCCTGATGAAGGCAGCAACCGCGCTTGAAGCGAAGGCCGATGCCTTCGTTGACGCCATGATGGGCGAGATCGGCGCGACCAAGGGCTGGGCACTGTTCAATCTCGGGCTCGCGGCCAGCATGGTGCGCGAGGCTGCTGCGTTGACGACGCAGATTTCGGGGGAGGTGATTCCCTCGGACAAGCCCGGCTGCATCTCGATGGCACTGCGTGAGCCTGTCGGTGTGATCCTCGGGATCGCGCCGTGGAATGCGCCGATCATCCTTGGCGTCCGCGCGATCGCCGTACCTTTGGCCTGCGGTAATGCCGTGATCCTGAAGGCCTCGGAACAGTGCCCGCGCACGCATTCGCTGATCATCGAGGCATTTGCCGAAGCGGGCTTTCCCGAAGGCGTCGTCAATGTCGTTACCAACGCGCCGAAGGATGCAGCCGAAGTCGTGGGGGCGCTGATCGACGCACCGGAAGTGAAGCGCATCAACTTCACCGGATCGACTGCCGTTGGCCGGATCATTGCCACTCGTGCCGCGCAGCACCTCAAGCCCTGCCTGCTGGAACTCGGGGGCAAGGCTCCCTTGATCGTGCTCGAGGATGCGGATCTTGATGAAGCGGTAAAGGCCGCTGCCTTCGGTGCCTTCATGAACCAGGGCCAGATCTGCATGTCGACCGAGCGGATCATCGTGGTCGATGCCGTGGCGGATTTGTTTGCCGAGAAGTTCAAGGCAAAGGTTGCGTCCCTGCCGGTTGGCGATCCGCGCGAGGGTACCACCCCGCTCGGTGCGGTAGTCGACGCCAAGACCGTTGCGCACTGCCAGAGCCTGATCGACGATGCCGTTGCACAGGGCGCAAAGCTGCTGACCGGCGGCGAAACCACCCATAACGTGCTCATGCCTGCGCATGTGGTGGATGGCGTGACGCAAGCCATGAAGTTGTTCCGCGACGAGAGTTTCGGCCCTGTTGTCGGGATTGTCCGCGCCCGTGACGAGGCGCACGCGATCGAACTTGCCAACGACACGGAATACGGGCTCTCCGCCGCAGTGTTCACCCGCGATACGGCGCGTGGCCTGCGTGTTGCCCGCCAGATCAGGTCCGGCATCTGCCACGTCAATGGCCCGACCGTGCATGACGAGGCGCAGATGCCTTTCGGTGGCGTCGGTGCATCCGGCTATGGCCGTTTCGGCGGCAAGGCCGGGATCGACAGCTTCACCGAACTGCGCTGGATCACGATGGAAACCCAGCCCGGCCATTATCCGATCTGATTCATAGATTACCTAGAGGAACGACCATGACCGAACAGCAGAAGATCGAGCGCGCGGAAGAAGATACCGTCGCTTTCACCGTCGAGGACGGCATTGCCTGGGTGAAGTTCAATCGCCCCGAGAAGCGTAACTGCATGAGCCCCAAGCTTAACCGCCGCATGAAGGCGGTGCTCGAGGAGCTCGAATTCCGCGACGACGTGAAGGTGCTCGTGCTGACCGGTGAGGGCGATGCCTGGACTGCAGGCATGGACCTCCAGGAATACTTCCGCGAGAACGAAGCCAAGGGGCTTGGCGCGGTGCGTCAGTCGCAGCGCGAGAGCTACGGCTGGTTCGAGCGTCTGCGCTGGTATGAGAAGCCGACCGTCGCCATGATCAACGGCTGGTGCTTCGGCGGCGGCTACGGCCCGCTGTTCGGCTGCGACATCGCCATCGCTTCGGAAGATGCGCAGTTCGGACTGTCCGAAATCAACTGGGGTATCCTCCCCGGCGGCGGCGCGTCGAAGGTCGCTCAGGAACTGATGCCGTTCCGCAAGGCCATGTACCACGCCATGATGGGCGAGAACCTGACCGGCAAGCAGGCCGAAGAGCAGGGTCTGGTGACCGAAGCAGTGCCCGCTGACAAGCTCAAGGCGCGCGTGCTGGAAATCTGCGAGGTGCTCAAGAAGAAGGACGGCCACGCCCTTCGCGCGACCAAGTGGACGGTCCGTCGCATGGTCGACATGACCTACGACAACGGCCTCGAATACCAGATCCGCGCGCAGGAAGCGCTGCACAGCTTCGGCGGTGCCGCCGCCCGCAAGGAAGCGACCCGCCAGTTCCTTGACGAGAAGAGCTTCAAGCCCGGCCTCGGCACGTTCGATACGAGCAAGGTCCAGGGCTGATCCTTGGTCTGATGGTATTGGAAGGCCCCGGACGCCAGTGCGTCCGGGGCCTTCTGTTTTGAAATGCCAAGTAAAAGCGGTTGCTTGTCCGCGAGCCTGTGGCCAGTTTCACGTCAAAGGAGTCGTGTTCATGGTCGCAAAGTTCCGCATCGCCCTTGCCGCCTCGGTGGCCCTCTCCATGCCCGCCGCCGCGAAGGAGGTGTCCTATCCGAAGGCGGAGGCGCAGGTCCTCGACCTCTCGCAGAAGGCCATCGCCATCCGTTCGGTCAGGGGCGAGGGCAACAAGACTGTCGACGTGGCGAAGCTCTTCGGCGACGCGCTCGTCGCTGGCGGCTGGAATGCGTCGGACATCGAGATAACGCCGGTCGACGATACCGCGTACTTCATCGCCACCTGGAAAGGCAGCAACCCCGCGCTCAAGCCGCTGGTGATCTCCGGCCATATGGACGTGGTCGAGGCCAAGCGCGAGGATTGGGAGCGCGATCCCTTCGTGCCTGTGGTCGAGAACGGCATCCTCTATGGGCGAGGTGCCAGCGACATGAAGTTCGACGGGGCGCTCGCGTTGTCGACGCTGATCGAACTGCGCCGACAGGGCTACAAGCCCAAGCGCACCATCGTCATCGAGTTTTCCGGAGACGAGGAAACGACGATGAAGACCAGCGCTATCATCGCCGAGAAGCTAAAGAACGCGGAACTGGTCATCAACGTGGATGGCGGCGGTGGGACTCTCGACGAGGCCACCGGCAAGCCCTTGTACTGGACCTGGCAGGGGGCGGAAAAGACCTATGCCGACTACCGGCTGGAAGTGACCAATCCCGGCGGGCACAGCTCTGCTCCCCGGCCTGACAACGCGATCGTCCAACTGTCCCAAGCGCTGGTGAAAGTGGGCGCGTACAAGTTCAAGGCTGAGCAGAACGAGATCACCAAGGGCTACTTCGAGAAGGCCGCAGCCTTTACGGACAGGCCCGAAACCGCGGCTGCAATGCGCGCATTCGCGGCAAACCCGGCCGACGAGAAGGCGCTGGCTACCTTGCGCGCCGACCCTTCGATGGTGGGCAAGGTCGGAACCACTTGCGCGCCGACCATGCTCGGCGGCGGTCATGCGGAGAATGCCCTGCCGCAGCGCGCTTTCGCCAATATCAACTGCCGCATCTTCCCGGGCCATTCAAAGGAAGCGATCATGGCCGAACTGGCCAAGGTGATCGATGACCCGGCGGTAAAGATCAGCGATGTGACGGCGGGTTCGGTCGCCACGCCGGCGTCGCCGGCGCGGGCCGATGTGCTGGCCGCAGTTTCGAAGGCCCTGGGCAAGGCCTATCCTGGCGTTCCGCTCATTCCTTCGCAGGCTTCCGGTGCGTCGGATTCGATGTGGTTCCGCGCGCTCGGTATCCCGAGCTATGGCTTGAGCCCTTCGTTTTCGAAGGATAGCGAGGACTTCTCGCACGGCCTGAACGAACGGACGCGGCTGTCCAACATTCGCCCCGGCATTACCTATTACCTGAGCCTGATCACTGACCTGACGAAGTGATCGAGGCGAGGAAGTCGCGGGCAATGTCCCGCGCTTCCTGCGCCGTGAAGCAGCCCGGCGAGAGGCAGAGTTCGAGCCACAAGCCGTCGACCAGTGCAGTTACCGCGATTGCGTGGCGACGCCTTGCTGTTGTGGCGACGCCGCAATCGCCCAGCAAGCCCTCAAGCCTTGCCCGGTAGCCGGCGTACTGCTCGTCATGCTGGCGGGCGATGTCCTTGCGCGCGGTGACAAGGCTCCAGAACGCGATCCACGTGGCAAGCAGGGCCGGATCCGCGATTGGCGGGGCGAAGCTCGCGGTGACGAAGGCTTCGAGTCTTGCGCGCGGATCATCGCCCGCAGTGGCGACGGCTTGATCCAGTGCTTGCGCCACCTGCCTGTCGACATGATCATAGGTTGCCGAGACGAGCGCATCCACGCCGCCGAAATAGTGTCCGACAAGACCAACTGAAGCGCCCGCTTCCTGCGCGATTGCCCGGACGCTGGCGCCGGCCGCGCCGCTTCGTGCCAGCACGCGGGCGCAAGCTTCGATCAGGCTGAGTCGGCGAGCGTCGGGTTCTTCGCGTCGGAACGCGGGCGAGGGGGCCGTCTGGTTCATGGCTTGAACAATCTGCCTGTTGTTGTACGATTGTTCAACAAGCAATTCTGGATTCGGGTTTATGGGCGATCTATCCGGCGCATTCCGCCACATTTCATCGGACGAGGTTGACCCGGACGCGGACTGGAGCCTTCCGGGCTGGCTGTACACCGATCCCGAATACTTCGGCGTGGAGATGGAGCGGGTGATCCGCCCGTCTTGGCAGATCGTCTGCCATGAAAGCGACATCGCAACTGCCGGTGAATATCGCACGCTCGACTACTTGAACGAGAGCGTCATTGCGATCCGCGGCGAAGACGGTGCAATCCGCGCCTTCACCAACGTCTGCCGTCACCGCGCGATGCGTCTGGTCGAGGGACCGGTGGGTTGCGCGAAGAAGCTGGTCTGCCCTTATCACGCCTGGACGTTCGAGCCGGATGGACGGCTTTCCGGCGTGCCGATGAAATCGGATTATCCCGCGCTGAAGCTGGAAGAGAACAGCCTCGCGCCGGTCGCCCTGGAGATCTGGCGCGGCTTCGTGTTCGTGCGTCTGGTCGATGGCGGATTTCCGAGCGTTGCAGAAATGATGGCCCCCTTCGAGGAAGAGGTTGCGCCCTATCGCTTCGAGGACATGCGCCGCATTGGCGACGTGCGCCTGCGCGAGCGGCAGGTGAACTGGAAGAATGTCGGCGACAACTATTCCGACAACCTGCACATCCCGGTGGCGCACGATGGGCTGACGCGCATTTTCGGCAAGTCCTATGAGATTTCCGACCACGGCTGGGCCGACCGGATGAAGGGCGATCTGGTCGACAAGCCCTCGGCCAATTTCTGGGAGCGGTTCTATCAGGCGCATCTGCCGGAAGTACCCCACCTCTCGGCCGGATCGCAGCGCCGCTGGCTCTACTACAAGCTCTGGCCGAACATCGCGTTCGATATCTATGCCGACCAGATCGACTTCATGCAGTGGATCCCCCTGACGCCTACGACATCAGTCCTGCGAGAGATGTGCTACGCTCTGCCCGATAGGCGCCGGGAGATGAAACTGGCCCGATACGCCAACTGGCGCATCAACCGTGTCGTCAACAAGGAAGACACATGGCTGATTGAACGCATCCAGCAAGGCATGGCCTCGCAGACCTATGGCGCCGGCCCGATCGGCAAGAGCGAGGTCTGCCTGCGCAGCTTCGCCCGCAAGATCCGCGCGATCACGCCCGAAGCACGTCTGCACAAGGCGCCGCCGGCTGGCTGGTCGAAGAAGTAGTCAAGAAGATTCCGGGGAGTTACCGCATGTCCAACCGTTACGACGCTCTCATCATTGGCGGCGGCCACAATGGCCTTGTCTGCGCCTTCTATCTTGCCAAGGCAGGAATGAAGGTGCGCGTTCTGGAACGTCGCGACATCGTCGGCGGCGCGGCGGTGACCGAGGAGTTCCATCCCGGCTTCCGCAACTCGACTGCGAGCTACACCGTCAGCCTGCTGCGGCCGAAGGTGATCGCGGACATGAAGCTGCATGATTACGGCTATCGCGTGATCGAGCGGACGATCAGCAACTTCTTCCCGTTCCCCGACACCTATCTCAAGCTGGGCGGCGGCGAGGGACGCACCGAGGCCGAGTTCGCCCGGTTCTCGAAGAAGGACGCCGAGGCCTATCCCAAGTACGACGCGGCACTCGAAAAGGTCGCCAACGTGCTGCGCGACATTTCGCTGCAGACGCCGCCCAATGTCGGAGGCGGATTGGCGGCGCTTAAGTCGGCGGCGATGCAGGGCTGGCCCATTGCCAAGCTCGATGTCGCAACGCAGCGTGACCTGCTCGACATCTTCACCAAGTCCGCCCGCGATTTTCTCGATGGCTGGTTCGAAGACGATCACGTGAAGTCCGCCTTCGCCTTTGACGCTGTAGTGGGCAACTACGCCGGCGTTTCGACGCCGGGCTCGGCTTACGTGCTGCTGCACCACGTGTTCGGCGAAGTGAACGGCAAGCTTGGCGCATGGGGTCATGCTGTCGGCGGCATGGGCGCGATCACGCAGGCGATGGCCAAGGCCTGCGCCGACGTTGGCGTGGAAATCAGCCTCGAAGCGCCGGTCTCCAAGGTGCTGGTGAACAACGGCAAGGCGGCAGGCGTAAAGCTGCAAGGTGGCGAGGAGCTTTACGCGCCGATCGTCGCTGCCAATGTCGGTCCCGCGCTGCTTTACCGCCAGCTGGTGGACTCGTCGGATCTTGACGAAGACTTCAACCGCCGGATGAAGAGCTACAAGACGGGGTCGGGCACGTTCCGCATGAACGTGGCGCTGTCGGAGCTACCGGACTTCACTGTCCTGCCGGGCAAGGAACAGGCCCAGCATCATACCGCCGGGATCATCATCGCTCCGGGCATGGACTACATGGACCAGGCCTTCATTGATGCCCAGCAGCACGGCTGGTCGAAGAAGCCGATCGTCGAGATCAAGATCCCGAGCACCGTGGACGACAGCCTTGCCCCTCCGGGCCAGCATGTGGCCAGCCTGTTCTGCCAGCAGTTCGATCCGACCATCGATTGGGATGCGCACCGCGAGGAAGTGGCCGACCTCATCATCGACACCGTCACCGAGCACGCGCCCAACTTCAAGGGCGCGGTAATTGCCCGACAGATCCATTCACCGCTCGATCTGGAGCGCAAGTTCGGCCTGATCGGGGGCGATATCTTCCACGGCACGATGGGGCTGGATCAGCTCTGGGCAGCGCGACCCGTGTTGGGTCACGGCGATTACCGCTCGCCGATCAAGGGGCTCTACATGTGCGGCTCGGGCACCCACCCGGGCGGCGGCGTGACCGGGGCTCCCGGGCACAACGCCGCGCATGAAATCATCCGTGACCGTTCGATGCTGTGGAAGCTGCTCCATCGCGCCTGATCAACAGGTACACCGGCAGGCCGAGCACGATGAAACCCGCGCCGTAGGTGAGCGCCTCGAAGCCGAGGCCCCACGCTGCCCAGCCGATGAATGCCGCCCCGACCAGCGCAGCGCCCACCAGC
>JBKBUD010000154.1:0-4048 GCA_046290865.1 Novosphingobium sp. | reverse complement strand
CAATGAGAATGGCTGGATCAACCATGCAGAAGCGGATGCTTGCGGCGATGCGTCCCGCTGCCCTTGGCGAGGGCGAGCCGATCCGCTGGCAGCAGCGCAAGTCGGCGCAGACGCGGCTGAAGATGTTGGAAGCGGCGGTCGATTGCCTGGTCGAGGACGGGTACCAAGGCCTGACCACGGCGAAAGTGGCCGAACGGGCGCAAGTCTCGCGTGGGGCCATGCACCACCATTTCGCCACGCGGATGGACCTGGTGGCGGCAGTGGTGGAGCATGTGTTCTACCAGCGCATGCGACTGTTTCTCGACGATTACATTGCAGCGATGGCGCATAGCCGGGACGCACTGCTGATTGACCTTGCGACGGAAGCCCACTGGCGCAGCGTGCAAAGCCGCGAATATGCGGCCTACCTCGAACTGGCCGTGGCTGCGCGCACCGATGCCGAGCTTCACGCTGCGTTCGAGCCTGCTGCACGGCGCTATGACGAGGTGTGGACGGCCGAGATGATCGAGTCTTTCCCGCAGTGGCAGGACCAGTGGGAAGCGATGAAACTAGGCAGCGATTTTGCCATCGCGGTGCATTCCGGTCTGCTGCTGCAGGCGCCGGTGCTGGGGCCTGAGCGCGTGGAAAAGGTCCTGCGCCTGACCATCGCGACGATCCGCGGACTCTACGATCCGCTGACCTGATTCGGACGTTACGATTCGAAATCCGGCAGGGTAGCCGGAGTGTCTGACGGACAACACCAGTGGGAGACGACAACATGACAACCGTGGCAATTACCGGCGCCGGGCGCGGAATCGGACTGGAGCTCGCCCGCCAGCATGTCGAAGCGGGTGACCGCGTGATCGCGCTGGTGCGCAACCCCGAAAGTGCGACGAAGCTGGCGGATCTCGCCGCCGCCTCGGGTGGTAAGCTGACCGTGCACAAGATGGATGTGGCCGACGACACCTCGGTCAAGTCCGGTGCGGCCGAGACCGCGGGCGAGGCGATTGACGTGCTCTACAACGTGGCGGGCGTGAGCGGATCGGACCCGGCTGAGCTGGAAAGCTCGGACTGGGCGGAGTGGGACGAGGTGTTCCGCATCATGGTGCAGGGCCCCTTGCGCGTGCTGCAGGCTTTCCTGCCGCGCCTTGACGAAGGTTCGAAGGTCATCAACATCTCGAGCCAGCTGGCGGCGTCGACCTGGCCCTATGGCGGGTATTATGCCTATGCCTCGGCCAAGGCGGCGCTCAACCGGCTGATGCGCTCGGTGGCGACAGACCTCAAGGAGCGCGGCGTGATCGTCGGGCTGATGCATCCGGGCTGGGTGCAGACCGACATGGGCGGCGAGGCGGCAGACATCACGCCGACCGAGAGTGCACAGGGCATACGCAGCGTCGCTGCGGCCTGGACACTCGACCGTTCGGGCGACTTCCTCAAGTGGAACGGCGAAACCCACGCCTGGTAAGGAGCAAGCGACTATGGCGTTTACCGGACCAATTGAGGATCGCACTGCGATCCGCGAACTGATGGACACGCACGCCCATGGGGTGATGACGCTCGACGCCGAACTGTGGGGCTCGATCTGGGCTGACGACGCCTATTGGGAGCTGCCCGAATATCCCGACCTTGGCGGCTTTTCGGGCAAGGCGGCGATCGTGGCGGGCTGGACCGAATCGATGAAGCACTATGGGCTCGACGATTGCTCGAAGCCGATGGTCTACTTCATGCAGCCCGGCTCGATCGAGGTGGAGGGCGATACGGCCAAGGCCGTTGCCTATACCATCGAGATCTTCGACGATCCGGCAACGGGCAAGCGCATCCACGCCACCGGGCGCTATGACGACGAATTGCGGCGGATTGACGGGGCGTGGAAGTTCACGCGGCGGTCCTATCGCACGGTGTTTGCCGACTGATCGAACGTGACTTTCCGGAACCGCCCGGCCCTTGCGGGTTTGGGCGGGGATGGAAACGCCTCTCGCCAAGCCACTTGCCAAGCCACGTGCCAAGCCACTAGATTGCCTCGTCATCGGTGCCGGGCCTGCGGGCCTGACCGCCGCGATCTACCTTGCGCGCTTCCACTTGCGCGTGGCTCTAGTGGACGCCGGGCACAGCCGCGCAGCCCTGATCCCGCGCACGCACAACCATGCCGGCTATCCCGGCGGAATTGCCGGAACCGAGCTGCTGCGGCGCATGCGCGAGCAGGCGGCGGAGTTCGGCATCGCGGTCGAGGAGGGGCTGGTCGAGCGGATCGAGCGTGAGGACTGTGTCTTTACCGCGCAGGCCGAGGCCCGGAGCTGGACAGCGCGTGCGGTGCTGCTCGCCACCGGGGTGGTCAATGACCGCCCGCCGATGGCACCCGAAGTGCACGACCGCGCGCTGGAGCGGGGATTGCTGCGCTATTGCCCGGTGTGCGACGGTTATGAGGCAAGCGACAGCCGCATCGCGGTGATCGGCACCGGCAGCCGGGGGCATGGCGAGGCGATGTTCCTGCGCGGCTTCTCGGCTGACGTGACGCTGATCGCGCCTGAGGGCGGGCACGAACTTTCAGCGGAGGAGCGCGCCGAGCTGGACCGCTGCGGCATCGTGCTGGAGAACGGCCCGTGCGGTCCGTTGCATATCGAGGGAGAGAGCATGATCGTGCCCCGGCCTGGGGGCGCGCTTGCCTTCGACACCGTCTATCCGGCGCTTGGGTCGCTGGTGCGGTCAGACCTCGCGCTGGCGCTGGGTGCACGGGCAAGCGAAGACGGCTGCATCGAGATCGACGCGCACCAGCGGACCAGCGTGGCCGGACTCTATGCCGCAGGCGACGTGACGCGCGGGCTCGACCAGATAAGCCATGCGATGGGGCAGGCGGGCGTTGCGGCCACCACGATCCGCAATGACCTGTGCGAGCAAGCGCCGCTGCTGCGCGAAGATCGTCGAAGAGCGGGTTAGCACGCAAGTTTGGCTTGCCACTGCGCGCGGAATCTGGATCAGGCTGCCACGCGATACCGGGAGGCTTGGCGAGGATGACACTACGACTTGAGAAGGACGGCCCGGTCACGCGCCTGCTGATCGACCGCGCGGACAAGCGCAATGCCTTCACCATCGATATGTGGCAACGCCTGCCCGAACTGCTCGCGCAGGCTGCGGCAGACGGGGATTGCCGCGTGCTGGTGGTCAGGTCCGCGCAAGGCGGAGCGTTCTGCGCGGGCGCGGACATTGCCGAACTGCTCGCCAACAAGGACGACGCGGTCTGGGCCGCGGAGAACCAGAAGGCAATCAACCGCGCGCAGTACGAGTTGACGCGCTTTCGCCTGCCCACCGTGGCCATGGTTGAGGGCGACTGCGTGGGCGGGGGATGCGGAATAGCGCTGGCCTGCGACATCCGTGTGGCTGGCCCGCAGGCGCGGTTCGGGATCACGCCGGCCAAGCTCGGGCTTGTCTATCCGCTGCATGACGTGAAGCTGCTGGTCGATCTGGTCGGGCCCGGGCAGGCGCGGCGGATGCTCTATACCGGCATGTTGCTGGGGGCCGAGGAGGCCAAGGCGGTGGGGTTGGTGGAGGAACTGGCCGGCAGCGAGGATGGGCTGGTGGCGCAGTTGTTGGCGGCCTCGCCGTTCTCCACGCAGGCAATCAAGGGCTTCGTGCGCAATGTGCTCGATGGGCAAGTGGCCGACGATGCGGAGTCCTTGCGCATCTTCGCCTCGGCCTTTGCAGGAGCGGACTTCCGTGAGGGAACCCGCGCGTTCGTCGATAAGCGCAAGCCGGTTTTCGGAGGCTGATTCCGGCGGCTGCGCGGTGCCGGCCGCCGATCAGAGCCGTGAGGCGTGGGTCTCGACTCGGTAGGTGCGCATGCGGCTGCGGTCGAACAAGCGCTCCTCGTCCTCGACGATTTCGGCCATGGTGGCCGGATCGGCCATCGCGGAAAGCCACGCGTCGCAGGTCTGCTGGTCGGGGAAGTCGATCTCCAGCACGACATCGAAATCGTGGGGCGCGTCGGTGCCATCCATGGGGTGGAGGTGATTGCGCTGATAGCGCGTGGCCCAGCCCGAAAGCACCTTCTCGCCGATCAGGCGGTGGCGGCTTT
>JBKBUD010000153.1:0-4096 GCA_046290865.1 Novosphingobium sp. | reverse complement strand
GACGCCGATTTCCTTCGCCGCTTCGAAAGCCGCCTTGCCAGCCTGTCGGCCAATCAGGACCTGCTGGTGCGGCGGGGCTGGTCGACGATCCTCATGGACGAACTGGCCGAGGCGCAACTGGCAATTCTCGGACGTGATGCGCGGGCACAGATCGAACTGCGCGGATCATCCATTCCTTTGAGTCCGCGCAGTGCCGAGATCATCGGCATGGCGCTGCACGAACTGGCCACCAACGCGCTCAAGTACGGCGCGCTCTCCTCACCGCACGGCAAGGTGCTTCTGTGCTGGGAAGAGAAGGGCGACCGCTTCGTGATCGACTGGAGCGAGAGCGGGGTTCCGCTGACCTGCGTGCCGACGCACCACGGCTTCGGCACCATTCTGATGCGCAGCATTCCGGCACGCAGCCTTGATGCCGATGTCACCATCGACTATGCGCCCACGGGCCTGCGCTGGCGTCTCGACTGTGCGTTGAGCACCGCTCGGTCACTCGAAAGTTGAGCCGTCAGGCGGCGCATGAGTTGCGTAAACACGGACGTCTTCCTGCAAAGCGCCCGACGGCGCCAACGTGATGCAGGTTAAATACGGAAGGTAGGGTTCGGGTTCCTCACTCGCCCTTCGAGGCAGCTTCCAGAGCCGCGATGCGGGCCTTGAGCGCTTCGACTTCCTCGCGCGCAGAAGCCGCCAGTTCCTTCACCGCGTCGAATTCCTCGCGGCTCACGAAATCGAGACCGCCGAAGATTTCCTTGGCTTTCTCGCGCGCGTTTTCGCCTGCTTCACGGCCCATGCCGGCAATCGTCCCCGCCGCGCTGTTCAGCAGCTTGACGAAATCGGCGATCATCGGGTTTTCACTCTGCATGGGACTGGTCCTGATTGGCGTTTCAAGCCGTTATGTGGGCAGCCGGGACGCTGCCCGCAAGTGCCAATCGGTGCAATTCCGCGATGCTCAGATCGCGACGCGCACAGTCTTTGCCGCCCCGAACGCGCCATCGGCATCGGGATTGAGCCGACCGAACTCGAAGGTCAGCACGGCCGCAAAGCAGACCCATGCCAGATAGGGCAGCAGCAATGCCCCGGCCACAGGGCGAATCCGCCAGAACAGCACCACCGTGAGCATGATCGCGACCGCCATCGCCACGGTTATCCAGAAGGCAACCGTGATCTGATGCAGCGCGAAGAACGTGGGCGACCAGGACAGGTTGATCAGCAACTGGATGACGAACATCGCCCCCGCCAGCCCGCGCCCTGCCGCCCCGCGCGCGGACAGGATCATCGCCAGCGAGATCCCCATCAGCACGTAGAGCACGGACCAGACGATCCCGAACGCGGCAGGCGGCGGATAGATCGCGGGCTTGGCCAGCGCATCGAACCAGGGATTGCCCGGACCGCTGCCCGCTACCTGACCGGCAAGGAAGCCCAATGCAACGACCAGTGGCACTGTGAAAAGCGACCAGCGCAGGAGACTGGCGCGAAGCTGACCGGAAGAAGCAAGATAGTTCATGTCACCCGCTGGCAAGGCGCAAAACGCGCGATTCGTCGCGGATATTGGCGAGGCCGCAGCAAAGGCGCAATCGGAACTCCACTAGCTTGCAATCCCGACTGGAGACAATTGCCGGGGAAAAGTCAGGCCCGAAGCGCGGATATGAGGAATTCGACGTTGCCTTCTGGCCCGGTGATCGGACTCTGGACGATCCCCTGCACGTCCCAGCCCTCACCTTCCAGCCATTCGCGCACTTCGCCGCAGACCCGCTCGTGCAGGGCCGGATCGCGCACGACGCCGCCCTTGCCGACCTCCGCCTTGCCGACTTCGAACTGGGGCTTGATCAGCGCGACCAACCGTGTTGGGCGCGTTGCCAACGCCAGAGGCACTTCCAGCACCTTGCGCAAGCTGATGAAACTTGCATCGCACACCACCCAGGTTGCGGGCCGGTCTATGTGCGCAGGCGTGAGTATCCGGGCGCTGGTCTGCTCCAGAACCGTCACGCGAGGGTCCTGCCTTAGCTTCCAGGCAAGTTGGTTGGTGCCAGAATCCACCGCAAAGACGTGCTCGGCCCCGCCCTGCAGGAGCACGTCGGTAAAGCCACCGGTCGAACTTCCGATGTCCATCGCGGTCACGCCCGCAGGTTCGAGCCCGAAGTGCTCGATCGCGTGGGCCAGCTTGATGCCGCCGCGCGAAACCCAAGGGTGATCCCGCCCGCGCACGTCGAGCGCCGCGTCGATGGCCAGCGACTGACCGGCCTTGGCAATCTTGGTCTCACCCGAAAACACCAGGCCCGCAAGGATCAGCGCCTGCGCGCGGGCGCGGCTTTCGACGAGGCCCCGATCGACCAGCAACTGGTCGACACGCTGCTTGGCTGCGTTGGGCTGTTTCGGGGGGCGGGTTGAGGTCACGGCGCGTTCCTTCCATAACTGGTGCATGAAGATCAACCACGCACACCGCCCCCGCCTCGTTTTATCCGGTGCGCTGGCTCTCACGCTTTCGGCCTGCGCCGCGCCGACCATGGTGCCGCAAGCCGCGCCGCCGCCTGCCCCGAAGCCGACGCAGGCGCCCCCGCCCCCCCAGGCACAGGCGCAAACGTTCAAGGACTGGCGCGATGCTCCCCAGACCGTGGGGGACTGGCGCTATGAAAGTGGTGTCGCCCGCTTCGGCCCCGGTAGCGCAACGCTGTTCGCACTGGCCTGCAATCGCCAGGCGGCAACGATGAGCCTGATCCGCACCGGCACGTCGAGCGTATCGCTGCCGATGACAGTCGTGACGACGAGTGACACGCGCCCGCTTTCGGCCGATCCTGCACCTCAGGGCCAGCCGCAGCTTGTCGCAACTCTGGCCTCGCGCGACCCGCTGCTCGATTCCATGGCTTTCAGTCGCGGCCGTTTCGTGATCGAGGTCAACGGCTTGCCGACGCTCTACCTCCCGGCCTGGGCCGAAGTCGGGCGCGTGATCGAGGATTGCCGGAGATAAGCGCGAACCAGTTTCAGACGACACCGGAATGCAGGCGCGAAACCCGAATACTGACGACAATTTTTTTTCGCGCAAGACTTGTTGTTTGGCCCGTGATGAATCACATTCAGGTCAAGGCCGGAGACAACGCACTTCCGGTCCAGCAGGCCCAAAAACCTGCGACTTTGGCTCAACAGCGCGAAAGGAGGTGATCCGATGTCTCATGGTTCAGCAGAGAGGTCGGTACAGTCCCGCGCGAGGCATTATCGCTGAGTTTCGATTTAAGCGATAAAGGCTTCGTGGGCGGCACTTCCGGCCGCTGACCATGCGAAGGGCCGCTTCGGATTGACCGACGCGGCCCTTCACATTTATTACATTCCCCTTGCCTTTCGCGCAACAATAGTTCACGGCGCTCCATCTTCGATTCTAGCGCAAGGACTGCCGAGATGGCGAGCACCGCCGAAACCACCAGCCTGACCTTCACCCGCAACCCGCACCCCGCCCCGGTTGCTGCGGACGTGCGCGCGCAGGTGCTGGCGAACCCAGGCTTCGGCACCGCCTTTACCGATCACATGGTCGAGATCGATTATGTCGAGGGCAAGGGCTGGCACGACGCGCGCGTCATTCCCTATGGCCCGATTGCGCTCGATCCGGCAGCGGCCGTGCTGCACTACGCGCAGGAAATCTTCGAAGGCCTGAAGGCCTATCGTCTCGCCGACGGCGGCATCGCCCTGTTCAGGCCCGAAGCCAACGCGGCCCGCTTCAATGCCTCGGCGCGGCGCCTCGCCATGCCGGAACTGCCCGAAGACCTGTTCGTCGAGGCCGTGCGTCAGCAGGTTCTCGCCGACAAGGACTGGTTCCCCACGGTCGAGGGCGGCTCGATGTACCTGCGCCCGTTCATGTTCGCGTCCGAGGCCTTCCTCGGCGTGCGTCCGGCAAAACAGTACAAGTTCATGGTCATCGCCAGCCCCGCCGGAAACTACTTCAAGTCGGGCGCACCTGCCGTCTCGATCTGGGTGTCCGATTACACCCGCGCAGCGCCCGGCGGCACCGGCGCGGCCAAGTGCGGCGGCAACTATGCGGCAAGCCTCGTCCCCACCGCCGAGGCCTTCTCGCGCGGGCACGATCAGGTGCTGTTCCTCGATGCCGCAGAGCACA
>JBKBUD010000152.1:0-4098 GCA_046290865.1 Novosphingobium sp. | reverse complement strand
GGGCTTCCTCGGTATCGTCGACGACGAAAGCGTCGATGCCCTTGACCAAGGCATGTTCAAGGCGGCGGACGACGTCCCAGCCGCGCCATTCCTCGGCTTCCTTCTCGGCGACCTTGTCCTTGCCCTTGAAGCTTTCGGCGAGTTCGATCAAGCGTTCGGTCGCGGTCTTGCCGTCATCGGCGGCAGGCTTGCGGTTGAGGACGACGTCTTCGCAGGCTTCGCGCAGCACCGGGTCGATCTGGTCGTAGATGTCGAGCTGGCCCGCGTTGACGATGGCCATGTCCATGCCCGCCGGGATCGCGTGGTAGAGGAACACCGAGTGCATCGCGCGGCGCACGATCTCGTTGCCGCGGAAGCTGAACGAGAGATTGGAGAGGCCGCCCGAGATGTGGACGTGGGGGCAGCGCGCCTTGATCTCGCGCGTGGCCTCGATGAAATCGAGTCCGTAGTTGTCGTGCTCCTCGATGCCGGTGGCGACCGCGAAGACGTTGGGATCGAAGATGATGTCTTCGGGCGGGAAGCCGATGCCGGTGAGCAGCTTGTAGGCGCGCTCGCAGATCTCGACCTTGCGCTCCTTGGTGTCGGCCTGGCCCTTCTCGTCGAAGGCCATGACGACGACGGCAGCGCCGTAGTCCATGCACAGGCGGGCGTGGTGGAGGAAGGCGTCCTCGCCCTCCTTCATCGAGATCGAGTTGACGATCGGCTTGCCCGATACGCACTTGAGACCGGCTTCGATCACGTCCCACTTCGAGCTGTCGATCATCACCGGCACGCGGGCGATGTCCGGCTCGGCGGCGATCAGCTTGAGGAAGGTGGTCATCGCCTCGACCGCGTCGAGCAGGCCCTCGTCCATGTTGACGTCAATCACCTGCGCGCCGTTCTCGACCTGCTGGCGCGCGACTTCGACCGCCTTGGCATAGTCGCCCGCGAGGATCAGCTTCTTGAACGCGGCAGAGCCGGTGACGTTGGTGCGTTCGCCAACATTGACGAAACGCGAGCCGGTAAATGTATCGGTCATGGAAATCAGGCAGCCATTACAAAAGGTTCGAGCCCGGCGAGGCGGGTAACGGTGGCGGGCACGGCCATCTTGCGCGGCGGCAAGGCCTGCACCGCCCTGGCCATGGCCGCAATGTGCGCCGGGGTGGAGCCGCAGCAGCCGCCCAGCACGTTGACCTGACCGTGGTCGGCCCATTCCTTGACGAGGCCGGCAGTGGTCTGCGGCATCTCGTCATACTCGCCGAGTTCGTTGGGCAGGCCCGCGTTGGGATAGACCATGATCAGCGTGTCGGCGATTTCGGACAGCGCCTTCACGTGCGGGCGCAGCTGGGTTGCGCCGAACGAGCAGTTGAGGCCGACGGTGAGCGGCTTGGCATGGCGGATCGCGTACCAGAACGCCTCGACCGTGTGGCCCGAGAGGTTGCGGCCAGAAAGGTCGGTCAGCGTCATCGACATCATGATCGGGATTTCGCGGCCAAGCTCCTTCTCGACCTTGCGGACCGACATCACGCCGGCCTTGGCGTTGAGGGTATCGAACACCGTCTCGATCAGGATGAAGTCCGCGCCGCCTTCGACCAGCGCGTGGACCTGTTCGGCATAGACGTCGACGAGGTGATCCCAGTCGATCTCTCGGAAGCCGGGGTCGTTTACATCAGGCGAGAGCGAGAGGGTCTTGTTCGTGGGGCCGATGGCGCCGGCGACGAAGCGGGGGCGGCCGTCCCTGGCGGTGAACTCGTCAGCCACGCGGCGGGCGAGCTTGGCGCTCTCCACGTTGATCTCGCGCACGAGGTGTTCGGCGGCGTAGTCGGCCTGGCTGATGCGGTTGGCGCTGAAGGTGTTGGTTTCGGCGATGTCGGCCCCGGCCTCAAAATAGGCGCGGTGGATCGATTCCGGCACCTCGGGCTTGGTCAGCGCGAGGATGTCGTTGTTGCCCTTCTGGTCCTTGGCCAAGCCCAGCGTCCCGGCGTAGTCGGCTTCCGATAGCTTGAAGTTCTGTATCTCGGTGCCAAACGCGCCATCGGTGATGAGGATACGCTGCGCGGCCTGTTCAAGGAAGGCGGTGCGGGCAGTTGAAGGTACGAGAGTCACGCGGCTTTCTCCAGCGCCGGGGCCTTGGGGCGAAGGCCAAGCAGGTGGCAGATCGCGTAGGACAGTTCGGCGCGGTTGAGGGTGTAGAAGTGGAAATCGCGCACGCCACCGGCATAGAGGCGGCGGCAGAACTCGGCGGCGATCGTCGCGGCGACGAGCTGGCGCGAGGCGGGGTGGGTGTCGAGCCCCTCGAACAGGCCGTCCATCCACGCCGGGATCGCGGCACCGCAGGCAGCGGCGAACTTGCGCGTCTGGGCGACGTTGGAGACAGGCAGGATGCCGGGGAGGACCGGGGCGTCGATGCCAGCGGCGGCCAGCTTGTCGCGGAAACGGAAGAAGGTTTCCGGCTCGAAGAAGAACTGGCTGATCGCGCGGGTGGCACCGGCATCGAGCTTGCGCTTAAGGTTGTCGATGTCGGCTTGGCTGCTCGGCGAATCCGGGTGGGATTCAGGGTAGGCGGCGACCGAGATTTCGAACGGCGCGATCTCCTTCAGGCCCGCGACCAGTTCGGCCGCGTTGGCATAGCCTTCGGGGTGCGGGGTGAACGGCACGCCCGGAGCGCCCATGTCGCCACGCAGGGCGACGATGTGGCGGACGCCCGCTTCCCAGTAGCTTTCGGCGACTTCGCGAATTTCCGCCTTGGTCGCATCGACGCAAGTGAGGTGCGCGGCCGCGGGGAGCTTGGCTTCCTTGATGATACGCGCGACGGTGCCATGGGTGCGATCGCGGGTGGAGCCGCCCGCACCGTAGGTCACCGAGACGAACTTCGGCTGCAACGGCCCGAGCGTTTCGACCACGTCCCACAATTGCGCCATGAGCGCGTCGCTCTTGGGCGGGAAGAACTCGAACGACACGTTGATGTCGCCGGGCAGTCCGGCGAAGAGCGGAGTGTCGAGCGCGGTGCGGGCTTCGCGTAACTGGTCGTAGCTCGTGTTTTTGGGGCTGGCGTTCATGGGGCTTTCCGGCTTTGCCGTGGTTCGAGTTGCGCCACGCTGTCTTCCCGGCGCACGCCGGTCCACAGCTTGACGACGAGTTCATGGCCCGCGAGAGCGCGGGTTTCGTGGGGGATGAAACCGGCATCGCGCAGCATCGCCTCGATCTGGGCGTCGGAGAAGCCGAGGCGGGCGTGGGCGTGGGTCTGGCGCAGGTCTTCGCGATCGTGCGCGGCGAAATCGACGATGGCGATGCGGCCACCCGGCGCGGTGACGCGTGCTGCGCCAGCCAGCACGGCCTCGGGCGCCTGGGCATAGTGCAGGACCTGGTGAAACAGCACGGTGTCAAAGCTGCGCGCGGCGAACGGGATCTGCGCGAAATCGCCTTGCACCAGTTCGACGCTGTCGGCGCGCAAGTGCTGGAGCCGGGCGCGGGCGATGCGCAGCATGTCAGGGCTCTTGTCGAAGGCGACGACGCGTGCGGCATGAGGCGCGAGCAGTTCGGCGATGCGCCCGGTGCCGGTGCCGACATCAAGCATGCGGCCAAGGCCTGTGCTTCCGGCAAGGCCGAGCAGCATCTCGGTCAGCGCGGCCTCGACCGGGCCGTCCTCGATATGGAGCGAGCGCAACTCGTCCCACTCTTCGGCATGGCGCGAGAACCAGTCGAGCGCGTGGGTTTCGCGGGCAGAACGGATGGCGTCGAGGTGCTGACGATCCTCCGCACAGCGGCGGCCGAAAGCCGTGTCCTCCTGTTCCGCAACAGCCAGCAGGCGGGCGATTGCCGCAGCCAGGGGACTGTCCGATCCTTCGGAAATCGAACTGCGCAGGAACACCCAGGCGCCTTCCTTGCGGCGCTCTGCCAGTCCTGAATCGCACAGGATCTTGATGTGACGCGAAACGCGCGGCTGGCTCTGCCCCAGGACTTGCGCGACTTCGCCCACCGCCAGCTCCATGCTGGCAAGGAGGCGCAGGATGCGCAGGCGCGTCGGGTCGTCAAGCGCGCGAATGGCGTCGTGAATGGCCATGCGGAGAGGCATATAAAGAAACCTTTATACGTGTCAACGGATATAAGGAAGTCGTT
>JBKBUD010000019.1:0-35334 GCA_046290865.1 Novosphingobium sp. | reverse complement strand
CGGGGCGACGAACAACTGGACTCCTATTCCCCCGTCGCCCCGGCGCAGGCCGGGGCCCATTCGCTCTCGCTGAAACGTCACATCAGACCAAAGAGCGACGCTTGAACCTCCGCGCCATCCACAACCCCACTGCACACCCCCTTCAATCCCCCGCAACAATCCGCTAGCGTCGACCCAAACCGCCAGAAAACGGGAATATCCAGACGATGAAACTCGCCCGCGCCGTTCTGCTTGCCACACTTCCACTCACGCTCGGCCTTGCCGCCTGCGACAAGAAGGACGCCGCTGCCGGGGGCGAAGTCGCCAGTGCAGAGCCGGTGGCCAAGGTGCCCGCACCTGCCGGAACGTCCTGGACCGAAACCTTCTCGGTCACGCCCGAGGGCGGCTACCTGATGGGTAACCCCAACGCCCCGATCAAGCTGGTCGAGTTCGGCGCGCTGTCGTGCTCGCACTGCGCCCAGTTCTCCAAGGAAGGCTTCCCCAAGCTGCGTGACGATTACGTCGCCTCAGGCCGCGTTTCCTACGAACTGCGCCTGTTCCTGCTGAACGCGCTCGACATGCCGGCCGTGCTGCTCGCCACTTGCGGCAGCCCGGAGGCGGTGATCCCGCTGTCCGAACAGTTCTGGGAATGGCAGCCGAACATGTTCACCAACCTGCAGAAGGACGATGCCGCCTTCCAGCAGATCCAGAACCTTCCGGCCGACAAGCGCTTTGCCGGTATCGCTCAGCTCGGCGGCATGAGCGAGTTCTTCGCCTCGCGCGGCATTGCTGCGGCACAGGGCTCATCGTGCCTGGCGGACAGCGCCAAGGCGACCAAGCTTGCCACCGTGAACGAGCAGTGGAGCAAGGAATTCGACATCACCGGCACGCCGACGTTCTTCCTCAACGGCAGCAAGACCGGCGTTGCGAGCTGGCAGGAACTCGAACCCATGCTGCAAAAGGCTGGCGCCCGCTAAGGCCGCCGGGGGCAAGGACGGGTCGGGGGGGCTGATCGGTGCAGTTCAAGCGCTTGAAACTATCCGGTTTCAAGAGCTTCGTCGAACCTGCCGAACTGCGCATCGAACCCGGCCTCACCGGCGTCGTCGGTCCCAACGGCTGCGGCAAGTCCAACCTGCTCGAAGCCATCCGCTGGGTCATGGGCGAAAGCTCGCCGAAGTCCATGCGCGGCGGCGGGATGGAAGACGTGATCTTCGCCGGCACCGCCACGCGCCCGGCCCGCGCCTTCGCCGAAGTCCTGCTCACCGCCGAGACCGATCCTGACGGGCCGTTCGGCGCCGAACTAGAAGTCGTCCGCCGCATCGAACGCGGCGCAGGCAGCGCCTACCGTGTCAACGGCAAGGATGTCCGCGCCAAGGACGTATCCCTCGTTTTCGCCGATGCCGCTACCGGCGCGCACAGTCCGGCACTGGTCAGCCAAGGCCGCATCGCTGCTGTGATCGCCGCCAAGCCTGCCGAACGTCGCATGATGCTGGAAGAGGCTGCGGGAATCGCGGGTCTGCACGTCCGCCGCCGTGACGCCGAACAGAAGCTGCGCGCGACCGAAGCGAATCTGGCCCGGCTCGAGGACATGCTCTCGGGCCTGGAAAGCCAGATTGCCACATTGCGCCGCCAAGCCCGCGCGGCCGAGCGCTACAAGGCGGTCAGCGAGAAGATCCGCCTTGCCGAAGCTCGCCTCGTCTTCGCTCGCTGGCGCGATGCCGCTGCGGCAGCCGATGCCGCGCGCAAGCAGGCTGTAGCCGCCGAGGAAGCGGTAAAGACTGCTACCGATCTAGCGCAAGCGGCGCAGAAGGCGCAGCACAAGGCCGCTGCTGCCTTGGCCGAAGCGCGCGATGAACTGTTCGACCGGCGGCAGGACGCCGCCGCCCACGGCCAGCGCATGGCCTCGCTCACCGCCCAGCTCGAGGCGGCCGAGCAGCGAGTCAAGGACATCGACCGGCAGCTTTCGCGTATCGAGGAAGACCGCGCCAGCGCCGACCGGCTGACCGAGGATGCTGCCGCCGCGATGGCGAAGCTGGAGCAGGACCTCACCGCTGCGGAATCATCGCTTGCCGCAGACAGCGAACGCCGCCCGACGCTTGCCGCTGCGGTTGACGATGCTGACCGCGCCGCGCGCGCAGCCGAAGTCGCGCTCGCTCAGCGCGTGGCCGAGCAGGCAGGGATCGATGCCGAATGGCGTGTTGCCGAAGCAGCAGTTTCCGCAGCGCGCCAACGACTTGGACGCCTTGATGCCGATGCTGCGCGACTAACCCATCAGGCCGATGCCCTCGCCCGCGAAGCAGATCCCGCAGCGCAGATCGCCGAAGCTGAGGCCAAGCGTGCAGCCGCCGCCAAGGCCATCGCCTCTGCCGAAGAGCGCCGCACCACACTCACCGCCGAACGCGAAGACCTGTCCTCGCGCCGCGATGCGGCCAGCAACACGCTGGCGCAGGCGCGCGCCGATCTCGCCGGGATCGAGCGGGAAGCCGATGCGCTCGCCCGCGACAAAGCTGCGCGGGAGAAAGCGCGTGTCGCCAAGGGCTTGGGCCAGTCCGCCATTGCCGGAACCCGTGCCGCGCCGGGGTATGAGCGTGCCTTGGCCGCCGTGCTGGGACGCGATGCTTCGGCGCCGGTTGGCGCGGCTCCGGCTGGTGCGGAGGGGCGGTTCTGGACCGGGGGGCAAGTCCCTGAACCACTTGCTGATTCTCTCGCACACCATGTCACGCAGTGCCCGCCGGAACTGTCGGCGCGCCTTGCCCTTGTGCGGATTGTCGAGGCCGACGAAGGTCACGCGCTGAAGCCGGGCGAATGGCTGGTGACCAAGGCCGGACACTTGCGCCGCTGGGACGGTTTCATCGCGCGCGGCGAAGGTGCCGCCGAGGCGGCAGCGCTCGAAGCCGAGAACCGGCTGGCGGAATTACAGGCGCTTTTGCCGGAACGGCGTGAAGCCGTTGCCGCCGCTGAAACTGCGCAGGAGGAGGTGCGCGAGAGCCTGGCCACGGTGCAGGCAGAGCTTTCGCAAGTAGAGCGCGCCCTGTCTGCCGCCGCCGATGCGGAGCGCATGGCACTGCGGGCATTGGATGCCGCCGAGGCGGCGCGGGCGCGGCTTGAACAGCGAAAAGCAGAGCTGATCCGGGCGCAGGAAGAACTGGCAGATCAACGCGTTGCCGCACAGGCCGAGGTGACTGCGGCTGAAGACAAGCGCAGCACCCTGCCCGATCCGGCAGCTGGCCGGGCGGCGCTCGATGCGGCGCGGGCGCGAAATGATGCGGCGCGCGTGACGCTGCAATCCGCCACCGCCGCGTCCGCCGCGCTCGAGCAGCAGATTGCTGTGGGCAAGGAGCGTCTCGCCGGTCTCAAGGGCGATATCCGTGCCTGGCAGGCCCGCGCTGGCGACGCGGCCAAGCGCTTGGCCGAGATGACCGGGCGGCGTGAGGAGCTTGAAACCGAGCGCGCGATCTCTGCCGCGAAGCCTGCTGGACTGATTTCCGAGATCGAGCAGGGTGAGGCGATCAGGGCACGCCTGACCATCCAACTCTCCGAGGCAGAGCAGCAACTCTCGCAGGCAGAGGGGCAACTCTCTCAAGCAGAGACCACACTCTCGGCAGCTAACGAGACACTCGCGACAGCCCGCGAAGGTCGCGCGGGAGCATCCGCTCGCGCCGAGAACGAAGACGCCCGCCGCCAGGAAATGGCGGCCATCTCCGGCGAGCGATTCCAATGCCCTCCCCCGCTCCTGCCCGAGCGGTTCGAGTTCGCCTCCGCAGATGTCGCCGCTGCTACCGAAGAGTCTGCGGCGATGGATCGTCTTGCGGCGGAGCGGGAGCGGATCGGGCCGGTGAATCTGGTGGCGGCCGATGAATTGAAGGACGCCGAGGAGAAGCTGGGCACGTCGGTGGCCGAGCAGGCTGAGTTAACCGAGGCGGTTCATAGGCTTAGAGGCTCGATCGGCAACCTCAACCGCGAGGGGCGCGAGCGGCTGCGGGCGGCGTTCGAGGCCGTCGACGGCCATTTCCGCCGTCTTTTCAGCCGCTTGTTCGGTGGGGGCGAGGCGCATCTGGCGCTGGTCGATTCCGACGATCCTCTCGAAGCCGGCCTCGAAATCTTCGCACAACCGCCGGGCAAGCGCCTGCAATCGTTGACTCTTCTCTCCGGCGGCGAACAGGCCTTGACCGCAGTCGCGCTGATCTTCGCCCTGTTCCTGACCAACCCCGCCCCGATCTGCGTACTCGACGAAGTCGACGCGCCGCTCGACGACGCCAACATCGAGCGTTTCTGCGACCTGCTCGACGCCATGGTCGCCGAAACGCGCACCCGCTACCTGATCGTCACCCACAACGCCGTGACCATGAGCCGCATGCACCGCCTGTTCGGCGTGACCATGGTGGAGCGCGGCGTTTCTCGCCTGGTCAGCGTGGACCTTGGTGGGGCTGTGGAGTTGTTGGAGGCTGCGGGCTAGCCGGGCGTATCCTCGTTGCGCTCATATTGTTGCGCGGTATGCTGACGCATGGACTTGATCAATCCTACTGTCCGCAAAGAGATTGAAAATCGTCTCGCCAAGGTCGTCAGCGAAGATGGCATTCGCCTTCTCATGGCCGTGGAGTCCGGTTCGCGCGCATGGGGATTTCCTTCGCCGGACAGCGATTACGACGTGCGCTTCATCTATGCCCGGTCTTGGCAAGACTATGTGACCTTGCGGCCAGTCCGTGACGTAGTCGAGCGTCCGATCGTTGATGATTTCGATGTGAATGGGTGGGACATCCGCAAAACTCTTGGGCTTCTTCTAAAGCACAATGCAGTCGTCGCTGAATGGCTGAACTCGCCGATCCGCTACGTGGCCGATGATCCTGCAGTCGCACGCATTGCGTCGCTGGCCGACCGTTTTTTCGACCCAAAGGGCTATGCCCTGCACTATGCCAGTCTGGGCAGCAATAACGTCAAGCGCTGGCCCAATGATGCAGCGACAATTTCTGCCAAGCGGTACTTTTACGCACTTCGCCCAGCGCTGTCCGTCAGAGCTTTGCGCATGATGCCCCAGCGCCGACCGCCGATGCGATTGCAGGATCTCATGGCAATCATAGATTTGCCACGAGGTTTGACAGAGCAAATCAACGAACTTGTGGCGTTGAAGGCTCAGAAGCACGAGAAGGCTGGAACAAGGCGGTCAGCCGAGATCGAAGCACTGATCCTCGACGAACTTTCGCGGGCGAATGAGATTCCGCAACGGCAGGGAGAGCCCGCATTTCTGGAAGAGGCCGACGCCTTGTATCGAGAAATCATCGGAGCCGGCGCTTAATCCAGCACATACCTAGGCCCCGGACCGCCTGCGGCGGCGCGGTCATCCTTGTTGTAGAGCTGGCAGCGTTCAAGGCTGAGGCAGCCGCAGCCGATGCATTCGTCGAGCTTGTTGCGGGTGCGGGTGAGAAGCTGGATGCGGCTGTCGATTTCCTTGCGCAAGGAACGACTGATGCGCTGCCAGTCCATCACGTTGGGGGTGCGGCCCTGTGGCAGGGCAGCGAGTTCGCGTTCGATATCTGCCAGACCGAGACCAAGCTTCTGCGCGATCTGGACAAAGCTCAGGCGGCGGATGTCGGAGCGGAGGAATCGGCGCTGATTTCCGCCGGTGCGGATCGAGGTGACGAGGCCGCGATCCTCATAATAGCGGATGGCGCTGACAGCGAGGCCGGTGCGGCGTGCAAGGGTGCCGATCGGGATAAGATCGTTTCGGTTCAGACTGTGATTGGGGGCCAAGGTCATGCGACTCCGCGATTTCCGCTTGACCTCAAGTTAACTTGAGGTTGCAGATTCGCAAGCATCGAATCAAATCAGTGCCATAGAAGGACACCACCGATGCCCGCAGCCCGCCTCGAACACGTCAACATCCGCGTGAGCGATCCCGAGCGGTCAGCCGCGTTCTTCAGCCAGCTTTGTGGATGGCACGAGCGTTGGCGCGGGCCGGCGATTGATGACGGATTCTCGATTCACCTCGGCACCGAGAGCCAGTACATCGTGTTCTATGCGCCGCCGGGCGGACATGTCGGACGCTTCGAGAAGGGCGTGCCACTGCAGCACATCGGCGTCGAAGTCGACGATCTGGACGCAGCCGAACAAGTCGTCATTGCCGCAGGACTCGAACCGTTCAATCATGCCGACTACGAGCCGGGCAAGCGGTTCTACTTCTATGATTGGGACGGGATCGAATTCGAGGTGGTCAGCTATGGCGGTTGAGCCGCTTTTACCTGCGCAGCTTGCGGCCTATCTGGCGCGGATCGGACTGCCGGAGCCAATGTCCGCCGATCTGCCGACGCTCGACGCCGTGGTCCGAGCGCATGTGCGGACGATCCCGTTCGAGAACCTCGACGTGCAGTTGGGCCGTCCCCTGACGACCGATCCAGCCGCAGCCTTCACCAAGCTGGTCGAGGGCCGGCGTGGCGGGTGGTGCTACGAACACAATGGTGTGCTTGGCGCGGCGCTGGCGGCAATCGGCTTCGACGTGACGCGGATGAGTGCGGGCGTAATGCGGCAGATGCGGGGGGACGAGTCGATGGGCTCGCACTTGTGCCTGCTGGTGGATTGCGAGGGACCGCGGCTGGTCGATGGCGGCTTTGGCAGCTTTCTCGGTGCGCCCCTGCCGCTGGTCGAAGGATCGTGGCAGCAGGCGCCCCTGCCCGTCAGTCTCGGAAAGGCGGAGGATGGCTTGTGGCGTCTGCAGGTGGCGATCGGGGCGAATGCCATGTCCTACGATTTCACCGCCGAACCTGCCAACGAGGATCAGCTTTCCGCGCTATGCCATTGGCAGGCCAGTGATCCGGCCTCGGTCTTCGTCCAGAACCTCACGGCACAGCGGCGCGAAGAGGACCGCTACCTGATGCTTCGCGGCAAGGTACTGTCGGTCATGTCCACCGCGGGCGAGGAGCGTCGCGAACTGGCCTCCGCCTCGGAACTGGTTGATACCCTGCGCACATTGTTCCTGCTCGACGTGCCTGAGGCAGCCGAGCTGTGGCCGGCCATCGAGGCGCGTCACGAAGCGCTGTTCGGGCCTCAGGCCGCTCCCACGACGTAGGCGGCAGCGGCCATCAGCAGGCCGGCGAAGCGGTTCGAGCGGAACTTGGCGAGCGGATCTATGCCGTCTTCCTTGAGTGTGGCGACCTGCCAGAGGAGATGGAGCGCGACCGGTGCCAGCGCCAGCAAGGCGATTGGATCGGCGCGGACCAGCCAGATGGCCCCTGCCCAACACAGCACCGCCATCCCATATAGCCCGCCGACGCCAGCGCGGACGTGCTTGCCGAACGACAGGGCTGACGAGCCGATACCGACCATGGCGTCATCCTCCCGGTCCTGCAGGGCGTAGATCGTGTCGTAGGCCATGCACCAGGCCCAGCATCCGGCATAGAGCAGGCCGAGGGGAGCAAGGCGGTCAAAGCCGGTCGCCTCGACCCAGCCGACCGGAGCACCCCATGTGAAGACCAGACCGAGCCATGCCTGCGGCCAGCCGGTGATGCGCTTCATGAAAGGATAGGCGGCGACGAGGCCGAGGCTGCCGAGCGCGACGAGTTGCGCCTCCCAGCGCAGTTGCAGCAGGACGACAAGGCCGACTGCGCAGAGCGTGAGCAGCCAGATCCATGCGGTTCGTTTGCTGGTTGCACCGCTGGCGATGGGCCGGGCGGCGGTGCGGGCAACGCGGGCATCGAGATCGGCATCGACGATGTCGTTGTAGACGCACCCTGCCCCGCGCATGGCGATGGCGCCAAGCAGCATCCAGGCGAGGATGCCCCAGCGCGCCGTGCCGCCGCCGAGGAACAGGCCCCAGGCGCAGGGCCAGAACAGCAGCCACCAGCCGATCGGCCGGTCAAAGCGGGCGAGCAGGGCGAGATTTCGCCAGGGCTGCGGCAAGCTGGCGACAAGGCCCTTGTGTTCGCTGTCGGGGACGATCGTTTCGGAAGCGGTGGAAGTCACATTACAGACTCTTAACGAAAGGCATAAGACACGCTAGGCGGGAAACATGACAGCGACTCCTGCCTGGCCTCCGAAGTCCGCGCCGCGCCTTTTCGTCAATACGACGATTGAGGAAGGAGCGCGACTGCCGATTGATGGGGGGCAGGCCCATTATCTGGCCAAGGTGATGCGCGTTGGCGCGGGCGATGCGATAATCCTGTGCGACAACCGGACCGGTGAATGGCTGGCGCGGGTCGTGGAGGCGGGCAAGCGCGAGGTTGTCGTCGAGATCGAACGCCGCTTGCGCGAGCGTGAGGAGGTGCCGGACTTCTGGCTTTGTCCGGCGCTGTTGAAGAAGCCGAACTTCGATCTGGTGCTGGAAAAGGCGACCGAACTGGGCGCGGCCAAGGTGGTGCCGGTGGTGACGCGGCGCTGCGTGGCCGACAAGCTCAATCCGGAGCGGGCGTTGACGATCATGACCGAGGCGGCGGAACAGTGCGCACGCACCGCGCTGCCCGAGCTTGGCGATGTGGTGAAGCTCGATCACCTGCTGCGCGACTGGACTGAGGGACGCACGCTGTTCTTTGCCGACGAGAATGGCGGGATGCCTGCGGCGGTGGCGTTTTCGCTCCACAATGGTCCCGCTGCCTTGCTGATTGGCCCCGAAGGCGGCTTTGACGAAGCGGAGCGGGCGGCGATACGGGCGCATCCGGCCGCGGTTGCGCTTTCGCTGGGCCCGCGCATCCTGCGTGGCGAGACGGCGGCAATCGCCGGAACCGCGCTGTGGATGGGCCTGCAGGGCGACTGGTTCGGGTAAGGTACACCTGAGGTTACCGGCAATTGGTGCGCTGCCAGCAACATTGCCTTGCAGATGACGTGCTACAATTTGGCTGGCTAAAAGCTGTCCCGGCCATTAACGGATGCGGGCATGAGCACGCGGCAAGTTTCAAATAGCAACGATCCCGTAATCGAAAGCCGCGACATGCTCGTGGTGCCGATGCAGAAGGGCGAAAAGCCCAAGGAAAACTGGCGGATCGGCACCGAACACGAGAAGTTCGTCTATCGCACCGAAGATCGCCGCGCGCCATCCTATGGCGAGCCGGGCGGCATCAGGGACCTGCTCGATGCGCTGACCGAATACGGTTGGGAGCCGATCATCGAGGGCGACAATGTGATCGCCATGTCCGGCCCCGACGGCGCCGTGAGCCTTGAGCCTGCCGGGCAGCTTGAGCTTTCGGGCGCGCCGCTGGTCAACCTGCACCAGACCTGTGCGGAGACCGGGCGGCATCTGGCGCAGGTCAAGACGATCGGCGACAAGCTGGGCCTTGCTTATCTCGGCATGGGGCTGTGGCCGGACAAGACCCGCGAAGAGCTGCCAATCATGCCCAAGGGCCGCTACGACATCATGCTGCGGCACATGCCGCGCGTGGGCACGATGGGCCTCGACATGATGCTGCGGACCTGCACCATCCAGACTAACCTCGACTATTCGAGTGAGGCGGACATGGTGCAAAAGTTCCGCGTCAGCCTTGCGCTGCAACCGCTGGCGACGGCGCTGTTCGCCAATTCGCCCTTTCTTGAGGGCAAGCCCAACGGGTTCCGTTCCTATCGCAGCCACATCTGGACCGATACCGATCCGGCGCGCACGGGCATGCTGTCGTTCGTGTTCGAGGAAGGCTTCGGGTACGAGCGCTATGTCGAGTACATGCTCGACGTGCCGATGTATTTCGTGTTCCGCGACGGCAAGTACATCGATGCGGCAGGCTTGTCGTTCCGCGATTTCCTCGATGGCAAGCTGTCGGTGTTGCCGGGCGAGAAGCCGACGCTTTCGGACTGGAACGACCATCTCTCGACTGCTTTCCCGGAAGTGCGGCTGAAGTCGTTCCTCGAAATGCGCGGGGCCGATGGCGGGCCGTGGAGCCGGATCTGTGCGCTGCCGGCGCTGTGGGTCGGGCTGCTCTACGATCAGGGCGCGCTCGATGCGGCGTGGGATCTGGTCAAGGGCTGGGACATGGAAGGGCGCGAACGGCTGCGGGCCGAAGTGCCCAAGCTCGGGCTGGACGCGACGCTGCCGGGTGGCGGCAAATTGCGCGACGTTGCCGCCGAAGTGCTGGCGATCTCGCGCTCCGGCCTTGCCGCGCGGGCGCAGCTGAACGAGGCAGGCGACAACGAGACGGGCTATCTCCAGCCGCTCGACGAGATCGTGTCCTCGGGCAAGACGCCCGCCGAACGCCTGCTTGACCTCTACCACGGCGAATGGGGCGGCGACCTTTCGCGCATCTATGGCGAGAAGAGCTTCTGATGATCATCGTGATGGGCACTGTGCGCGTTCCGGTCGAGAACATCGAGCCGATCAAGCCGATGATGGCCAAGGTGATTGCGGCCACGCTTCAGGAGGACGGCTGCATCCAGTATGCCTATGGGCAGGACGTGCTCGATCCCGAACTGATCCACATCGCCGAGAAATGGCGCGACATGGCCGCGCTCAAGGCGCATTTCCAGGCCGAGCACATGAAGGTGTGGGCGGAAGAGCGCGCTACGCTCGGGCTGTTTGCCCGCAATATACGGGTATTCGAGACCGACGAGGGCGCCGAAGTCTGAAGTTTATTCGTTCCCGGCCGGATTGGTCGGGATGGTTGGCAGCGCGCCTTGGGCGAGCTTGTCGATCACAACCGGGGCCGAGGCTCCGAGATAGAAAGCGACGAGCGCAGTCTTGGCATCAAAAACCGTGGCAATTGCGCCTGCGCAAAGCGCGAGCAGTATCCTGACCGGAATGTAGACAAAGCTTTTGTAGCGGGCCGGAATGCCGCCTTCCATATTGGCGCAGGCCCGCGCCATGGTGCCGACCTCAACGACCATGCTTCCGAGGAAGCCGGTCCAGAAAACGCTTAGACTGCCGAAAAGCGGAAGGTCCAGATCACTTGCCCCGACGACGATACGGGCGCGATGGATTTACGCTGTCACTGAGACGGAGCAGCATCACGGCACCCGAAAAGTGGGAAAGGACCTTCATGGCGCGGCGACGGCGATGCGTGACGGTGGACAGCACGACATAGACGTTGGCGAGGATCAGCATGCCGATTACCCCGGCCGCGACCGCAACGAGGATAGAAATGATCATGGTGATATTCACCTTCCACCCCTCCCACGAAAGACGCGAGGTTTATCCTGCGTGAAGCGTGGCTAGGGCAAGTACTTGTGCCTGACAAATCAAACTGTACCCATTTCGACGCTTTGCCCACTCTGCAGAACTACGTAGGCTGACCTCGCGGCGCTCTATTCCGCCGGCTGGACAACTGGTCGCTTCGGCGTGACGGCGCGGGTGAGTTTGCGCAGGGTGGCAGTGATCGGGCCGTATTCGGCCATCCAGGCGTGGTATTCGCGATACTTGGCGTCTTCGGCGAGGAGGTGCTTCTCCTCGGTGCGGGCGCGCCAGTAGTAGACCGCGCTGACGAGGGCGAGGATCACGGTGTTGCGGATGGCATCGACCATGGAACCGCTTGTCGTGAGGAACGGCAGCGAGGCGAGCCACCAGTAGGCGTTCTTCGACAGGTACGCCGGGTGGCGCGTGTAACGGTAGGGGCCGTTGGTCAGCACGCCGCGATAGGTGAGGTTCGAGAAGCGCAGGCCGAAGGCGACGGTGGCCCAAGCATAGACGGCGGTGAGGAACACCAGCGCTCCGGCCCAGAGCCAAAGCAGGCCGGTGTGACCTTGCAGCCAGAAGGCCCATTCCGCGCCGTTGTGGCGATAGTCGAGCACGTCGCCATCGCCCATCAGGATGAACGGGGGATAGCAGATCAGCGCTGCCACCCAGGCCGAGAGGTGGGGATTGGCGGTACGGATCTGCGCGTCGAGGGGCTTCATCGTGACGAGGTAGCCGACCATGGCGATCTGCACGTCGATCATGAACATCGTCTCGATCAGCAGCGTGCCGAGCGCGACCGGATCGTGGAGGACGGAGGCCCAGTCGAAGTGGATCACGGCAGCGAAGCCGCCGGGGACGATCGAGATCATGAAGGCGCAGAAGAAGCCCTTGACCAGCCATGCGAGAGCGTGGCGCTTTACTTCAGTGGGCTCCCACGGCTCGCGACCGATGAGCATGGCGCCGAAGTGCCATGAGGCGTCGCGCGGGTTGACGAGGACGCGGTCGAGCCAGAGGACGTAAGGGATGGCGCCGAGGAACAGGATCGGTGCGGCGCTCTCAAGCACTTCCATCGCGAAGACGTATTGCCCGCGCCAGTACCAGCGGGCGATGCAGTAGGCGAAGCCGATCAGCGCCCATGTCGCCCAGAGGCCCGCGATCTTGGTGATCGAGATATCGACCACTTCGCGCAACGGGCGGGGCGAGGACCAGTCTATGCCGGTCGATGGGCGCAAGTGGACCTTTTCGACGAGCAGCGCGTAGGCGACCATGGCGATGCCGGAGAACAGCAGGGCGGCGAGCGCGGCTGAGGGGCCGTCCATGACTTCGACTGGGGCGGAGAGGCCGAGCGTGGTGACGATCTGCGGCCAGAAGCGGCAGGTCAGGACCCACAGCGCGAGACCGATGACACCGGCAAGGCCGGTGCCTGCGGAAACGTCTGATGGGGGCGGGGCCGGACGGGCGCTCATGCACCCGTCCATCGCATCAAAGGGTTAGGATATGGTTGTGATGGTGTGCTTCAACAGGCCCACCCCCAACCCCTCCCGCCTGCGGAAGGGGAGAACAATCACCGGAACGCGGTGATCTTGCCCTTGTCGTCGAGGATGTAGAGCGTCTGGTTGGCGACGATTGGCGCAAGGGTGACGCTGGAGCCGACCTTGGTGAATTCGCTCACCGTGCCGTCTGTCACCGAGGCGCGCATGACTTCACCCCGCGAGTTGGCAACCCACAGATGGTTGCCGGCGAGGATCGGGCCGGTCCAGAGGATCTGGTTCTTCTTCTTCTTCTCGTTCTTGAAGCGCTGCAACTGCGTCATCCAGCGGACCTTGCCGCTCGACTTGGCGATGCACAGGAGCTTGGCCTCGTCGGTCAGCGTGAAGATCCAGTCACCCGCGATGGCGGGGGTGGAAATGCCGGCAAGGTTGAGTTCCCAGATACGCTGGCCGGTGACCAGTTCATAGGCAGCCATGCGCCCGCCCTGCCCCAGTGCATAGACGCGGCCGCGCTCGATGATCGGGTCGGCGTCGATGTCGGTCAGGGTCGAGACCGAAGTGGCGATCGAGGTGCGCGCGAGCGCATCGGCCCAGAGCTGGCGACCGTTCTCGTAGCGATAGGCAACGAGTTCACCCGAGGAGAAGCCTGCCACGATGGTGCCCTGCCCTGCGGCGGGCGAGGCAACGCCGAAGACGTTGGTCTGGCCGACCGAGGCGTTCTCGTTCCAGAGCACTGCGCCGTCGGCTTCGTTGAGGGCGAAGAGCTGGTTGTCCTGGCTCATCACCATGACCTGCCCGAAAGCAACCGTAGGCGAGCCGCGCAGCGGGCCAGCGGGTTTCACGCGCCACTTGATTTCGCCGGAGTTGGCGTCGAGCGCGGCAACTTCGCCGACGCCGTTGGTGACGTAGACCTTCCCGTCATCGTAGGACGCGCCGCCGCCGAAGGTGGAGCCTGCGTTCTGCTTTTCGGCACGGACCGAGGTGTCCCACACGCGAGAGCCGTTGCTGGCATCGAAGGCATGGACTGTGCCGTCGGTATCCATCACGAAGAGCTTGCCACCGCCGACGACGGGCGAAGCGGCGAGGCGCTGGCGGGCGTTCGAGCCCTTGACCGAGACGCTGAAGGCACGCGAGGGCGATTCCGCGAGCGCGGCGTGACCATAGGACTTGGACGCGTTGCCGCCGCCCTGCGCGAACTCCGTGTTCACTTCGGCTGCGGGCAGGACCACGCTCATCAGAGAAATCGAATCGTCGATCTTCGTGCCGGCTTCGATCTTCGAGAGGATCGGCTGGCGCGAGCCTACGGTCGGCGTGGTCTTGACGCCCTTCTTGAAGACGCCGCAACCGCCAAGGGCGAGCGCGAGGACCACCACGCTGGTTAGCGATGCGCGGCGGAAAGTGGGCTTGGGCGTCATCGGATGCATCCTCAAATCTTTACTGCGCCGGCTGGACGATTACGGCCGAACCGGGTTCCTCGACCGCATCGACGCCGAGCAGGCCCGCCATCTGGCGAGTGCGGCGGCGCAGCGTATCGGGGACGGTCTTGTCCTTGGCGATCTGCGCAAAGAGCGCTCCTGCCAGATCGTTCTTGCCCTGCTTCATGTAAGCGAGGCCGACGAGTTCGCCGGCGCTGCCGAACCAGGCATTGCCGGGGACGGCAAGCGGCTTCAGGCGCTCGACCACCTTGTCGGGGCCAAGCTGGTCAAAGGTCAGCGAGACTTCGCGGATCGTGGCGAGATCGCGGTAGGCCTGCGGAACATCGCTGTCGACAGCAATGGCGGCAAAGGCCTTGGCAGCTTCGGCATTCTTGCCCTGTTCGGTCAGGACGCCGGCGGCCAGCATCTTTGCGGTGGCGCGATAGCCGTCGGTGCCGTCCTTCGCGAGCGGGGCAACGGCTTCGGTTGCGGCCTTGAGGTTGCGCACCTCGAGATCGTCAAGCGCCTTGGTCAGCACTTCGCCCTGCTCGGCGGCCTTGGCGTTGCTGTGGTTTTCGTACCAGAGATACCCGGCAAGACCGAGCAGGCCCGCCGCGATCAAGGCGCCCACGGGCTTTCCGTACTTCTGCAGCGCGGTAAAGACCTGATCTTCGCGCAGGGCATCATCGACTTCGCGCAGGAAGCCATCAGCTTGCGCGCCGGAGCGCTCGGCCAACTGATCGGAACGGGATTGCGGACGGTCGGGACGGAGAGCCAAGGCAGCGCTTTCGGGAATTGGTTGACGTTTGCTAGCGTGTGTCTGGCGCGGTGTTTAGCGGATGGGACCGCCTTTTCAACGGAATTGATTCTTGCTCGACGGCCTGCCTGCGCCCGCGTGAACGCTTCATGAAGGCGGGAGCCAAAACCACCAGCGGCTTCAGCTGAAGGCCTGACGCGGGAGAACCCGGCCATAGGCCTCGGCGTAGCGCTTTGCCATGACCCGCTCGTCGTAGTCGGCGGCGGCGCGAGCGCGGTTGGCCGCGCCGAGGCGCTGGCGCAGGGCAGGATCGGCAACCAGGGCGGCGAGAGCCTGTGACAGGGCGGCATCGTCTCCCTGCGCGGCGATATAGGGGCGGTTCTCTTCCGAGACCATTTCGGCGACATCGCCCACGGCCGGGCTGGCTATGGCAAGGCCGGCGGCCATGGCTTCGATCACCGAAAGCGGCGCCTGCTCGCTGTCGGACGAGAGCGCGAAGAGGTCGAACAGGCCGACGGCGGCAGACGGATCGGCAACATGGCCGGGCAAGTGCACGCGGTGACCAAGGTCGAGCCGCATGGCTTCGGCCTGGATGGCCTCGCGTTCAGGCCCTTCGCCGAGGATGACGAGGTGCCATTCGGACGGCAGGTCGCCAAGAGCGCGGACGAGGCGCGGCAGGTTCTTGACGGCGCGCAGCCCGGCGAGCGTGCCGAGCCACTTCTCGCCCGGACGCTTGACCACGCG
Source organism: Novosphingobium sp. (assembly GCA_046290865.1). GTDB lineage: Bacteria > Pseudomonadota > Alphaproteobacteria > Sphingomonadales > Sphingomonadaceae > Novosphingobium. The sequence continues at coordinate 19,872 of JBKBUD010000019.1, read as the reverse complement.
GGGCAGCACGTCCGGCTTGGGCTTCCTGGCATAGAGCGACGTGTCGATGCCGTTGGCGATGCGCTGGACCCTCCCGCGCGGCTGGTGCCAGACGGTGAGCGCGATCTCTTCGAGCTGGCGCGATGGGACCATCAGTGCACTGGCGCGGGCAAGCGCGATGCGGCGATACCAGTTGCGGCTGGTCTTCAGACCATTGGCTTCGTCGGCGTTGAAGCCGTCCTCATGGTGGATCAGGGGCGCAAGGCCCATGGTCGGCGCAAAGATCGCGTGGGCCAGGCAGGCGTCCATCGCGCCCCAGTTGTAGGTGAGGATCAGGTCGAAGCCCTGCATGGCGCGAGCGAGCTGTTGCAGGCGGCCAATGCGCAGCTTGCCGACCAGTGGAGGAAAGCCGAAGGGGAAGAACGCACGGACGCGGCTGTCGATCAGGGCCTTGGCGCCTATCGCGCCGGGCTGGGCAGAGACGATGTGGTGCTCGATCGGCTGATCTTTTCGCCCCCTGCCCCAACGGTTCATAAGGGCGACGGCGCGCCGCTCCTTGCCCCCTGCATCGAAGGTGGAATGCAGGTGGAGCAGTTTGAGCGGCTTCTCCGTCATGCCCGGGCCAGCAGGCGTCCGATTGCGGCGATGCTTTCCGGCTCGTCCAGTGTCGGGGCGTGGCCGATGCGGGGGAGCGTGACGAGTTCGACGCCGGGGCGTGTCGACATCTTTTCTGCGGTGGCGGCTTCGAGAATGTCGGAGGTTTCGCCGCGCAGGATCAGCAGGGGGCGCGTGGCGAGCGCATCGTAGAGCGGCCACATGTCGACCTGCGGGGTCGCGCCGGCGGGAGCCTCAAACGGCTCGGCGATCTTCATGTCGTAGTCGAAGGCGATGCGGCCGCCGGTGCCGAGCGCCATGATGCGCTTGGCGTAGCGCAGCCACTGGGTGATGTCCCAATCGGGATAGACGTCGCCGCTGCTTTCCTGAAGCGCGCGGGCGGCGTGCATCCAGGTTTCGAAGTTGCGCCCCTGCCCGACATAGCCGCGAATGCGCTCGAGGCCCTTTTCGGAAACCTCGGGGCCGACGTCGTTGAGCACGGCGGCAGCGATGCGCTGCGGGTTCGACATGGCCAGCAGCATGGTGAGCAAGCCGCCGAGCGAGGTGCCGATGGAGATGAAGCGATCGATCCCTTCCTGCGCGAGCAGGGCCTCGACGTCCTGCAGATAGTGCATGGGCGTGTAGGTCATCGGGTCCTTGGCGTAGTCGCTGTCCCCTCGCCCGCGCATCTCCGGGCAAAGCACGCGCCAGGTGCCGGCAAGACGGCCAGCCAGGTCCTCGAAATCGCGGGCGTTGCGGGTGAGGCCGGGCAGGCAGATCACCGGCGGGCGTGATGCGTCACCATCGAAATATCGGAAATGCAGGCGCAATCCGTCGCTGCTGGTCCAGTAGCGATCTTCGTATTCGGCCATTTCGTCTGGTATTCCGCGTGGATTTCGGTGGAGCCTGCTTGCGGGCAGGCGTGCTCATGCCCACTATTGCCGGATGCAGGCTCTCCCGCAAGACGCGATCTACCGCCCCTCCCCGCGCATCATGGCCCTGGCCGACTGGATCGGTGATCCGGTGAGCGCTGCGGACTTCCCCGAAACGATCTTGCGCTGGCGGAATGACCGGGCGGCGGCAAGGGTCGGCCTTGCGGGCTTGTCGGACGAGGAATGGGTGCGGCATTTCGGGCGGTTCGAGGCATTGCCCGACAACATGCCGGGGCCGCTGGCGCTGCGCTATCACGGGCACCAGTTCCGCGTTTACAATCCCGATCTGGGCGACGGGCGCGGGTTTACCTTTGCGCAGATGCTCGATGCCAGCGGGCGGCAGATGGACCTTGGCACCAAGGGCTCGGGCCAGACGCCGTGGAGCCGCGCAGGTGACGGGCGGCTGACCCTGAAGGGGGCGGTGCGCGAGATTCTGGCGACAGAAATGCTCGAGGCTCTGGGGGTAAATACCAGCAGGACGCTTTCGGTAATCGAGACCGGCGAATCGCTCTATCGCGGGGACGAGCCTTCGCCGACGCGTTCTGCGGTGCTGGTGCGGCTTAGCCATGGGCATGTCCGCATCGGCACGTTCCAGCGGCTGGGTGCGCTGGAGCTTGAGGACGAGATGGCGCAGCTCGTCGCCTACTGTCTGGCGAACTTCCCCGGCGAGCATGAGGACGCGCCGCATCCGGCAGTGCGGTTCTTCAACCAGGTGGTCGAGCGCATGGCCGATATGGCAGCGAGCTACATGGTGGCGGGCTTTGTCCACGGCGTGCTCAATTCCGACAACATGAACGTGACGGGCGAGAGCTTCGACTACGGGCCGTGGCGCTGGCTGCCGAAGTGGGAGCCGGGATTTACGGCGGCCTACTTCGATCATCAGGGGCTCTATGCCTATGGCCGCCAGCCCGAGGCGATTCACTGGAATTGCGGGCAGTTGGCAGTGGCTTTGCGGACATTGGTTGAAGCGCCGCCGCTGATCGAGGCGCTCAATCGTTATCCGGAGCTGTACCAGCAGGCGATGACCCGGCGCTGGCTGTGGCGACTGGGCGTGGAGCAGCGTGGGCTGGAGGAAGACACGGCGCTGATCGGGGCCTGCGAGAAGGTGATGGGGGCGCAAGGGCTTGGGCCGGACGCGTTCTTCTTTGCCCATCGCGGTGGGCGCGGGCCGTTCGGAGCGAGCGAGGAGGAGCAGGCGCTCAAGGCGGCACTGGGGCGTTATGCGGCGACCGACAGTAGCCATCCGTACTGGTCCGATGCCGGACCGCAGTCCATGCTGATCGACGAAGTCGAGGCGATCTGGGCGCCGATTGCCGGGCAGGATGACTGGGGCGCGTTGATGGCCAAGGTCGATGCCGTGCGGCACATGGGCGAGGCGATGGGCGCAAAGCCGGTAGCGGCGGGGCACCGGCCCGGTTGAGATACACCCGGTTGAAATCCGAAAGGCGGGGGTGGTCCCGCCCATGAATATTGTTTAATCGGTAACGAATGCCGCGTTACGGTACGCCCCGGGACCGGGACCCATCGTTCGCGCAAGAACCGAAAAGAAGAGCAGGCAAATCCGTGGCAGCTGCCGAAATCGTCTCGTATGAACCCGCAACCGGCGCCGAAGTGTGGCGCGGTAAGATCGGCGATGTCGAGGAAGTCGTCGCTCGTGCGCGCAGGGCCTGGCCGGCCTGGGCAGCGCAGCCGCTTGCCACGCGCATCGAACTGGTGCGCCGCTTCGCCAACGAAGTGCGCAAGGACGCCGACAAGCTCGCCACGATGATCTCGCGCGAGACCGGCAAGCCGCTGTGGGAAGCGCGCACCGAAGTCGAAAGCGTGGTCAACAAGGTGGAGATTTCGGTCCGCGCCTATGCCGACCGCACTTCGCAGCGCAAGCTCGACAGCGCGCTTCAGGGCACGGCGGCGCTGCGGCACAAGCCGCATGGCGTGCTGGCCGTGCTGGGGCCGTACAACTTCCCTGCGCATCTGCCCAACGGCCACATCGTGCCAGCGCTGATCGCGGGCAATGCGGTGGTGTTCAAGCCTTCGGAAAAGACCCCGGCGACCGGCGAAATGCTGGCGCAATGCTTCCATCGCGCCGGAATTTCGGCAGCGGTGGTGCAGGTGCTGATCGGTGGTCCGGCCGAGGGGCAGGCGCTGGTGGCGCATGATGGGATCGACGGGGTGTTGTTCACCGGCTCTGCCCATGCCGGGATCGCGATCAACCGCAAGCTGGCCTCCAACCCCGGCAAGATGGTGGCGCTAGAGATGGGCGGCAACAATCCGATCGTGGTGTGGGACACGCCCAAGATCGAGGATACGGCGACGCTGATCGTGCAATCGGCCTTCACCAGCGCGGGCCAGCGCTGCACGGCGGGGCGGCGGCTGATCGTGAAGTCTTCGATGTACGACGCGGTGGTGAGCCAGGTGAAGCATCTCGCCGACCGCATCATCGTCGGCGCACCGTTCGACGAGCCTGCGCCCTTCATGGGCCCGGTGATCGATAACCGCACGGCGGACGGGCTGACCGAGAGCTTCGTCTACCTGCTGTCGTCTGGCGGCAGGCCGATCAAGCACATGGTGCGTCTGCAGGAAGGCCTGCCGTTCCTGAGCCCGGCGATCATCGACGTGACGGGAATCGCCGAGCGGCCCGATGTGGAACTGTTCGGACCGCTGCTACAGGTGGTGAAGGTCGACGATTTCGACGAGGCGATTGCCGAGGCCAACAACACGCGGTTCGGGCTTTCGGCCTCATTGATCGGGGGCAGCCCGCAGGACTACAACCGGTTCTGGGCCAACATCCGCGCAGGCGTGGTCAACTGGAACCGGCCGACCAACGGGGCGTCTTCGGCAGCGCCGTTCGGTGGCGTGGGCCTGTCGGGCAACCACCGGCCGAGCGCCTATTACGCGGCGGACTATTGCGCATACCCGGTGGCATCGACTGAGATGGACCAGCCGCGCGCCAGCATCGGCGTGGGGCTGCGCAGCGAGTAAGCTTCAGCTTTTCGGATCAGGTAGCGGGAGCGCCGGGTCGATCGGACCGCCAGGGACGATCGCGAGGTTGCGCATGTTCTGTTGGCTGAGGTCGGGATCGACCATCAGCTGGCCTTCGAGCGCTTCGGTCATGACCGGGTCCAGCGCGGTCTTGTCCTGCTCGACCGGCGCAGATCCACAGGCTGCGAGAGCTAGTGTCAGAACAAGGCCGAGGCTGCGCATGACGCTGCATTAGCCTGGCATGGTTAAGAAAAAGGGAGCGCCCCGCTGCTGCGGAGCGCTCCCCTTGCCGACCTTTCAGTGCGACCCGAAGGACGGTCAGTAGCCATCGAACCTTAACGGCAGCGCGAGCCGCCACGGTCAACCTCGCGGCCGAGCAGTGCGCCGCCGGCGGCCCCGAGGATCGCGCCGAGGGTGCGGTCACCGTAGCTGCCCGCAACTTCGCGGCCCAGCAGGGCACCGGCTGCACCACCGATCAGGAGGCCGGTCGTGCCGTTCGAGCGGCGGCAGTAGTAGCGGCCATCGTCACCGCGCCAGACGCGGGTGTTGCGATAGACGCGGTCGCCGCCGTAGTAGCCACGGTCGTTACCGCGATAGTATTCGCGGTCGTAACCCCGACCATAGTAGCGGTCGCCGCGGTCATAACCGCGCCAGTCGCGACGGCCGTGGTCGCGGCCATGTTCCCAGCGCTCGCCATCCCAGCCTTCGTTCCACTGGGTGGCGATGACGGAGTTGGCCTGGGCCTGCGGGAGGACTGCGGCGCCTGCCGGAACGGCGGTGGCGACAGTCGAGGCGGCAACCAGAGCCAACGCGGTATTCTTCAGGTTGAACATTGTCGTTCTCCTCATTTCCTTGAGGACCCGCACCGTCCGGAGTCTGGTCCTGCTGCTTCGTTGGTTAAGGTTTACGCCTGCCAACCTGAACGGAACGCAACCAGAGCGTCAGATTCGAAGTTTGCGATGAAGCGATTGCAGTTGCCGATGAAACGACGGCCTTCATGGGCTTGGCCCCGACCGACATTGCTGGCAGGGACGCGGCATGAACGAATCCAGCACCTTACGCCGGGGTCTGGCGGCAGCTCTTGCCGCCTATGTGATGTGGGGCCTGCTCCCGCTCTATTTCCGGGCGTTGCACGCCGTTCCGCCGCTGGAACTGGTGGGCTGGCGCGTGCTGTTCACCGTGCCGGTGTGCTTCGTGATCATCAGCTTCCGCAAGCAGTGGCCAGATGTGCGTGCCGCGCTGGCAAGCCGCCACGTTCTGGGACTGCTGGTACTGAGCGCGCTGCTGATCGGATCGAACTGGCTGATCTTCGTGATCGCGATCAACAACGGCCACGTGCTGGCGACGAGCCTGGGATACTATATCAATCCGCTGATCAACGTCGTCCTGGGCACCGTCTTTCTGGGTGAACGCCTTTCGCGGGTGCAGTGGGCGGCAGTGGCACTGGCCGGGGCAGGCATTGCGCTGTTGCTCGGCGGCGCCCTGGACACGCTGGCGGTTGCCCTGTCGCTGGCATTCACTTTTGCATTCTATGGCTTTGTGCGGAAAAAGGCGCCGGTCGGAGCTGTGCCGGGACTGACGATCGAGACAGTGCTGCTCGTTGTGCCTGCCCTCGTTATCGTCTGGCTGGGCGCCATCTCACCCGCAGGCTCGGCGCTGTTGATGGGTGGGCACGAGACGCCGCTGCTGATCGCCTCGGGCGTGGCGACCGCCATCCCGCTGCTGCTGTTCGCCGTGGCGGCGCGGAGCATGCCGCTTTCCACGTTGGGATTCGTGCAGTTCCTCTCGCCGACGCTGAGCTTCATCCTCGGGCTGACGGTCTTTGGCGAATCGCTGGATTCGACCCGCCTTGCCTGCTTCGCACTGATCTGGTCAGCGATCGGCCTCTACAGCTGGGACATGCTCAAGCGGACGCGTTAAGCGATTCGCCAGCGCAGCGTTTCGCCCGCGTGGAACGGCACAATCAGGGTGCCATTGCAGTCCAGCACTTCGGGAACTTCGACTGGCGCCTTCTCAAGCGTGATCGTGCCTTCGTTCACCGGCATGCGGTAGAACGCGGGACCGTTGAGCGAGGCGAAGGCCTCGAAGCGGTCGAGCGCACCTTCCTCGTCGAAAACGGTGACGTAGCTTTCAAGCGCGAAGGGCGCGTTGAAGATGCCGGCGCAGCCGCACGCGGTTTCCTTGAGGTGCTTGGCGTGTGGCGCGGTGTCGGTGCCAAGGAACACGCGGTCGCAAGTTGAGGTTGCAAGCTTGCGCAAGGCGAGGCGGTGCTTCTCGCGCTTGGCCACAGGGAGGCAGAAGGCGTGAGGCCGGATCCCGCCGACGAGCATGGCGTTGCGGTTGATGTGGAGGTGTTGCGGCGTGATCGTCGCGGCGACGTTCGGCCCGGCGCCTTCGACGAACTGCGCCGCTTCTTCGGTGGTGATGTGTTCGAAGACGATGCGCAGCTCGGGCATGTCGGCCACGAGCTGCGTGAGCGTGCGTTCGATGAACACGGCTTCGCGGTCGAAAATGTCGACGTGGCTGTCGGTGACCTCGCCGTGGATCAGCAACGGCATGCCCATGCGCTGCATGACTTCCAGCACCGGGTAGATGTTGCGGATGTCGGTGACGCCGTGGGCCGAGCCGGTGGTGGCGTGTGCCGGGTAGAGCTTGGCGGCGACGAAGACGCCTTCGGCAAAGCCGCGTTCGACTTCGGCAGTGTCGGTCGAATCGGTGAGGTAGAGCGTCATCAGCGGGGTGAAATCGCTGCCCGCCGGGAGCGCCGCGAGGATGCGGTCACGATAGGCGGCAACGCCTGCGACGTCGGTCATCGGAGGGGAGAGGTTGGGCATGACGATGGCGCGGGCGAACTGGCGCGCGGTGTATGGGGCGACGCCGACGAGCACGTCCTTGTCGCGCAGGTGGGTGTGCCAGTCATCAGGGCGGCGGATCGTCAGAGTCGTCGTCGTCATGGCCTTCCCCTTAGCGGCGGTGCATCCTATCTACCAGTCATGACCCGCCTGTTTGAACGCGCCCTGATCCGCCTTTCTCCGCTCGAACCCGGCGAGGATGTCGCCGGTTTCCTGCAGGGGCTTGTCACCAACGACGTGAAGGGCGTGCTGCCGGTGTGGACCGCGCTGCTGAGCCCGCAAGGCAAGGTGCTGTTCGACTTCCTCGTCTGGCCCGACGGACTGGACAGCCTGCTGATCGATTGCGAGGCGGCACAGGCCGAGGTGCTGGCCAAGCGGCTGACGCTCTACCGGTTGCGGCGCAAGATCCGGATCGAGCGGGTCGATTCGCTGGGCCTGTTCTGGGAAGACCATCCCGGCGACGGCGGCGCGGATGATCCCCGGTTGCGCGCGCTGGGCCAGCGCTGGATTGCGCCGGTGTCCGACGCGGACGAAGCGGGAGATGACGCGTGGCGAGCACACCGTCTCAAACTGGGCGTGGCCGAGGGGCAGGCCGAACTGGGCAACGGCGAAGTGCTCTGGCTGGAATGCAACGCGGTGGACCTGAACGGCGTGAGCTTCACCAAGGGTTGCTACGTTGGCCAGGAAAACACGGCGCGGATGAACTGGCGGCAGAAGGTCAACCGCCGTCTGGTGGTGGTGCCGCTCGAGCAGTCTGACCCGGCGCGTCAGCGCGCAGCTTATCCGGAGCTGGGCCTTGCGGTGGACCATCGCCGGGTCGAGGATATTCAGGCCGAGCTGGCGCCCGACTGGATGGAACTCACTCCGCCTGAGCAGCCTGCTGGGTAGCAATACCTTCGATCAGCATCTGTTCGGCGCGATCGCGAGCGGCGGTGCGCGGCAGTTCCAGACCCTTGGCCAGCGGGCCCCCCATCAGGGCGTCGCCCAGCGCCATGAGCGTGAGCGCCAGCGTGGTGCTGCGCTGCGCGTCCGAGCTGTATTCCTCGAGATCGACGACGAGATCGTGGATCGTCTCGACGATGGGATCTAGCGCGTCCTCGTTGCCCGAAAGCAGCATCCATGAGGCAAGGGCGCCTGCGCCCTCGCGGTCGAACGCATCGAAGGTGAGGTCGACGACGTCGCGCGGCTTGCCGATGCCGGAGCGGCTGGCAATCACGGCTTCGCGGATCGTGGCGCAGATCGTTTCGGCGAGGTGCTTGGCCAATGCCTTCTGCAGGCCCGATGCCGAACCGAAATGATGCAGGAGGTTGGCGTGGGTGCGACCGATTCGGCCAGCCACCGCCTTTAGCGTCACCGCCTGCGGTCCCGCCTCGACCAGCAGTGCGCGCGCGGCTTCGAGCGCAGCCATGCGGCTTTCTTCGGGCGGAAGACGCTTCCTTATTGACATTGGTGTAAGCACGCCTAGATTACGGCCCATGACTGCCATGACCCCCACGATCGCACTAGAGCGCGCGGCTGCCTCCGGCAAGGCCGTGCCAACTCCCTCGGACCTGACGATCACGATACGCGACCGTCGCTTCGGCCGCAACGAGCCAGCGGGCCGCTGGTGGCTGAATGGCGATCCGGTGGCGACGGCGTGGCACAACGCTCTGTCGGGCACGTTCCCGCGCGGCGAAGCGTTCTTCATCGAAGCGGTCAAGGCGCATCGCGAGGGCGTGCCGCCGAAGCTCGAGGCCGAGATCCGGGCCTTCGTGCGCCAAGAGATCAACCACACGCGCGAGCATATCGCGTTCAACCGTCAGGCCGAAAATGCCGGTTACGACATGGCGCGGATCGACAAGCGCGTCGAGGAAATGCTGGCGCTGACCAAGGATCGCCCGGTGATCCTGAACCTGGCGGCGACCATGGCGTTGGAGCACTATACCGCGATGATGGCGCACGAATTCCTTGCCAACCCGGCGCACTTTGCCGGCGCGGAGCAGGAAGCGGCGGACATGTGGCGCTGGCACGCGATCGAGGAGATCGAGCACAAGGGCGTCGCCTATGACACGTGGCTTCATGCGACTCGCAACTGGAGCCGGTGGAAGCGCTGGAAGGTAAAGAGCCTAATGATGGTGGTGGTGACGAAGAACTTCATCACCCACCGCGTCGAGGACACGCTGGACCTGCTGGCGCAGGACGGGCTGACGGGCGCAAAGTGGAAATGGAAGCTGGCGACCTACCTGCTGTGGAAGCCGGGCGTGATTCGCCGCATCTTCCCGGCGTGGCTCAGCTACTTCATGCCGGGGTTCCATCCGTGGCAGCACGATGACCGCGCGCTGATCGGCAAGGCCGACAGCGAGTTTCCCGATGCGGTGATGCCGCGCTGAAGATCGAAGGGCTCCCCGAGGGGAGCCCTTTTTCGTTGCAGGTCAGGCGGCGCGTCGCATCGGCTCGAAGCCACCATCCCCCGGACCATCGCAATCAACCGGGGCAGCCAGATCGATCACGTGGTGGACCGTGGGCGCCGGTTGCGAGCGAGCGGCGCTGTGGCCGAGGCGAATCTCGCCGGTGGGGCGGAAACCAGCCTTTTCGAGGACCTTGGCCGATGCAGGATTGTCGGCGAAGTGGCGCGCGTTTACGCGGCGGTGGCCCAGCGTCCGCGCGAGCGAGAGGACACTGCGCACGGCTTCGGTGGCAAAGCCCCTGCCCCAATGTGTCTGTGCGACCCAGTAGCCGAGTTCGGTTTCGCCCGCTTCGTCGATCAGGCCGACGCAGCCGATCAGGCGCGAGCCGTGAGCACCGGGTAGCGTTGCCAGGAAGTGCGGGTGATTGCCGCCTTGGGGTGCCGCCACGAAACGCTTTGCGTCGTCGGGGCCATAGGGCCACGGCGCGCGCGCAAGGTTGCGGACGACGGCCTCGTCGTCGATCAGGGCGTGGAGTTCGGCCCAGTCCTCCGGCCAGGCAGGCCGCAGGAACAGCCGTTCGCTGCGAATGAACATCATATTCTCCTTCATCGGCCCCTCTGCTCGAGCGCCTAAAGCGCTGACGTGACAGAGGTATTGCGCCCTGCGCCGGGTCGGACGGGCTTTGCGTCCGGTTGCGCGGGAACGGTTTGCGTCCGAGGGAGACATGAAAAGAGGGAGATGGGCGGGGCCCTCTCCCTCTATCGGCCAGCTCCAAAGCGCTGGCGGGGCCACCCCATCGGGATGGCCCTATGAATGACCATCCGGTTATTCAGCCGCTTCGGCCATAATGTCGACCGACACGTACTTGCGACCAAGCTTGCCAGCATGGAAGCGTACGCGGCCTTCGCCGAGCGCGAACAGGGTGTGATCCTTGCCCATGCCGACATTGGCGCCCGGGTACACGCGGGTACCGCGCTGGCGGATGATGATGTTGCCGCCGACCACTTCCTGGCCGCCGAACTTCTTCACGCCGAGGCGACGACCGGCTGAGTCGCGACCGTTACGCGAAGAGCCGCCTGCTTTCTTGTGTGCCATCTCAGATTACTCCGAATTCCGTTTGCGCTCAGGCGACCGAGACGATGCGCAGCAGGGTCATCTGCTGGCGGTGACCGTTGCGGCGGCGATAGTTGTGGCGACGGCGCTTCTTGAACACGATCACCTTCTCCGACTTCGCCTGGGCGATGATCTCTGCCGAAACAGTGATCTTCGCGGCGTCAGCCAGCGAATCGCCTTCACCGGCGAGAAGCACTTCACCCAGCGTGATCTTGTCGCCGGCTTCGCCTGCCAGCTTCTCGACCGCGATCTTGTCTCCGGCGGCGACCCGATACTGCTTGCCGCCCGTGCGCACGATTGCGAACATCGTTCTGTGTATCCGTTCCAAAAGCCCGGTTGCCCGAGGCGATTCCAAATGAGGCGCCCAACGCCTGCGAATCGCTGACTGAGGGCAACATACCGATACCCCGCTGCTGCAGGGTCCCGGAAAGAGTGGCGCGGATAGTCAAACGCGTGCCCGCTGTCAATGCCCGCTATCAATGGAACTTGGCAGCTTCGCGCCCAAAATCCGGCCACTTGGCACGCACCCGCCAAGCAAGGCTGGCGAGCGCGCGCGGCCATGCTATGGCAACGTCCATGGCCCGTCACAAGACCTTTACCGCCCCGCGCACTGTCCTTGTTGCCGCACTTGGCGTTGCAACCCTGCTGGGCGGATGTGCCGATCGCAGCAAGTTTCCCTCACTGGCCCGCAGGCCTGCAGAAGATGTCTATCGCACCGCGCGCGCGGCACCTCCGGTACCCCCTGCCCCCGCAGTCATGTCCGAGGGCATGGCCAGGCGTCTGGCGGACCTGACCGCTCAGGCACGCGAGGCGCATTCGGCGTTTGAAGGTGCACGTCCGGCTGCAACGCGTGCGGTAGGCGCAGCGCGCGGGGCGGCAAAAGGTACGGAGAACTGGTCGGTGGCTTCGCTGGCAGTGGCACGGCTCGAATCAGCGCGGGCGCGCGCGGGACTGTCGCTGGCGGACCTGGATCGGCTGGAAACTGAGGCGAGCAATCGCGCAGTCGAGGGATCGGACGCGGACCTGAAGGCGGTGCTGACCGCACGCGGCGAGGTCGAGGCGCTGGTGGCCGGCGAAACTTCGGTCATCGACTCGCTGCTATCGCAACTCGCCGGATAAAGTGAGGGCGCCACGCTTCAGCGCAGCGCCCTGCGGGGGGTTCTGAAGATCTATCAGCGGACGGTGGCGACGATCACCGCGATGGCCAGCCCCCAGACCGCGATCAGCACCGGCAGGATCAGCACCTGCGCCATGGCCGAACCGGCATCGAGCTTGCCCGAGAGCGTCTGGATGCCCTTGCGGCGGAAGTCATACCAACCGAGCGCGTCCGGGTGGCGATCAGCGCCAAGCTTGGTCCAGACGGCGGGGATGCCGAAGGCGCAGGCGATGAACAGCACGAAGATCGTCATGGGGATGGCGAGTTGGCCATTGCCGAAGATCGAGGCCATCATGGCGATGAAGGCGAGGTAGCCACCGGCCGATACCGCATAGAGCCCGCCGGGCAGGCCGAAGTTGCGATCGACGACGGTGTGGTGCGGTTGCTCGACGATATCGGCGACCTGTTCGATGTGGTCGGCGGCGATGTGCATGCTCATGGACTGGGCTCCTTGTGCTGGAGCCTTCATGCGCCTGTCCGGAAGGCGATTCCTTGACGGGAATCAAATAACGCTGGTCAAATGCGCCAGCGGGAAATGTCTTCGTGGTCCTCGGGGCGCGGTTCGATCCAGCGCCAGCCCGCAGCGGTCTTCTCGCGCTTCCAGAACCATGATTCGCTCTTGAGATGGTCCATGGCGAAGTCTGCTGCGGCAAAGGCATCGCGGCGGTGGCGCGCGGCGGCGCAGACCAGCACGATCGCATCGCCAGGCACCATGACCCCGCTGCGGTGGAGGATCAGCAAGCCTTCGAGCGGCCAACGTTTCTCGGTCACGCGGGCGAGTTCCGTCATACCAGGGAGCGTCATCGGTTCGTAGTGCTGGAGTTCCAGCGCCTCGACGCCACCGGAATCACGGACCTGGCCGAGGAAGGTGACGATGCCGCCAGCGTTGGGGTGACGGGCGTTGAACGCCGCGATCTCGGTAGCGGGATCGAACGCTTCGAGCGAGAGGCGGACCTCAGCCACCGCTCACCGGGGGCAGGAAGGCAAGTTCGTCACTGTCGGCAAGGACGATCCCGCCTACATCGGTGAGCAGGCGGCCGTTGAGCGCCATGCGGACTTTCTCACCGAGCAACTCGATGGCGAGCGCAGGGTCCAGCGCGGCAAGGACCTGTTCGACTGGACCGGGTTCGACGGACATTTCGGGCCTGCCGGCTACGTCCTCGAGCCGACCCATGAAGACGAGCTTTGGCATCGCTCAGCCGCCGGTCGTGGACATGTGGCGGGACACGGCAGGGGCGCTGCCGGGCTTGTCGATCACGAAGGAGTGGCGCTCCTGCTTCTCACCCATGGCGCGGGCGAAGCATTCCGACAGCGCACCGTCCGGGTCTTCCGAGCGCAGCGCCGCGCGCAGGTCCACGCGCCCCTCGCCGCCGAGGCACATGTAGAGTTGGCCGGTGGCGGTAACCCGTACGCGGTTGCAGCCCGCGCAGAAGTTGCCGGTGAGAGGCGTGATGAAACCGAGGCGGCCCCTAGTTTCGGCAATGTCGACATAGCGCGCGGGACCGCCGGAACGGGCGTCGCTGTCGGTCAGCGTCCAGCGCTGTTCCAGATCGCGGCGAACGGCATCAAGCGGGAGGTAGTGGTCGAAGCGATCGCCTTCGATCTCGCCCAGCGGCATGACCTCGATCAGGGTCATGTCATGGCCTGCCCCATGCGCCCATTCGATCAGCGAGGGAATCTCCGCCTCGTTGATGTCCTTCAGCGCGACGGCGTTGATCTTGACCTTGAGCCCGGCCTCCTTTGCGGCGGCAATGCCTTCGAGCACCTGCGGCAGCATGTCGCGGCGGGAGAGCCGGGCGAAAGCCTCGCGATCAAGCGTGTCGAGCGAGACATTGATGCGCTTCACCCCAGCGGCGGCAAGGTCGTCGGCGAATTCCGTCAGCCGCGTGCCGTTGGTGGTCAGGGTAAGTTCGTCTAGCCCGTCGCCCAGCTTGCGTCCGAGGGCGCGGACGAGTTCGATCATGTCGCGCCGCACGAGCGGTTCGCCGCCGGTCAGGCGAATCTTGCGGACACCGCGGGCGATGAAGTGGAGCGAGAGACGGTGCAGTTCCTCAAGGCTCAGGACTTCGGCCTTGGGCAGGAACTCCATGCGTTCAGGCATGCAATAGGCGCAGCGAAGGTCGCACCGATCCGTCACGGAAAGACGGAGATAGGTAATCCGGCGGGCGAACCGGTCAATGAGAGGGGACGGCCCGGGAGGTGCGACGGTGCTCACTTTTCCAAGTATACGAAGTCGCGCGCGTAGGATTCAAGGGCCGCGCCGGCGTCGACGAACAAAGTTTGGCCCGTTACGGACTTTGCTGCTGCAAGGTAGTGAACGGCATCGGCGATCTCGTCTGCTCCGGGGAGGCGCTTGAGCGGCATGATGTCCTCTAGGCGCCGCCATTGCTCGGCATCGTAATCGGCGGTCGGCAGGATCAGGCCGGGGGCGACGCCGTTGACGCGCACCTTGGGTGCCATGGCGCGGGCCATCGTCCTAACCGATGCGTGGAGTGCCTGCTTCGACAGGGTGTAACTGATCTGGTCGGGGACGGGGTTCAGCACGCGCTGGTCGAGAATGTTCACCACAGAACCATCCCGCTCACCCAAGGCCTCGGCAAAGGCGCGGGTCAGCAGAAGCGGCGCAAACAGGTTCACTCTGAAATGCTGCTCGAGCGCTTCAGAAGTGATGGTGTCGGCGCGGTCATCGTGGAACAGCGAGGCACAGTTGACGAGAAGGTCCGGGGAACGACCGGCGAGATCGGTGACCTCTGCCAGAAGGCTGGGCGGATAAGCCGGATCCTCAAGATCCCCGGAAACAGGGTGCACCGATGCACCGAGCCATTCGAGCTGGGCCTTGAACTCGTTGTCGAATGTCGAGGCGCGGTGGGCGTGGAGCGCCAGATCCCAGCCTTCCCCAGCCAGCTTGCGCGCAATCGCGCCGCCGATCCGGCGCCAGCCGCCGGTGACGAGCGCCAGCGGCCGGACGGTCAAGCCTTGCGCTCGCGCTTCAGGGTCATGCCGATTTCCTCGCCGTTCTCGCTGATTGCCAGCTTCACGATCTTCACTTCCACCCACTCGACCCGATCATCCTGCAGCATCAGCGTTTCGATGATGTGGTCTGCCACGGCCTCGATCAGCTTGAAATGCACCCCCTTGGGCAAGCCGTCGGTGGCGGCGAACTTGAGGTCCATGTAGTTCTTGCTGGCGCCAAGCGGGCAATCGGGCGTGTAGCGATCCTGATGCTTGAGCCCGACGCGCATGGTGATGCGCAGTGGCTGCGGACGGCCGGTCTCTTCCGAATAAATCCCGGTGAGGACATCGGTTTCGAGATTGGCGACTTCGAGGATCAGGCTGTCGGACATGGGATGCGCTCTTTGGCACCGGCACGGACACGAGTCCATTGCGCCGGGTGGGATTCAGCTTTTCCAGCGGGCGAAGATAGCCGTGGGCAGGTGGCGTCCACCCTCGCCCTGTTCGCGAATGCACAGGTCGCCGTGCTCGATGGTGCCCGGCAGGGCCTTGAGCGCTTCGGCCAGTAGCCCGGCGATGGCAAGCGAGGACATGCGCACGGCGTAGACGGTGAGGAAGAGGAAGCGGCTGTCGGCGTCGAGCAACTGGGCGCAATCGGCGATCAGGCCGGGGAGGCTTTCCTCAAGCCGCCAGACTTCGCCATCGGGGCCACGGCCGAACTTGGGCGGATCGAGGATGATGCCATCGTAGCGACGACCGCGACGGACTTCGCGGGCGGTGAACTTGGCCGCGTCGTCTATGATCCAGCGGACGGGGCGCTCGGTCATGCCGGACAGTTGCGCGTTGGCGCGGGCCTGGGCGACGGACTTCTTCGAGGCGTCCACGTGGGTGACCGGGCCGTACTCGGACAGGGCCAGCGTGCCTACGCCGGTGTAGCCGAACAGGTTGAGCGTCTGGGCCTCGGACTTGCCCGTGAGGCGTTCGCCCATCCAGTCCCACACCGGGGCCATGTCGGGGAAGAAGCCGAGGTGGCGGAACGGGGTGCAGGAGGCGGTGAAGCGGACGTCATTCCAGCCAAGCTCCCAGCCCTCACGCGGGACCGGGCGCTCGAACTGCCAGCGCCCGCCGCCGTCTTCGTCCGAGCCGGGGACGAACTCGGCATGAGCGCGCCAGTCCGAAGTGCGCGGCGTCCACATCGCCTGCGGTTCGGGGCGGATGAAGCGGTGCGGGCCGTATTGCTCCAGCTTTCGGCCATGGCCGGAATCGAGCAGGGCAAAGTCCGCCCAGCCCTCGCCGACCATCAGCTTCGGCTGGAGATCGAGATCAGCCATGCTTGAGCGTCGCGCGCTCGGCGACGTAGGCGGCCACGGCGTCATACTCGCCGGGGAGACGGTCATAACGCTCTTCGCGTTCGAACAGGTCGCCCACGCGGGAGGGCAGGCCGGGGCGGACGCCGGTGGCGCGCTCTACCGCGTCGACGAACTTGGCCGGGTGCGCGGTGGCGAGCGTGACGATGGGGACGCCTGCGGGGATGCCTTCAGCGACGCGGGCGGCGTGGAGGCCGATGGCGGTGTGCGGGTCAAGCACTTCGCCGCAAGCCTCGTAGGCCCAGCGCATGGCATTGGCCATTTGCCCTGCATCGGCGCGTTCGGAGGTGAAGAGCTCGGCGGCCGATTCGCGCTGCTGGTTGGTCAGTTGCATCGCCTTGGTCGCTTCGAAGTGCTTCATCTGCCCGGCCATCGCCGAACCATCGCGACCGCAGCCGTCGAACAGCAGGCGCTCGAAGTTCGAGGAGACCTGGATGTCCATCGACGGCGCGGCGGTGGGGGTCACGGTGCTGGCCGAGTAGTCGCCCGTCGACAGCGCGCGATGGAGGATGTCGTTGACGTTGGTGGCGACGATGAGACGCTCGATGGGAAGGCCCATCTTGGCTGCAACGTATCCTGCGAAGACATCGCCGAAGTTACCGGTCGGCACCGAGAAGGCAACCTTGCGCTGCGGCGCGCCGAGTTGGAGGGCGGCATAGAAGTAATAGACCACCTGCGCCATCAGGCGGGCCCAGTTGATCGAGTTCACCGCGGCGATGCCGAAGCGGCTGGTCATCGTCGCGTCGTTGAACATGCGCTTCACCATCGCCTGGGCATCGTCGAAGCTGCCGTCGATGGCGATGTTATGGACGTTCGGCGCGATGACGGTGGTCATCTGGCGGCGCTGGACGTCGGACACGCGGCCGTGCGGGTGGAGCATGAAGATGTCGACCTTGGCGCGGCCTGCCACCGCGTCGATGGCGGCCGAACCGGTGTCGCCCGAGGTCGCCCCAACAATGGTGATATGGTCGTCACCGCGCGCGAGGAACTCCTCGAACAGCAGGCCAAGCAGCTGGAGTGCGACGTCCTTGAACGCCAGCGTGGGGCCATGGAACAGTTCGAGCACCCACTGCGTCTCGTCCAGCTGCTTGAGCGGCACCACGGCAGCATGGGCGAAGCGACCGTAGGCCTGCTCGCACAGTTCGAGCAGGCGTTCGGGCGTCAGGCAGTCGCCGACGAAGGGCTGCATGATCGTCTGCGCCAGCTTGGCATAGGGAAGCCCGGCCATCGCGGCGATCTCGTCCGCGCTGAACTGCGGCCATGCCTCGGGCACGTAGAGACCGCCATCCGAAGCGAGGCCTGCGAGCGTGACGCCCTGGAAATCGAGCGAGGGTGCCTGCCCCCGAGTGCTGACGTACTTCATGGGTTTGCGCGGTTAGCGACCATGGGGGCAAAGGGCAAGGATTGAGGCGCGCCTTGCTTCCAGGACGGTCAGCCCCGCTCCCGCCAGCGCTTGCGCAGCGCGAGGCCGTAGATCACCAAGGCGACGCCCGCGAAGAAGAACCACTGCACTGCATAGGCGAGGTGGTTGTTGGGGATATCGTTGGGATCGGGCTTGGCGCTTGCCGCGAAGCCCGGCGCAGGTGGATCGGCGATCAGGCGGGCGGTACCACCGATGTAGGGTGCGATCAGCCCACTGACCTTGCCGCCCTTCCAATCCGGATGCTGCGGGCCTTGGGTCCAGCCCGCCTGGACGTGAGCAGTCTTGTTGCCGTCGATCCCGCACAGCACAACATGGACGTATCCCGCCTGATCTTGCCGGTTCCGACCGGAGATCGAGTTCCAGTCCGTTGTGAAATTGCAGGTCACTGTCGAGTGGCGGAACAGGACCGGCTCTGTTTCTTCCGGATTGGCGGAAGGGAAAGGCACGTCTGCCGGGTCATTCATCGCGGACGCATAGTGCGCCAGAAGGTTTTGCTTCCACTGCAGTCGCTCCAACTGCCAAACGCCGAGCCCGATCATCGTCAGGACGGCGGCAATCACGATGACGGTGGAAACGATCGGCACGCGCCGCATCACAGGAGACCTTCCTTTTCGAGTCGCGCCATGAGCACGGTCGCTTTGGCGTAGCGCAGAGTGGCAGTCACGATGGCTGGAACGAGCGTGCCCCACAGAGCAATCAGCGCCCAGATCGGCAGTTGAACGATGTCGTCAAGCTTGAGGGCAGCAAGCACCAACAGGATCGTGACCGGCAGGACGACCAGATACATCCCTCGACCACGCGGCTCATGGCGTTCGAATTCAAGGCCGCAGGATGAGCAACGCTCTGCCAGAGCTCCGGGTCCCGCCCACAAGCCCCTGGCCCCGCAGCGTGGGCACAAACCGAAAAGGGCAGCCTGGGTAATCCCCGGCTGCCCCTTCGAGTGCTGGCTGTCGCCAGACGGCATCAGTGGATCTTGTAGCCCCAGCCGCCCCACACGTAGATGGCGACGAACAGGAACAGCCACACCACGTCGACGAAGTGCCAGTACCATGCAGCGGCTTCGAAACCGAAGTGCTGGCGTGGCGTGAAGTGGCCCTTGTAAGCGCGGATCAGGCACACGACGAGGAACACGGTGCCAACGATCACGTGGAAGCCGTGGAACCCGGTCGCCATGTAGAAGGCCGAGCCGTAGGTGTTGGTGCCGAAGGCGAACGGCGCATGCGCGTATTCGTAAGCCTGGATCATCGAGAAGATCGCACCCAGAATGATCGTGGCCCAAAGACCCTTCTTGAGGCCTTCACGGTCACCGTGGATCAGGGCGTGGTGCGCCCAGGTCAGCGTGGTGCCCGAGCAGAGCAGGATCAGGGTGTTGAGCAGCGGCAGGTCGAACGGGTCCATGACCGCTTCGATCGCCTTGGGCGGCCACTGGCCACCGACCACCTCGGCGATGGTCGAGGGGAACAGCGAGAAGTCGAAGAAGGCCCAGAACCAGCCGACGAAGAACATCACTTCCGAGGCGATGAACAGGATCATGCCGTAGCGCTGGTGGAGCTGCACCACCGGGGTGTGGTCACCCGCGTGCGCTTCCTTGATGATCTTGCCGAACCAGGAGAAGAACGTGACGATCACGCCCAGCAGGCCAGCGAAGAACACGGCGTGGCCACCGGCCATCTTGTGCATGTACAGCACGCCGCCGCTGGTCATGGTCAGCGCCGAGAGGGCACCGATGAAGGGCCACACGTCGGGCGGCAAAATGTGATAATCGTGGTTCTTTGCGCCGGCCATGATCGTCGAAATCCCCCAGTCAAATCTGGTCGTAATGGCAGGCCCGCAGCAGAGCGCCACGGGCACAGTTCACTTGGGCCTTTATCGCCGTGCTTGCGCGCGGTCCAGAGGCTTTTCTGCCAATAAGGCAAGTGGCTTGGCGCCGCCGGAATTGCGGGCCTGTGCCGCACTTTCGGGGGTCTCGTTGAACGTGTAGCTCAACGTGATCTCCTCGATGTTGTTGGCGCCCGGATCGTCGAGAATCGCCGGATCGACGTAGTAGATCACCGGCATACGGACGTCCTGGCCCGGCACGAGCTTCTGCTCGGTAAAGCAGAAACACTGGATCTTGTTGAAGTACTTGCCGGCCTGTT
>JBKBUD010000151.1:0-4160 GCA_046290865.1 Novosphingobium sp. | reverse complement strand
GTTGACGAAGAGCGAGCGATCGGCGCCGAGGTGGGCGAGCCAATCACCGCCGGAGATCTTGTCACGGATCAGGTCATCGCGCGTGGCGTTGTCGGGGATGCGCAGCAGGGCCTCGGCCAGGCACATCAGCGCGACGCCTTCCTGCGTGGACAGGGCATATTCCTGCACCAGTTGGTCCACGCCATTGCCGCGCGGCTTGGCGCGGAGTGTTTCGACCAGCTTGCGGGCGAGGGCCTGCGCGGAATTGCGCGCCGTCTCGGGCAGCGCGGCGTGCGGAAGCAGGTCGGCCATGCACTCGCGCTCGGGGCGACGCGTCGCGGCGGTGATGGCGCGGCGCAGGTCCGAAGGTTCGGCGAGGCGGGGGGCGAAACGGGCGAAGGGGAGTGGCGTGCTCATGGCCCAGAATACCATCCGGCATTTCGGCAATCAGACTTTTCAAATGCGGAAGTTTGGGTGTTTTGCCTTTATTTGCCTGAGAAAGTGACCTGATGTAGGCTTTATCTCATGGAAGACAGGCAACTTGACCAGTTCGATCGCCGGATCATCGACATTCTCTCCCGCGACGGGCGGATGCCGGTGACGGAACTGGCCGAAAAGGTCGGGCTGTCGAAGACGCCGTGTCAGACGCGGCTCAAGCGGCTGATCGACGACGGGGTGATCCGCGGCTTTCGCGCGGTGGTGAACATGGCGCGGCTTGGCCTCGATCACGTGGCCTTCACCGAAGTGAAGCTTTCGGACACGCGCGAGCAGGCGCTGGCCGATTTCAATCGGGGCGTGATGGCCATCCCCGAGATCGAGGAGGCGCACATGATCGCGGGCAACTTCGACTACCTGCTGAAGGTCCGCACCGCCGATATCCGCCGCTTTCGCATCGTCCTTGGCGAGAAGATATCGACCCTGCCGCACGTGTCGAACACCAGCACCTTCGTGGTGATGGAGCCGGTCAAGGAACAGTCGGTCAGGGCCTGAAGCTCAGGGCTTCGCCCGCAGTCCATCGAGGAACAGCGCGACGCAGCGCCTCGCGTGGTCGGACAGCGATGCGGCATCGAAGCCGTCATCGACGCGGTAGAGCTTGCGGCTGACCATGCCTGCCAGAGTCAGGTCGAAGAAGGCCAGCGCATCGCGCTGCGGCTCGCTGCAGGCAAGCAGGCCGCTTGCCGTCCATGCGGCCAGCTGCGCCGCGAGCAGATCGTTGAGCGGGGTCACAGCGTGCTGGCGGTAGGTTTCGCCGACTTCGGGAAAGAGGTGGCCCTCGGCAATCGCCATGCGGCCGACGAAGATGCTTTCGTCGGTGAGGATCCATCCCAGCGCGCGCTCGGCGAAGCGCTCCAGCCACGCGCGCGGTTCGGCATCGCTGACATCGTTCATGTCGACCGCGTCGCGCCAGCGCTCGGCAATGCGCGCGACGACCGCTTCGAACAGGGCGCGCTTGGTCTCGAAATGGCGGAACATGGTCGGCTTGGAGCCGCCGAAGCGTTCGAGGATGCGGTTGGTGCTGGCCCCGGCAAAGCCTTCGGCCATGAATTCGGCCTGCGCGGCATCGAGAATGCGGGTGCGCACGACTTCCGGGTTGCGGCTGACGGGGCTTCTCATCGCACCAGTCCGTGATATAAAGAAACCGAGTGGTTTATTTGATTCGACATCCGGGGAGAATGGCTGTGAGCGCGTTCATTCGCAATGGCTGGTACATGGCCTGCTGGTCGCACGAGGTGCCCGAAGGCGGATTTCTGGCCCGGCGGCTGCTCGACAGGCCGTGGGTGATCTGGCGCAAGGCGGACGGCGCGATGGTGATGATGGCGGACCGCTGCCCGCACCGCTTTGTGCCGCTAAGCCGGGGCGGGCGCGATGGCGACATGATGCGCTGCGGCTATCACGGTCTTGCCTTCGACGGCGCGGGAAATTGCGCGCACAACCCGTTCAGCGGCCAGCCGCTCGACATCGCCAAGGTCGAAGTGCTGCCGGTCGTCGAGAAGCATACGGGCGTGTGGTTCTGGCCGGGCGATGCCGATTTGGCCGACCCGGCGCTGATCCCGGACTATGGCTTCCTCGACCACGACAAGCCGCTCCATCGCGGCACCATCAGGATGGAGGCGAGCTATGAACTGGTCACGGACAACCTGATGGACCTGAGCCACGCCGAATTCGTCCACCGCGACAGCTTCGGCGTGAACGGCTCGCTGCTGACCTGCGGACAGCACGAGGTGCTTCAGGAGGAGAACGGTGCGATCTGGAACAACTGGACGATGCCGGACTCCGAGCCACCAGCGTGGGCCGTGCCCATGCTGCCCGAGGGCGCGAAGACCGACCAGTGGCTGCATATGCGCTGGAACGCGCCGTCCAGCCTCGCGCTGTTCATCGGGCTGGCGCGATCGGGCACTGACCGCAAGGACATGGTGGTGCCGCCGATGGGCGATCCGCATATCCTGACGCCGGAGACGGCGACCTCGACGCACTACTTCTACACCCACGAACCTACCCCCGAGGCGCACGCGCTGCTCGAGAAGGCCTTCCTCGAGGAAGACCATCCGATGCTGCATGCCCAGCAAGAAGCGATGGGCGATGGCGATTTCTGGGATCTGCGGCCGGTGATCCTGCCGTCGGACGCAGGCGCGATCAGGGTTCGCCGGCGGATGATGCAGTTGCGGCGCGCCGAAGCCGGGGAGCCGGTGGCCGCCGAGTAGGGCGGCCACGGCCAGCGCGCACTCAGAACATCGGGTGCGCGTTGGCAGACTTTTCCGGGATCGGCTGGATCACGTCCCAGTGTTCGACGATCTTGCCGTCTTTCAAGCGATAGAAGTCGGCCACGGCAGCGCCGCGTGCCGCCGGATCGGGCTTGGCGAAGATGTGGATCGCGGCAAGATCGCCATCGACGATGATCTTGCGCACCTCGAAGCTGTGGTTGCGGTCCGAGAACATCGGCTGGAGCAGCGCGATGGCCGCCTCGCGTCCGTCCGGTACGCCGGGATTGTGCTGGACGTAATCGGGAGCGACGTAAGTCTCGAACGCCTGGCGCACGTCGCGCTCGACGTAGAACAGGCGAGCGAAGTCCTCGACGATGCGGCGGTTGTCCGGTGCTGCCGGGCCATTGCCCAGGAGGGCGCAAGCCACGGCAGCGAGCGTGAGGCGGCGCATCACGCCAGTGCCGGTTCGGCCTGACGCGGGGTGACGATGAACCACGTCACCACTGCGATCACGATCCCGAGTGCACCGGCGATCACGAATGCGCCCTGCATCGTGCCGCTCGAGGTCCGCGCCATGCTGACCAGCAGCGGCGAGACGAACTGGCCGAGGAAGAAGGTGGATGTCCACACGCCCATGCCGCGACCGCGGTGCTCGAACGGCAGGTAGCCCTGCGCCCAGGCGATCAGGGTCGGCACGGCCATGCCCGCGCCGGTCTGCTGCAGCGCCATGCCGGCAACCATGCCCTTCCAGTCGCTGGCCGAACCGATGACGCCAAGTCCGGAGCCGAGCAGCAGGAGGAAGATGGTGAGCTGCGCGCGCGCGCCGAGGCGGCCGGTGGCCCAGAAGATCAGCGCACCGACGATCACGAACATGCTCGGGATCGTGGTCAGGCGGCCGATTTCCTTGGGGTCGGACACGCCGAGTTCCTGCCAGACGATCCCGCCATTGATGATGAAGACGTAGTAGAGCGCGCCGCCGAACAGCGTGACGAGACCAAACAGGGCGACGCCCTTCCACGGAAACGGCGTGCTGGCCTCGCCGCCGATGCCGAGCATCTTGCGGGCGGTATCGTCGTTGTCCGGTTCGTAGATGAAGGCGAGCATCGCGATGAAGCAGACGAAGCCAACCGCGTAGATCATGAAGACCGCGTTCCAGCTCATCGAGGCGAGATAGCCCGAGGTAAAGATCACCGCGCTGCCGAAGAACGGACCGACGATGCCCTGGATCGAGAGCCAGCGGTAACGCCCCTTTTCGTCCCAGTAGTCACCGATCAGGGTGTTTACCGTGGTGAGGATGGCGGCTTCGGCAACGCCAAGCAGCAGGCGCGAGGCATAGATGTGGTCAAGGTTGTCGAGGAACATCGGGGCCATGCCGACGAAGCCGTAGAGGCCTGTCGACCACAGCAGGAGGCGGCGCCGACCGAACTTGTCGACCATCAGTCCGGCAAACAGCGCGAGAATCGCGACCGTAAGGCCTGG
>JBKBUD010000150.1:0-4180 GCA_046290865.1 Novosphingobium sp. | reverse complement strand
CAACCCCAACCGCGACGCCAAGAAGCTGTGGGGCACCCGCGAGGCGATTCAGGCCATGCTTGACGACCACGATGCCGAGCTCCCCGCCTCGCTGCCTGTAGAATACGCACAGGCAGCTGACCTCGCCCGCCTCGTCGCCAAGGATGCCCCGCACCAGGGCCTCGTGCTCGATTGCGCCCCGCTGGACGATGTCGCTCTCGACGACGTTCTCGACGAATCCGAAGGCCGCACCATCGTAGTGCTCGATTCGGTCACCGATCCGCACAACGTCGGCGCGATTCTCCGCTCGTGCGCCGCCTTCAATGTCGCGGCCCTCGTCACGCAGGATCGCCATGCGCCGCCCGAATCGGGCACGCTGGCAAAGTCGGCCTCGGGCGCGCTGGAAATCGTGCCATGGGTGCGCGTGGTGAACCTGTCGCGTGCGCTCGAACGCATGAGCGAGGAAGGCTACTGGCGCATCGGTCTGGATGGCGATGGCAAAGCGGTGTTTCCCTCCGCCGTGCCGGCAGGCCCGGTCGCGCTGGTGCTCGGCGCTGAAGGCGAAGGCCTTCGTCATAACGTCGCCCAGCACTGCGATTCGATTGCGCGGCTTCCCATTGCCTCGGCCATCGAAAGCCTTAACGTATCGAATGCGGCGGCCATCGCGCTCTACGCGGTCGCCACGCGCGAGGGATAGCATTCCAGGGAGGGGCAGATGCGGCGTTCTTGGGCTCTGGCGGCAGCAACGCTCGCCACACTCCTGCTGGCAGGCTGCCTGCTCCTCCCCGGCCGCTTCACCTCGGGCATAGACCTGCGCAAGGACGGCACCTTCAGCTTCACCTACAAGGGCGAGATCCACGTTCTCGCCCTGTCGAAGCTGGCCGAGGAAGAGCGCAACAAGAAGAACGACACGGCGACGTTCGAGCCTTCCAACTGCTTCGATGATGAAAAGGGCGAAGAGCGCGCCTGCACCGCCGACGAAATCGCGGAGCAGAAGCGCGTCTGGGAAGAAGACCTCGCCGCCAGCAAGGCTGCTGCGGCCGACAAGAAGAAATCCGACGAGCAGATGGCCAAGGCCATGCTCGGCGGCATTGACCCAGCAGACCCACGCGCCGCGCAGGAATTCGCCGATCGCCTGCGCCGCCAGAAGGGCTGGAAGTCCGTCGTCGACAAGGGCGACGGCAAGTTCGAGGTCGAATACGCGATCACCGGCAAGCTGACCCACGATTTCAGCTTCCCCACGGTCGAGAAGCTGCCGATGGTCATGCCCTTCGTCACCATGATCCGCCGCGCCGATGGCAGCGTGCGCATCGATGCACCGGCCTTTGCTGCAGGCGGTGGCAATTCCCCCTTCATGGGCATGGCTTCCATGGCCGCGGACGAGAAGAGTCAGAAGGCTGGCGGCGATGGCATGCCCGTCCTCGACGGTGTGCTGACGCTGACCACCGATGGCGAGATCCTCGCCAACAACACCGACGAAGGCCCTGCCCCCGCAGCCTCCGGCAAGACGCTGAAGTGGAGCGTCAACGCCCGCACCAAGGAAGCGCCAACCGCGCTCATCCGCATCAATCCATAAGAAAAGCCGCGCCGGTCTCGCTGACTGACGCGGCTTCGAATTGCAACGGGCCGGAAGCCCGATCAGGCTGCGATCAGTTGACCGCGTCCTTGAGGCCCTTGCCGGCCTTGAACTTGGGCTGGGCCGAAGCCTTGATCGACATCGGTTCGCCCGTGCGCGGGTTGCGGCCGGTGGAGGCCTTGCGCTTGGCAACCGAGAAAGTGCCGAAACCGACCAGGCGCACTTCATCGCCCTTCGCCAGCGCACCGGAGATCGATTCGAAGACGGCCTCGACGGCCTTGGTCGCATCGCCCTTCGACAGGCCGCTGACATCGGCGACGGCGCCGATCAGATCGTTCTTGTTCATTGCGGAACCCCCTACGTCTTTTGTCTTGGGTTGAATGGAAATGAGTCGCCTTTCGGGTGCAGGGAAACAAGCCGAGAAACAACGACCTGTCAAAGGTTAATCGGGAAGTCGTGGGCCAGAATGGCCCAAGAAACGGCGCTTTCCCGACAACGAAAAGGGTGCGCGCAACAATCGTGCGCGCACCCCTTGTAAAAGTTGCAATTGCAAGCGCCTCAGTGGGCGGTCGGTGTGGCTCCGGTCGGCGATGAAGGCGCCGTTGGTTGCGAGGCCAGATCGTCTGCCTCGGTCCACTCGATAGCCTGCGGTACCGATGCCAGCGCGCGCGCCAGCACCTCGTCGACATGGCTCACCGGCACGATCTCCATGCCTTCCTTGATGTTGGCGGGGATCTCGGCAAGGTCCTTGCGGTTCTCCTCGGGGATCAGCACCGTCTTGATGCCCCCGCGCAGTGCCGCCAGCAGCTTTTCCTTCAAGCCACCGATCGCCAGCACGCGACCGCGCAAGGTGACCTCGCCGGTCATCGCCACGTCGGCCCGCACCGGAATGCCGGTCAGCGTCGAGACCATCGCCGTGACCATGCCGATGCCCGCGCTCGGCCCGTCCTTGGGCACAGCGCCTTCGGGCAGGTGGATGTGCAGGTCCTTGCGGTTGAAGATCGAAGGCCGGATGCCATAGGCAGGGCTGCGCGCCTTGACGAAGCTGAACGCCATCTGAACGCTCTCGCTCATCACCTCGCCCAGCTTGCCGGTGGTCTTGACCGCGCCCTTGCCGGGCACCGTCACGCTTTCGATCGTCAGCAGTTCGCCGCCCACCTCGGTCCAGGCAAGGCCGGTCACCGCACCGACCTGGTTCTCCTCGTCGGAGACGCCATGGCGGAACTTGCGCACGCCGGCAAAGTCCGAGAGGTTCTCGGGCGTGATCGTGACCGACTTGGCCTTGCCCTCGAGGATCTGGCGCAGCGACTTGCGCGCAAGACGCGCCACTTCGCGCTCCAGCGTACGCACGCCGGCCTCACGGGTGTAGTAGCGGATCAGATCGCGCAGCGCTTCGGTCTCGAGCGTGAATTCGCCCTTCTTGAGCCCGTGTGCCTCCACCTGCTTGGCGATCAGGTGACGCTCGGCAATCTCGACCTTCTCGTCCTCGGTGTAGCCTTCGAGCCGGATGATCTCCATACGGTCGAGCAGCGGCTGCGGCAGGTTCAGGCTGTTCGCCGTGCAGACGAACATCACGTCCGAAAGGTCGAAGTCCAGTTCCAGGTAGTGGTCCTGGAACTTCGCGTTCTGTTCGGGATCGAGCACTTCGAGCAGCGCCGAAGCCGGATCGCCGCGGAAGTCCTGACCGAGCTTGTCGATCTCGTCGAGCAGGAACAGCGGGTTCGCCGTGCCGGCCTTCTTGAGGTTGGTTACGATCTTGCCCGGCAGCGAGCCGATGTAGGTGCGGCGGTGGCCACGAATCTCGGCCTCGTCGCGCACGCCGCCCAGCGACTGGCGCACGAACTGGCGCCCGGTCGCCTTGGCGATCGACTTGCCAAGCGAGGTCTTGCCGACGCCCGGAGGCCCGACGAGGCACAGGATCGGCCCCTTCAGCTTGTTCGTCCGCGCCTGCACCGCCAGATACTCGACAATGCGGTCCTTGACCTTGTCGAGCGCATAGTGATCCGCATCGAGGATCGCCTGCGCCGCCGGAATGTCCTTCTTGAGCTTGCTGCGCTTGCCCCAGGGCAGGCCCAGCAGCACGTCGAGGTAGTTGCGGATGACGGTCGCTTCGGCACTCATCGGCTGCATGGTCTTGAGCTTTTTCAGCTCCGCCATGGCCTTGGTCTTGGCTTCCTTGGACAGCTTGAGCTTGTCGATCTTCTCCTGAAGCTCGGCAATCTCGTTGGCTTCCTCGCCATCGCCGCCGCCCAGCTCGGACTGGATCGCCTTGAGCTGCTCGTTCAGGTAGTATTCGCGCTGGGTCTTTTCCATCTGGCGCTTCACGCGACCACGGATCTTGCGCTCAACCTGCAGCACGCCAAGCTCGCCCTCCATGAAGGAGAGGACCATCTCGAGCCGCTTCATCGGGTCGGCTTCGGACAGCACGGCCTGCTTGTCGGCAACCTTGGCGGCAAGGTTCGCCGCCACCGAATCCGCCAGCTTGCCGGCGTCCTCGATATCACCGAGCTGTCCGCCGGCATCCTGCGGCAGCTTCTTCGAAAGCTTGGCGTACTCGGCGAACTGATCGACGACCGAGCGCATCATCGCCGAGATCTCGGTGCTTTCGGCGACCACGGCTTGCTG